>NZ_JBHUON010000014.1:0-112753 GCF_042686155.1 Mucilaginibacter antarcticus | reverse complement strand
CTTTGTGGACAACCTCTTAATTTTCGAAATCCTAAGCCAAATTTGTTGATAACCCTGTTTTTAATTGTTTTAACCAATTTTAACCTGAATAGTTACAGTTTTTCTATAATTTATGATTTCTATAATTTTGGTATTCCATTCAACTTCGCGATCATGGTCTTTCACATATTGATAAAGCAGTGACTCATTCTTGCTTCGTTCATACATCATCAGGTAGGGAAATTCGGTTGAATTTTCATCACTATTGATGAGGCGGACCTCCGCATGAGCCTGGCCTTTCCGGTACAACTTTGCTCCGAAAGCTTTTTGCCCCTGGCTGACCACGTTGTCGCTCAGGCCAAGCTGCTCATAGATTTCCATGCTCCTGGCTTGAACTACCAGTGCACGGGATTCCAATGTCGGACCATTTTTTGCGTCTATAATAATATGGTCTATACCAAAACGTGTCAGTTGGGCCGACAGCATTAATCCAGTGGGTCCGGCGCCCGCAATCAGTATTCTGCATTTTTTGATTTTATTTGCCATCATAGCGTTTTTTAAAATACATTAATTGCTAAGCGATTTCTATGCCTTGATTTTTACTATGACCAACGAAGTTAAGTTAGTGTGTTATAAGGTTATTAAATTTTTAAAAGTAATTGCTTAACAAATGTGAATTGTTTCTCAGATGATCATTCCGACTTTTGCAAGCCGCGAACGGGAAACTCCGGCAGGTGATCCACGCAGGTTATCAATGGTTACACAATCCGTCATGAAATATAAAAACGCTTTTTTTACTCCTGAACTCTGGCATTCTTTTTTGGCGTTATTGCGCTACATCCCGAAATACTTTGTGGCCAAGCGGGTAAGCGGTGAAGCCTTTTTTTCGGCTAAAACCTACCGAAGATTTGAAGGAAGACTAATAAGACTTAACCCATCATCTCATTCAAATTGGGGTAAGATGGATGCTGCACAAATGCTACATCATCTTAATCTGTCAATGGGGAGCGGCCAGGGCTACTATTTTTTGCCGGATGAAAGTAATTTCCTCTCCAGGAGCCTGATCAAGTGGATCGTTATAGACCTTTACTCAGAACAGCCGAAAGGGTTAGAGCTACCTATCGGTATGGCGGTCAGCCATGAGAATTATTGCAACTTCGATTTTGAGAAAACAAGATTTTTAGAGATTCTGGATAAAGCGGTCTCTTCAACGGCATCTAAACAATGGCAGCCGCATTGTTACTTTGGAATACTTTCAGCAAGCGAGTGGGGTAAATTATGTCTTATTCATATTGACTACCACTTGAAACAGTTCAACTGTTAGGCGAATAAATAATTTTTTTTTCATCATTTTTTTTGGCCTGAAAATTTCTCTGGTAACAGCAATAGTTACCACTTTAAGCAACTTATAAATATGTATTTCAGTCGCTGCTAATAAGGAAAGTCCGATGTTCTTAAACACGTAATAAAAACATGTTCATAATTTATGATAGTGAATAAAATTCCTTTCAGAATCCTGTTCAATGGGTCGCTATCGATCTTTATTCGGATTGGATTTTTGATGTGCAGGTTTCTTAAAATGGCAGTTCATTCACTGGGATGTAGTAGCGGATTTTGCGAAATTCTATGTCAGGCGATTTTCAAAGGAATGAAAATTGCAACCCTTTACAATCTAAGATAAAAATAACTTTTAGCAAGCGAAAATAACCGCATAAAAATTGGAGCCAAAAAAATTGCTCCTGACTGCGGCTGCCGTATTTGGAAAAAGCGCGCAGCAATCTCTTTATTGCATTACTGAAAATGCAGGCTCAATTAATCACACCTGTTGACAGTTAATAAATGTGATTAGTGGACGACCTTACCTTACAAGGTCATCAATCCTCGTTAATAAATGCACTTAGCATCCAGATGGTTTTTTCTTTAAACTGCATAAAGCGATTTACCATATCATTGGTTCCATCATCGCCTGCGTTGGCTGTAATTTCTAAAATAGCGCGCTCCATTTTAATTAAAACGTGCATATCGTTTAGTAACGCTTTCACCATATGGGTATCCTTAAGACCAATGGTATTCATTTCTTTAATAGTCGACTCGCTTATATAATCAGCAAAGGTGCTATATGGCGACTTGCCGAGGGTTAGTATACGCTCGGCTAATTCGTCTATAGTGGTTAAGGCAACGGTGTACAGTTCCTCGAATTTTAAGTGCAGCGTAAAAAAACTATGGCCTTTTACGTTCCAATGGCAGCCGCGCAGTTTTTGGTAGTGTATGTGGTAGTTTGCAAGTAAATCGTTTAAATGATCTACAACCGGTTTTACTTTTGCCTCTGCCAGGTTAATTTCTTTTGAATCCATGGTGATGTGATGGTTGATATTTAATAATCAAATTTGGGTTTTGGATAAGCTCTTTTGGTTTTCGCACAGCAATAAACAGGCCTGTTCAATAATTTCGATACCTATATCAATAGGTACCACAGGTTGTTTTTTAAGGTCGAACAGTTTTGCGCCCATGGTATCGGTGGTCACGCCTTTTGAATCGACTACTACTTGAACAATTTGTTGGTCATGCTGACTCCAATTGATCAATAATAATTCTTAGCCAATCTAATTTTCCCGGTAGAAGATTTGGTTAGCGATTGAAGGGTTTACGAAATCTCGTAACCTTCACCGCCCGGAATACGAAATTTCGTTACACGTCATTCTTCTCATATAGTATTTCGCTTAAACATGATCATTTCATCAAACGGTATAGATTATGCAGCACTCACTGAAAAGTACATGGATAAAAAATTCATTTATTGAAACTTGAGAATAATTGTGAAACAGCAGACTTATCAAAACCAAAAGCTTCCATGACATCCGCGCTAAAACGAAAAATAGTAGTTTGCGGAGCTACCGGTAACCAGGGCGGTGCGGTTGCGAGATATCTGCTCAGAGAGGAATGCTGGGAAGTAGTTGCGCTTACACGTGATCCCGATTCCCGTGCTGCGAAACAATTAGCAACTATGGGTGCCCGAATCTTCAAAGCCGATACCAACAGCCAGGTTTCGTTAATTGAGCCATTCACAGGTGCCTATGGGGTGTTTGGAGTTACACAGCCATGGTCGGCCACAAAAAAAAATTATGATATCACAAGTGAAATAATCCAGGCCAAAAATATTCTTTGGACATGCCAGCAGTGTGGGGTTTATCACCTCGTATTTAGTTCTTTTATTCGAACGGGAAATGAGCTGACAGGCGTCAATTTTATAGATAGTAAAGTTGAAATCGAGCGGCTGATCAGGCTTCGTGGCATTTCTTTTACAATCCTTCGCTGTGCATTATTTATGGAAAATATTAAAATCCAGCCTAATAAAAGAAAAATCGAAGGAAATTATAGTGGGGAGACGCTCGTGCCTTACATTGCCCTGGCAGACATCGCCAGGGGTGCTGGAATTATCTTCAAAAATCCAGGCACTTATAAGAAAATGACTATCGATCTCATAGCGGATTTTTTAACTGGGAATAAAATAGCGGAAATATTAAGCTTGGTATACCATGGAAGGAATTTTAAGTATTATGCTGTTAAATCTTGGAAGCTTTGGATATTAAAACCGGATGTATACCAGCTTCGCCGCTTCCTGGAAAAGCAAAATAAGCAAAGTTTCCATAAGATGTTCGTGAAAACACAAAATTTCTTTATTGGTTCTAGGTTTAACCCTTTAAAAGTAGGCGAATTTTTGACTAAAAAATTAAAGCTGTCAGACAGGATAAAAGATCTATAATTATAATTTAGTTCATTATTTACGTTCTCCCAGAATTGTAGCTAAAAATAAATTAGGCAAAAGATGTTATATACATTTTGAAGTATCGTGTCTAAAGAATGTACGCAATGCGTAAGATCGTCAGAATATTTTTAAAAAAATTCAGATGAATTAATTTTCTGATCAGCGAGTGCCTACCTACATTTAGGCAGAGAAACACTTATACATTCTTATAGAAAAAATTTATTTTTAGAAGCCGGATTTACATCAACTATTCTAAAAAACTAGTCTTAATCTGCGCTCTGAATTCCTCATCCCCAACTTCCAAGCGTTTTGCGTAAAGAATTTTGGCGTCTTTGCCTGCAATATAACGCAACTGTTTTTTACCGTCGGTTGCTGCTTCAAAAACAACTCCTGCAATTTGTTCGGCCGTTGAATAATTTTCGGCACGCGCAGGGTCACCAAATGCTTTCATTACTTTTCCTATAGACCCCGCATAGGCTTCATGTTGCGCAAATTGAAGCGAGCGCCCTGCAAAATCAGTTTTTATACCTCCCGGGGAAACCGTCTTTATTCCGATACCAAACTCCTCAAGTTCAAAAGCCATACTCTCACTCCAACCTTCAAGAGCCCATTTAGTTGCATGATATACAGAATTAAAGGGAAAAGCTGCTAAGCCCCCGATTGAGGTGGTAGTTATGAAAAGTCCTTTACCTTGTTTTCTAAAAAATGGAATAAAAGCTTTAGTCACCCTTATCACACCTAGCAGATTTGTATTTATTTCGTTGATAACCTGTTCATCGGAAGTACCTTCAAGAGGCCCAACCAACCCGTAACCTGCATTATTGAAAACTACATCTAGTTTTGCTTTAAGAATTACCTGTTCAGCAGCCTTCTGGATTTCATTTACATTGGTGACATCCAATTTAATCAGCTCGATATTGCTGTATCGTAACAGATCTTTTTCCTCTTCAGGCTTACGCATCGCAGCAATAACATCCCAACCATTTTCAGAAAATAAAATTGCGGTTGCTTTCCCAAGCCCTGAAGATGCGCCGGTAATTAAAATAGTTTTTGACATGATATTTAAATTTCAGGTATTCTTAGAATTGAACAAAACTTGACTTCTTATGTTTTATTTCTAGTTTACGATTTGTTGTAGAAACCTTATAAATAGATGATATTAAAATGTATTAACAGCAAAAGGGAAAAATAATCCGAAACATGCCTGACTAGCGATTTAAGTACTTGTCAGCATGCCCTTAGCATCAACTTTACAAAACATGATTTTTGGAAAAATGGTACCATTTTCATTCTTATTATAGATATTAACTTCATTATAATTACAATCTAACTATTTGTTTTAACCGGAAATTAATCAATTTATACATATGGATTAATTATTTAGCTAATAGCCAAATTTTATCTGCATAATTTCGTATCGAATACAAAAAGCATTAAATTAATTAATGTATATCATATAAATTATAAATAATAATATATGGTTGATGTTTGAGAGGTTTGTACTGGGTTACAAATCAAACTCAATCCATTAAATGAAAGCAAAAAAAGAACATTCAGAAGTAAGTGTCCATTTAAATAAAAAATTAGTATTTGATCGTGTATATCCTTTCGTAAATAACTGTGTTTGGCTATTATTTTTTTGCAACCTCTGCTTTTTGGCTCTGAACCATGATCAAACACATTGGGATAATTTGGGCATAATCCGGATCAATAGATTTACGATACTGATTTGGACAATAGTAACCTTTTTCGCCGCGATAGTTCTAACCTACAGCAGGAGGTATCTGAATGGATTTACTTACCGGGCAGGTTTCGTCTATCTTACCTTGGGTTTTACAATATCAGTGATGCTATTCGTCGCCAGTGAGCATGTCCTGTTACTGCTTTTTTCATGGTTTGCAATGGGTTTTTTTATGGCAAGGCTCATCGGTTCAGATAAGGACTGGGGAGAGGCAAAAGAAGCGTCGAAATTCGCACAAAAATATTTCCTGTTGTCGGGTGTGTGTTTAAGCATTGGCGTACTACTACTGGCTTTTAAATCAAGCAATTTTATGATTAGCGGAATTATCGCTGCATTGCTAAACCTGTCGAAACCAATACTAACTAATTCAGCGCTTTTTATTATTACGGCAGCCATCATTCAGTCTGCCATATATCCTTTCCACCGCTGGTTGCTTTCAGCCATGACGGCCCCAACCCCCGCATCCGCACTCATGCATGCCGGCTTCGTTAATGGTTCCGGCATTCTGCTAACCTTATTTTCTACCCTATTATTTACGACCGGAACGCTGCCGCTGTTATTTATCATTGGAGGTGTTACTGCCATAGCTGCCCAGTTTACGAAACTGCTCCAAACGAGTATTAAGCATAAATTAGCTTGTTCGACTATCGCCCAGATGGGCTTTATGATCATGCAATGCGGTTTAGGTTTTTTTAACGCGGCAGTAGCGCACTTGATCCTGCACGGGTTTTACAAGGCTTACCTGTTTCTTTCTTCCGGGGAAAATATTGAAGCCTCTGTGCCAATCGATCCGCTACCGATCCGGATAAGGCCATTACAGGCCATAGCTGTGTTTGTATTTGGCCTATTGGGCGCCTGTTTATTCGCTACACTAACCGGCAAGGGTAACGCTATGGATAGTGGTGTTTTTCTAACAGTTACAGTTGCAATTACCGTTGGGCAGGTAACCTACAATATCGTAAAACAACATTCCTTGTCTATTTGGCAAAAGCTATTATGGCCTCCCATTATGTTTTTTACAGGGATAGGCTGCTACGCACTCATCTATAATGTTGTTACCAAATTGATGGGTGATATGCCAGGTATAGACGCACCCTTACCGCTGTCTATGATACATATCCTAATAGGAATTTTATTCATCGCCAGCTTCTTTATCATGAAACTCGGCGTCTACCGTAAGGTACCCTGGATCTATGTCAAACTGTTAAATAGCTCACAGCCCTATAAAAAAACGATTTTAATGTTTAAGAACGAATCTATATGACGAAAAACGATTTTAGCAACAGTATTCAGGAAGCATCTTCAGTTGTTGGGAAAACCTGGCCTCTCTATAGTTTTGTCACCTCCAACCCCTTATCCGGATACGAAGGAACACCTTTTAAACAAGCAATACAAGAAGCCAAAAAATATACTGAAGCTGGTACTCTACCTTCAGGCAGTATGTTTCACCAGGCATGGGAGCATGGTGAAATAGATAGGGATATAATCCGGGATATGCTCGAAGAAGCCCATCTTTATCAACTACCGGAAACCTATCTGGGTGAATTGGAATCGGAAGTTTATGGTCTGTCAAAAAATAAAAGTCATGAGCTTGACAGGCTTTTATCGAAATGGCTCAGTGTTTTTATGGACGAAGGGCTGGCAGAATGGGAAATGCCGGGCAAATCAAAAGGTTTTTTTTCTGCCTGGCGTGAGTTAGCAATCTATGACCGGGAGCTTGCCATAAAATCGATCAACGAAATTCCAGTTACTGCTGACGAAGCGTTAGCATCGGTATTGGCAAGTTACACTCCTCAAGAGTATCTGGATATTTTTAAAAATCATATTGCCGCATTACCCGGCTGGACAGGATACATTAAATATCGCATGACAGCAAATTCTGAATGGCAGCAAAAATATCCCATTACTTTAGAAGACTATCTTGCTGTCCGCTTATGGATAGCGAGACAGATCGATGTGAAAATTGTAGCTGACAACGCTGTAGATGAGCCATCCAAATTTGCTGAACTACAATATATTTGGCTAAAGGCCTGGGAAAAGAGCTGGCAAAATAAATTAGCTGGAAGGCTTTATAAAAACTTGCCAAATGTTGAGATCGCACCGGGCAATAAAAACTCCGCTTTAGCACAGCTGGTATTTTGTATTGATACCAGATCAGAATTGATCAGACGGCACGTTGAGGCGAAAGGCGATTATGAAACCTTTGGCTATGCAGGATTTTTTGGGATCGCAACGGACTATCAAGACCCGGTATCGGGCCTCGTTAGAAAATCATGCCCCCCAATCCTGGAGTCTGCCTATATAATTTCTGAGACAGCTGATACGGGTAAAACAAAAGAATTTGCCCGATACAAAAAGCAAAAAGAGGATGCGAAACTTTTGAACTCTCTGTTAAATCGTTTAAAGAATATGCTTCCTTCCGCTTTTGGATATGTTGAAGGGGCGGGACTTTTTTACGGTTGCAAGTTATTATGGAGAACCCTTTTCCCTGCTCATTCTACCGGCAATCCGTTTAATAGTATAGACGGCCATGAGGGTAGCTGCGCTCCCGAAATTCACCATTGTGGACAGGACGATGCAAATGTGGAAACGATCTCAACGGATGAAAAAATATCAATTGTACGATCCGCGTTCCAGATGCTGGGATGGAAAACATTCGCTCCAGTAGTCATCCTTGCAGGGCATGGAAGCCATTCAGCCAACAATCCATTTGGTTCAAGTCTTGACTGTGGTGCATGTGCGGCAAGCCCGGGGCGCCATAACGCCAGAATGTTAGCTAAATTAGCTAATCAGCCGGAAGTACGGGTTATATTAAAAGAGAAATTTGATATTGATATCCCCGATAATACCTTCTTTATTGGCGCAGAACATGATACAGCCACGGAAGAGATCGTCCTTTTCGACGCTGAGGTTCCTGAATCTCATCACCGTCTTATTAGGTCGTTAAAATCGGATCTCATAGCAATCCAACAGTCTGCAATCGCTGAAAGATCAGGATCTAAAGAAGGTGCCTTACAAGAGGCGTATAAAAAAGTTGGAAGCTGGGCAGAGACCAGGCCCGAATGGGGATTGGCCGGTAATGCCAGTTTTATTATTGCCCCACGGAATCTCACAAAGGATATTGACCTGGAAAACAGATGTTTTCTGCATTCGTATGAATGGGAAATGGACGAGCAGGGAAACTTCCTCGAATCCATCATGCAGGGGCCAATGGTGGTTACCCAATGGATCAATAACCATTATTATTTTTCTACAGTCGACAATAACAAGTTTGGGGGTGGATCAAAAATAACACATAATGTTACGGGTAAGTTCGGTGTGGTTCAAGGAAACGGGGGCGATTTAAAGATAGGTCTTCCCCTCCAATCAGTAAATATATCTGATCAAGAAATTTTTCACCAGCCCCTTAGATTATCGGTAATTATCCAGGCTCCATTATTTCGGGTAGAGGAAATTCTGAATAAAAACAAGCAGCTAAAGTCGCTGATCGAGAACGAGTGGATATATTTAATGGTCATCGACCCATTAACGTCTAATCAAATAAATCGCTACCAAAACAATGGTGAATGGACTTTTATAGCTTTTGAAAAATCAGATCAGATTATTGCCGTTTAGTCTTATTAGGATTAGTAAATGGCAGTTGAACTATTTAAATACCGCACCCTCGTGATTGCTACTATGCACGGCAAGGAAAAGGTAATTGCGCCATTATTGGAGCAGACTTTAGGTGTGAAAATTATTATTCCGGGATATTTCGATACCGATCAATACGGAACGTTTAGCGGGGAAATTGAGCGGGAGGCTGACCCGGTTGAAGCAGCGCGAATCAAAGCTAATGCGGCGTGTCAGGCCTATCATTGTGACCTTGCCATTGCCAGCGAAGGATCTTTCGGCGCGCATCCTTCGCTTTTTTTTGTTCCGGCAGACGATGAGATCGTGGTTTTCCTTGACATTAAGAATGGCATCGAAGTAAAAGCCCGTGAGGTGAGCACTAAAACAAACTTTGCCGGAGGCCTATGCAAAAATTGGGCAGACGCTAAAGCGTTTGCCCAAGCGGTTCATTTTCCGTCGCATGCGCTTATTCTGCGCAAAGAAAAACAGGACATAGCTCATCTTTTAAAAGGCATTCATACTTGGGCTGAACTGGAAGACAGGTGTTCGGACTATTTAAAATTGTTCGGGCATGTGTTTTTGGAAACAGATATGCGTGCCATGAATAATCCAACACGGATGGAGGTGATCGAAATCGTAACAAGAAAGCTGGTCGAAAAGATTCTTTATCAATGCCCTAAATGTGACTTACCTGGTTTTGATGTTGTCGAAGTGGTGCGAGGTCTGCCGTGTAATCTTTGCAGATATCCAACAAATAGCACCTTGTATTATATTTACAGGTGCTCCAAATGCAATTTCGAAGAAAAAAAAACGTATCCGCACGGGATCAAATTGGAAGACCCACAGTATTGTAACTACTGTAATCCCTAAAATACATTAGACGAGATATCAGGTTATTACGAGTAGGAAGTTCACTTAATTTATTCTTTATTAAATTCTTCCACCCATCCGAAATTATCATGCAGGATCTCTATTTTGTTTTTCCTGATGTATTCCAAGAACGCCCATGCAGTTGGCGAAAGTTTTTTGTTTTTTAACCAAATCAGACGCCATGTGGATCTTGCGGGTAATCCTTCTACAGGTATGATCTGTAGGCTATCGTTAACTAACTCTCCATGAATCCCGATCAGCGGCATGATCGAATACCCTAATCCGGCTATGACAGCTTGTTTAACGGCTTCGTTGGAGGTCAATTCCATTTTCTTTTTAACAGTTATCTTGCTTTTTTCAAGGAAGTTTTCCATGACTGAGCGGGTGCCGGAACCAGCCTCTCGGTAGATCATTGGAAGGCTATCGAATATTGATCTTTTGTACGGTTTGGAAGAGAATTTTTCCTCCTTATTTCCGACTAAATAAAGATGATTTTCGAGCAATATCTCCTGTTCCACCTGAAGTTTATCCGGCAATAAAGAGACTAGTGCAAAATCTATCTCATTGTTTTCGAGGCTGGAGATAACCATAGCTTTATTGGTTACATCCATAGTAAGATCTACGGCTGGGTTATGTTTGATAAAGCCGGTCAGGAAGTACGGCATAATATATTTTCCTGTAGAAACAATGGCCAATTTCAAACGCCCTGAAAGGATGCCTTTATAAGTCTGTGTCTTATAGTTAATCGCTTCAACTTCCTGGATAATTCTTTCGGCCATTCCCGCAATTTCCTTCCCGAAATCGGTCACATAAAGTTGTTTTCCGAGAACCTCCGTAAGCGCGATATCAAATTGATCCTGAAAATTTTTTAACTGTATAGATACCGCCGGCTGGGTTAAATATAATTCATTAGCTGCCTTTGTAATGCTTTTGGTCTCGACGATCTTTAAAAAAACCTGTAATTGATGTAAAGTGTAATTCATTAGTACAATTTATACATATTGCCGGATATATAAGTATTAATAACATGTCTAGTTAAATTTTATTGATAAATGCTCTTGCAGGCATTAATGATTTCTATTGTTTATGTTAGACGAGGGACCAGGCTAATCATAAAGATTCTTTATAAAAATACTTATACATAGCATAAAAATTATAAATAATAACTTATGGATAACGCTGAGTAAATTTGTATAGCACATTAGATATCAAACTCAACATTAACCGATATGCAAACAATCAATTCTTTTCCTTTAATTACCGGCACTTTTAAAATTGCAGATGCAAAATCTATTATCAATACGCTGTATAATGAGAAGATTTTGTATCACAACCGACAACTTATGCAGATTCTTGAATGCAATGAAGGGGATGTTGCTGAAGTAGAACAAAAAATTGCTGAATTAGAAGCCACCCGAAATGCCATCGCAAAATTTCTTTTAATCGGTAAGAACGATACGCTGGTACAAGTAAAAAGTGAAATCCAGATCAATTTTTACTCGCCCGAGAGCAAATAATTCTTATGCCGGGAAAAGCGCCCCTTCTTTCCTCTCTGCATTAAGCCTTCTAACGGTAAAGCCATGCAGAGAAGCGAATAGATGAACAGGGTAAGCGGCCAAGCAACAGGGATAGCACTATTTAATTTGTCTGCCAGAAGATTTAGCGGGCTTATTATAATAGCTGTAAATATCTGTTGAGGGTTCGCCTATGAATAGCACCGGAAATAAAAACACTTATCGAATTAATAATTATTGAACTTATCTGCGACCTCAACTGAAAGAAATTTCTCCACCGGATTTTGCCCATTCTTCCACGCCGCCCAGTAAAGGTCTTATCCTTTTTAAGCCATTTTTGCGTAATTTATGAGCATATTTTGCCGCGGTGAGTTCGTTTGGGCAAGAACAATAGACTATTATTTCTGCATGTTCCGAATAAAGATTAGCCATCTCATTTAAATTATTGTCGCTTATAGAGATAGAACCGGGGATGAACCCGTTCCTCGTACGCTGGTCGGCAGGGCGTGCGTCGAATATTACTGGATTAGCTCTTTTCTGAATCAAATCAAGCAGATCATTGACCGTTACACAGTCAGTTTTGAATTGTCTGATAAGGAGATATCGCTGCAACCATTTTGCAAAAAGGTAGATAACAAATAAAATAATTACGATCACAATACCAAACTTTCCGAATTTTGTAAGTGTAGTAATTAAGCTACCGATTTCATGACGAAATAGCATTCCAAGGCTAACAGCAGCAATACTGTAAATTGCACCGGCAATTATCGAGTAGCCTATGAAAGAAGACATCGACATGGCATAAACACCTGCTACTACGGGAGCTAAGGTAGAGAGGCCGGGAACGAATTTTACGACGGTCAACGCAGGAGGGCCGTAACGATTAAATATATCTCCGCTACTTTTGACGCAAGAGTCGGGTGATAAAGAAATTCTGCACAGTTTTCCTAGTACACTCGTTCCTAATTTTTTACCGGCGAAGTATAAGATAATGTCACCAGTTAAAGTTCCGAATATTGCGGTAAGTGCTAGCGAAATAATATTTAAGGTATGAGGAGGTGTGACTGCTGCCGTAACTATCAGGATCGCAAACGCAGGTAAAGGCAAGCCAACGCTCTGTAATAGCGTGATGAGAAATATTATCCAAAGCCCGTAAGCTTGTACCAATTCAATTAACGTGTTCATTCATTAAAGCTTACAACAGACAAAATTAAAGTAATAGATTATGATACTGTTGCTTAGGGTGAAATTTTACGTTAGCATGCTTTAAAGCCCACTAAGGGTTTACGATCATTTGTCCTGCGATTCAAATCTTGCGAGATACTAAACTGCTTGGTTTTCATTTCGATGCGGGCAGAGAATACCCTTGAGAATAAGCGCTTTAGCCGCGACAATCCGCACCTGGATGCGGTGGGTATAATCCCACCGCTCAAAATGTGTTTATAATACTGATGAGATGCATTTTATAAATATAATGTTAACTCTCTTTTTCACTAAATAAGTTTCTAAGTTTACTCATGTCTTGCCCTACCTTAATATCTAATGTCTTTGCATAGTGTTGAGTCTGGATCAAGTTAGAATGACCTAACATTTTCGAAACCGATTCGATGGGTACGCCATTGCTTAGCGTTATGGTAGTCGCAAATGTGTCTGGCGATGTGGAACGTTAAATTTATCTTAATACTACAGCAATCAGCTATTTCTTTAAGGTAAGAATTCATTTTTTGGTTAGTTAGCACAGGAAAAGCAAGGTTGGTGACAATGCACTTTGGATGATTATGGTATTTTCCATTAACCTCACAGCCTCTTGTAACAATGGAATATGTGTGGCCGTTTTAGTTTTTTGTCGCTTTGTAAAAATCCATTTCTCACCATCCGCACCCTCGCAGACATCGTTTATTTTTAATTGTAATTTTCAATTGTATCACTCGAACGCATTTTAGCTCGGTTGGGGTCATCTCCTGTATCGCGAAATGCTCTTCGTTGCCTCAAAAGGTCCCAATATTGGTCAAGCTCAGATTTAACACGGTGCATTTCCTTGATATCATCTTCGCTTAGATCAGGATTTCCATATAAATTTTCTTCTTTTTCAGTAAGTTCTTTAATGTGCATCAACACCGACTTATCTTGTGGATTTTGTTCCATGATTTGTATTTATCTAGTATAAATTAAGTGGAATGAATTAACTGCATTTGTCATTAAGGAACGCTGCAAGTTGCTCCTCTAACAGTTCAGTATTGTATTCTAAACTATTGCTGTTATTGGTTAACTCGATCTCATTGTCGTTTACCAAAATGGTGAACACCGTACCTTCAATAATTTCAGGGAATGATACATTGATCACATCGTAAACATGGGCATACTCAACATTTACGCTGGAATCGAGTTTAGTGTTGATCTCATTGGTAAATTCTTTCTTTAAAAGGTCGAAAAGTGCTTCAGCACTTAAAGGCTGTATATTCTTATAGGTGGTCATAATATATTAGAATGTGTTACAAGGTCAAAAGGAAAGTAATATATCGGATCACTGCATGTACGCCTTGCTATCCGCTTATTAACTGAATTGATGCAGATATAACAATTGACAGTCAATTTGTTTCAATCTTTATTTTTTTGTTACGAGGGCATTTTCGGCAAGAACACGAAACTGATCTTCGCCGTTTTATACGGTAAACGCTGTTGATCTCCCCGCTGGAGCGCTTTACGTTGAAATGCATGGATCTGATTTAATTAACTACACCGATTTAAAAGGCAGAAAAGTATAAACGCCGAGTAAAGGTGATACCGGTAGCGTACTTATTCTTTATATAACTCTGTGATCCCATTGCATGGTTCACACTAAGCAGGAAGCGTATACCTGTTTAAGATCAGACTGAAAATCTCCTTACGGGATAAAGCAGCATTGGGTTCGTCGTTTTCTATGGCCTCCGAACGTAGGGACAGTTTCGGATCTTTCACAGAATTCCTGAACCATTTCGAATAATCGTGCCGGTGCAAATGATAAAGCCAGGTCTCATCATCTATACCTGCAGCCATTTGTATAAAGATCATCAGGTTATTGGCTTTCAGATTTAGCTTGTGTGATGGCCCCGTGAAATAAAAGCTATTGGAATACATGTCCCCACTGGCATATTTTCTTTTATGGCGCATCAGGAACTGACCTGGCTCACTGCTTTTTATAACAGATATACTGCCCGGTTCTTTTCGCCAAACCAACACATCCCTTTTTTGAAATTTCCCTGTGTCCGGAAGGATTATTTCGTTACCCGAAGCAACTGCAAACGACACGATCGTTTGGGCTGGTGATTCGCCCATTGCCAGCACCACGTTGATTCTTTTTAAAAAATCCGGACAAAGCAGGTCTGGTTGCGTCGTTATCGCAAAAATGTTGGTGAAATCCTCCGGAAAATCATTAAAGTTTACCGTATTTTCTTTTGGCATTAAGTGATGCGCTTCGTCAATGATGATAAAGTGCGGATGCCCGGTATTTTTACGCAACTCTGTAAGCGCACACCTTAGTTTTTTGAAATAGACGGGGCGATGGCTTAAGGGAATTGCAAGGAAACAGACGATAGCATTTTCGGCTGGCTGGCTGAGCACTTTAATAACATGATCAATCAAAGGAGGCTGACTGCTATCACCAATGGTAATTGCACCAGCTAAGTCCTGGTAGTCACCTTCCGGATCTATCAGACAAAACTGGTATTTTTTTTCAATAAGTTTTCCTATAAAAGCTGCCGCAAGCGTTGTTTTGCCACAGCCGGATGTACCCGCCAGCAAGATGTTATTTCCATAAGGGCTAATTTCATAGGAAGCCCCATCCGCTTGTTTGCCTATTTCAAGATAATACCTTGATAGCTTTGGATCAAGGATAGCCAGATCATCCAGGATGATCTGGCTGATCAACTCCGATACCCCTTCGCCACGCTCGCCGGGCGCTACCCAGTCTGCGTTAGCTTTTAACTGTGGTAAAGCATTGCCTACAGCAACGGCACATTCCACAACTTGCAGCATGGCATTGTCGTTTTCAGCATCACCCACTGCTACGGCATTATGTTCAGACAGGTTCAATTCTTTGAGCGCCCGATGCAGACCGGTGGCTTTATTGACACCGGGCGGCAGGATCATAATTGCTCCCTTGTTAAAGATCACCTGGTGTTCCAGCCCTGCAACTTTAATGGCTTCCAGTACAGCATCCTGGTGCGGTTCCCAGGTTGCTACGATGACTTCGCCAACCGACAACGGAATACCTTTTTCTTTTAGCGCCTGGATAAAAGAATCCGTTGGCCGTTCGCCCAGCAATATCTTTTGCAGATTTGCCGGATTATAGATCAATGCGCCGTTTTCTGCTACAATTAAATCAAATATGGTATACTCAGGAAATATAGCCTGCAAAGGCCCGAGTTCGCGCCCGGTCACCAGGATGAGATATCTTCCGGTGGCCTTAAGCCTTAACAAGGCCTCTAGCGTTGCCTGAGAAACTTTTTCATTCTCGGCAATGGTGCCATCGTAGTCCGTCGTTAAAATATGATACCGCATCTGTGCTAATGATTTTGCCAATAAAGTAAAGTTTGTTTTTTATTGGCAGGCAGGAGCTGACGGGCAACATGAGCAGACGTGACTTTCATCACTTTGTGAGTAGTAGAAGACTTTCCTTCTGCATCATCGCGCACCGGTACCCGATCTCAAAAATCTCCTCTGCATATTTCATTTCAAACATATTGTATTGAGGAAGCTGAGGTTCAATCAAAATATCACAAAATTTTGCCTGTGCCAATACCTTGTCGGCTATAGCCAAATGGAAACATCTTTCCAAAACCTGTAGCCTGGAGAAAGGGCCGCTTTTACTGCTTAAAAGTTTGTTGACATGCGATCCGATGAGCTTGTCGCAATTACCGGCCAGGCATTCAACCGGGAAATTATTGAGCACTCCACCGTCTACGAGGAGCCGGTGCTGATAGGGAACCGGATCAAACAAGGCCGGGATTGCTGCTGAACCAACAAGCACATCACACAAAACGCCTTTAGAAGTCGTTATGCTGCTACAGTTTCCGATATCTGTAGCGGTCACAAATAATAGAATTTTTAGCGATTCGAAACTATTTTGCGGTATGGCCTCTAATAATACCCCTTTCAAAATTTCCGGTGAAAAAAGGCCACCTGCAGTTATGACCGCCGTGACTATATTTGTCGGCGAATGGTTTTTCGCTATACCCAATATTTGCCTGGGCGTATATCCAGCTGCATAAAGTGCCCCTATCACAGCCCCTGCGCTAACGCCGGAAATAACCTTTGGTTTAATACCTATTTCCTCAATTCCCTGCAATACACCGAGATGGGCGATTCCTCTTGCACCACCACCTGAAAGTACCAGTCCTATAGTGTTCATTTTCAATTACTCGAAAGATAATTGCATCTGTTCCTTAACTTCCTCCGGCAATAAAACCTTATACATCAATTCATAATACTGCCTGGCCAGGCGTCCGGAGTCAAATTCCGGGTTAATATCAACTGCCGCTTTTGTAAGGATATTGAACCATTTTTTATGGTCGGAATAATAAATGGGCAACACCGTTTTTTCCAATATATCCATAAGGCTGTTATTTTCCAGCCTGTCTATTTGTCTTTCAGGCTGTTCCTGTATCTCAGGCTGGATCAAAAAACAATTTTCACCATCCCTGGCAAATTCGGGAACCCATCCGTCCGGCATAGTTAAATTAATGGCTCCGTTCATCGCTGCCGTCATTCCGCTTGTTCCGGAAGCCTCATGGAACATTCTCGGGTTGTTAAGCCATACATCGGCACCCTTTTTTAAACATGACGATAATTCCAGTTCATATCCGGTCAGCACGGCACAGTTAGCCAATGGCTTGGCATTACTGATGATCCTGTTGAACAGATCAATACCTTCCGAATCTTCCGGATAGGGTTTACCTGCCCAGATCAGTTGTACAGGATATTGAGTGCTGCTGATGAGTTTCAAAAACCGCTCCCAATCCTGCATGATCAGATCCGCACGTTTGTAACCGGCAAACCGCCTTGCCCACACAATGGTAAGCTTGTTTTCATCAAAAAGTTTACCACACTGGTCTGCCACTATTTTGAAAAGTTGTTTTTTTAGCGCTGTTTTGCGGGTTTTGAAAGCCGGTTCATCCTGATCAGCTATGGCCCTGTCAATCAGTGGGTCCACCCAGTAAGTTTTGTTTTGCGCATTGGTGATGGATATGATCTCACATACTCCGGGCTTTCCCGCCCACATATTTTTGGCAACTGCGCCGTGCATTTTGGAAACACCGTTAGCCTTATGGGCAAATTTTAATGCGGCCAGCGTAAAATTGAAATTAACGCCTTCCATGCCTAAAAGTATCCGGGCTTGCTGCTTGTTGAGGTGATAGAAAAAGGACATCTCGTCGAGGAGGTCGAAGCTGTGTTCTTCGTTACCTGCTTTTTCAGGCGTATGCGTTGTGAAGACAATCCGTTTTTGTACATCTTCAAGTGTTTTATACTTATCATAAAGGTAAAAATTTAATGCTACCCCATGGCCTTCATTAAGATGGTAGATCTCAGGAGTAAGATTAAGCTGATCAAGCAGCATGGCACCGCCAATACCCAAAACGATGCTTTGAGCAATCCGGGTAGCCTCATTTGCGTCGTACAGGCAATGCGTGATCGAACGGGACTGTTCATCATTTTCGGGAACATCTGTGCTGAGCAAAAAAAGCGGTGCCGCCCCGAAGATCTCCGGCTTCAGCAGAAAGGCCCGGACATGCACCGGTGCATTATGAACCTGTAGCGTGAACATCACTCCGGTATCCTGCAGGAATGAGTAATCCTTTTCGACAAAGCCGGGTTTCATCAGCCCATTGCTATCCCTTTGCTGATCATAGTAACCATACTTCCATAACATTCCAATGCCGATCAGGTTCTGCTTTAACTCAAAGGCGCTTCGCAGGTGTGATCCCGACAAAAACCCAAGGCCCCCGCTGTAGATCTTTAACGCCTGATCGATGGCGTACTCCATGGAAAAATAGGCTACCGGTAATGAATATTCCGGATCTGGTTCATACCCGAACAAATCTTTTCTGCTGCTAATCATATACCAAACCTAAATATTTAACCTTATAAGCTAACTGACGATAGTCAGCTGATTTGATGACATATATCACAATAATTGTATATAAATAATTGAAATACAGATAATTGTTTGCAATGGGCAAGGTGATTCAAGTGTGAATGATGTAACTAAAACATAGAATTACGTAACGGATAAACTTCTTAAAAACTCAATTTTACTTTTCATCAATTCATGCTGCATAAATGAAAAACGACCGCGAGTTACAAAAAGACATTCAGGATGCCCTGAAATGGGATCCGTTATTGAAAAACGCGCAGGTTGATGTAATTGCCCAAGATGGCCTGGTAACCTTATCCGGTGTAATGCACAGTTTTCTGGATAAGTTACGTGTTGAAACTGTTACTAAAAGTATTGCTGGCGTGAAAGCTATAGCAGAGCACATGACCGTTAATTTAGGTACCCATGACGAGGTTAGTGATGAGGCTATTGCCAAATCGGTACTCGATTCCCTGCAATTGAATTTGTTCCAATTGACCGGTTAACGGTTAAGGTCGAGGATGGACACGTGACCCTTGATGGTGAAGTGATCTATAACTTTCAGAAGGAGTCCGCTAAAAAATTAATGAGTAACGTAAGGGGTATCAAGATTTTTACCAACAATCTCTTATTAGCCGCTGAGCCAGAAGAGCAATTGGAAAAAAAGACGATCGAACACGCGTTACTTCGGTACGCTGCCACTGTTGATCAAAAAATCCGGGTTACCGTTTTTAAGAATATGATAACGCTTAACGGCACAGTACAGTCATTCTATCAAAAAGAAGAAGCTGAAAAGATCGCATGGAATGCGCCGGGTGTTTTAATGATTAAAAATGAATTGATCGTTGAATAAGTTACATGACCATGATAAACAAGAAATTAATAGAAACAGCTGACCACGCCGGAAAATCTCCCCAACAGTATAAGAGTCGACCTCCCTTGCCCAAAACGATGCAGGCGATGGTAATGGAAGCAGCAGGCCAACCATTGGTTTATACAACAATGCCATTGCCGGTACCTAATGATGAGCAGGTGCTGATCAGGATCATTGCCTGCGGGGTGTGCCGCACCGACCTGCATATAATGGACAGCGAACTTGCAGCTCCCAAACTTCCGCTGATAATGGGGCATGAAATTGTTGGAACTGTTGTAAAAGTAGGCAGCAGAGTAAGCACACTAAAATTAGGTGACCTCATTGGTGTACCATGGTTAGGCTATACTTGCGGGCAATGTAAATACTGCCTCAAGGATCAGGAAAACCTTTGCGAAAATGCGCTTTTTACAGGTTACACTATCGATGGTGGTTATGCCGAATATACCGTAGCGTTCCAAAAATACTGCTTTCATCTTGCGCCACATTACAGGCACCCTTCAGCGGCACCGTTACTTTGCGCCGGTTTAATCGGATACCGTTCTTATCAAATGGTTGGGCCAGCGGCAAAACACATAGGCTTCTATGGTTTTGGTGTAGCTGCACATATCCTGGTACAGATAGCCAAACAAGAAGGAAAAAAAATTTATGCTTTTACACGGGATGGTGACCTTGAGGCCCAGTCATTTGCAACCAGAATGGGGGCAACATGGGCAGGTAATTCAAGTGAGCCCGCGCCAGTGATATTAGATGGCGCTATTATTTTCGCCCCTGTTGGCCAGCTTATTCCTAAAGCATTACTGGACATTGATAGAGGTTGCGCTGTTGTCTGTGGCGGAATACATATGAGTGACATCCCCTCATTTGCCTATCAACTCCTTTGGGAGGAAAGGTCCGTCCGTTCTGTCGCCAATCTAACCCGCAAAGACGGCGACGACTTCTTTACGCTTGCGGGAAAAATCAAGATAAAAACAGAAACAACACTGTTCCCGCTGCAAAAGGCCAATGAGGCTTTAGATGCTGTTCGCAATGGTAATATTAGCGGTGCCGCTGTGTTAGTGATGTAACAATGGTTAAATCATGAATGGATGTAGAATATAAAAGGGAGGCAATCACAAACATTCCAGGCTGTTACTTTTCAGCTAAAGCGTGTTATATACTCTTTATTTTACAATTGAAGAATGATACCAGAAGTGTGATCAGGGGTACCGCAGCATCCATTCTTAAATAAAATATTTTGCTGCCGCCAGGCTTTTTTCCCAAAGCTTGTTAACATTTTCCGGTGTAATATCCTTATTTGAAGTAGCCGCTGGTTTTGATTTCTCGAAATAAGCGCCATTTTCACTTTTTATGTTTTCAATGGCTGTGGTAGCCAAATAAATTGAAGTGGCAGCTCCTTTTTCGGGTGAGATCATAAACGGACGCGCCAGCGTGAATATGATTTTCAAAAAGCCATTCATATCGTGTCCAAAACGTGTTTTCACCACACCGGGGTGCAAAGCATAAGCGGTAATGGAAGTACCTTTTGTATGGGCAACCAAGCCTTTAGTAAACAAGATGTTCGCTAATTTTCCATCACCATAGGCTTGCATATCTGATAGTTTGGTGTTGTTTTTTTTAAAAAATCGCTCCGCCTTGCCAAAGGCATGAGCTGAAGACGACACATTGATCACCCTGCTCTCGACTGAAGCTTTAAGTAAACCAAGCAAGTTCATCGTTAATACAAAATGCCCTAAATGATTGGCTGCAAACGATTTTTCATAGCCATCTTTGGTAAAAGTAATTCCAACGGGCGAATAGCCGGCATTGTTGATCAGCCGGTCAATACTGGTGTATATCCCTTTGATATCGTCTGCCGCTTTTTTGACCGAAGCCAGGTCAGTCAGGTCTACCAGGTAAAAGTCCAGTGAAGCTTTAGTGGCCGCTTTTAAGATTTTGGCCTTGGTCTCATTTGCTTTTTGCTGGTTTCTTACCAATAGGATCAACCGGTTATCTTGTCTGGCTAAAGCAGTGGCCGTGGCCAAGCCCACACCTGAATTTGCACCGGTAATCAATATGGTTTCCATAGGACTTGATTTAATGAATAAATTTTCAATGATTTCGTAGCAATGGATTTTTAAGCACTTTTAATGGCCTTTAATAATAATTTAGCAGCTTGTTCCGAGGATGCCGGATTTTGACCCGTGATCAACAAGCCATCTTGCCTGACATAGGAACCCCAGTCCGGCCCTTTACTGTATAATCCACCCAATTTCTTCAATTCATTTTCCACCAGGAAGGGAACTACATCAGTTAACTGAACGGCCTCTTCTTCTGTATTGGAGAACCCGGTTACAGATTTCCCTTTTACCAGCGGGCTGCCGTTGGCTAATTTAACTTTCATCAAAACGCCTGGTGCATGGCAAACAAAAGCTACAGGCTTATGGTGCGCATAAAAATCTGTTATTAAGGAGATTGAATCTTTATCATTAGCGAGGTCCCATAATGGACCGTGCCCGCCGGGATAAAATACCGCATCATAGTGCATTTCATTTACCGTATTGAGCGGAAGGGTTTGTGCCAACTTATCTTTTAGGATCTTATCTCCATTAAATCTCCGGGTAGCCGCGGTCTGCGCGTCCGGGTCTTCGCTTTTGGGATCGATAGGCGGCTGCCCACCTTTCGGCGATGCCAGGGTTATTTCTGCTCCAGCATCAGCCAGGACATAATAAGGTGCTGCAAATTCTTCTATCCAAAATCCGGTTTTCTTGCCGGTTGTTCCTAATTCGCTATGCGAGGTTAGTACCATTAATACTTTCATAATAGACTTTATAATTTTTTGGGATTAAATTTTCACGATCATTTTCCCTTCATTGCTACCGTCAAACAGCCCCAGGAAAGCTTGTGGAATACGATCAAATCCTTCGTAAATGGTTTCATGATAGGTCAGTTTGCCGTCCATTAGCCAGCTTGTTAATTGTTTGGTTGCTTCTGCAAACTGATCGGCAAAATCGCCAACGATAAACCCTTGTATGAGTGCGCTCTTTTTGACCAGAACAGGCTGGATATAAGGCCCTAACACCGGATCGGCATCATTGTACAATGAAATAGCACCGCATAACGGGATACGCGCATGTTTATTGATATTGTTCAAAACATCATCTGATATTTTACCGCCTACATTATCAAAATAGATATCAACCCCATCCGGGCATGCTGCTTTAATTGCCCCGCTCAGATCCGCCGCAGTTTTATAGTTGATTGCAGCATCAAAATGGAATTTTGATGTAAGCAGGTGAACTTTTTCATCCGACCCCGTTAGGCCAATAACCTTGCATCCCAGCAGTTTACCAACCTGGCCTACTATACTGCCAACGGCACCAGCCGCCCCTGAAACAACCAAAGTTTTGCCCGGTTTTGGTAAGCCGATCTCCGTAAGCCCCAAATATGCGGTAAGCCCTGTCATACCTAATACGCCCAGGTAAGCTGTTAAGTAGGCAGGATCTTTGGGTATCACCCGCAAATCTTTACCGTCAGACACCTGGTACTCTTTCCAAAACAGGTTTCCCAAAACAAAATCACCGACTTTAAAGCGTGTGTTATTTGAATCTATGACTTCTGCGATAATACCGGACTGTATTGGCTTATCCAATTCAAATGGCGGAATATAGGATTCCGAATCGTTCATCCTGCCACGAAGGTAAGGATCTACTGAAACATAGGTTGTTTTTAGCAATACTTCACCATCATCTGCTGACGGCACATCTTCAATGTTTGTCTTAAAATCATCAAGGGCGGGTTTCCCTACCGGTCTTTTACATAACACAATTACTTTATTCATATACTTTATTGATTGACATTTAAATGGAGATTAGCCTTTTTAGTAAATTTTGACTGCTAATATTTCAATTAAGGAGTCTTTTCTCGTCGACATTGATTGATAAGATCTGCGTAACTATTCGATCAGTTGCAATCATCCTGATTATTTGTAAGTCAATCATTTGCAAAAAATTCCCGCTTTTCATTCAGTACGATCTACATATTTCTCACTAATAAAAGCTATAAAAGATGACTTATCAGTTATGATAAAGGTGAGCAATCCGAAACGATGAGGTATTACACAATCTTGGAAATAGCTTACATGATTCACACATTTCAACATGCAAAAAAGTGTGAATCATGTAATTAATTAAAAGAATTGCATAATAGCCGGTTTGGTAAAAGGCGGAGTTTTGCAGTGTTAACTCAGCCGCTGTTTAAGTTGATTACGGGGGGCGCAGCAAACGTTTATTTATTTAATCATCTTTCTTATAAAAAAACCAATGAAAATATAATCAATATCAGCTTCAAGTGACCCGGACGGTCACCGAAGAAATTTCCAACACTACTTTGACTACGTCGAATTGTGGACGGTACTCAAGAAAACAAAACCGCAGGGTAGAATTTTCACTATTTTAATAAACACTGAAAAAACACATAAAATGAAAAAGATAATTATTATAACAATGGCTACTGTAGTCAGCACGGTATTTTTAGCCAACGCACAGATACAAAAGGGAAACGTAATGGTTGGCGGAAATTTTGCCAATATCAATCTCGGTCTTAACGACCCTAAAATATTCAGTTTGGATATTACGCCAAAGGCTGCGTGGTTCATAAAAGACAATGTTGCTTTAGGTGGCTATGTCAATTTGGGTATACAAACTGCTAAAGGATCGAATACGACCACCAGTTATGGTGCGGGTGCTTTGGGCAGATATTATACCGGTTCTGATGTTGCTGTGCTCAAGCATGGGCGCATTTTCGCTGAAGCTACCGCAGGTATTGGCGGCGTTAACGTTAGTAACGGCGGAGGAAACACGAATGGGCTAAACCTGAGTGTGGGTCCTGGTTTTGCTTACTTCATCACTCCGAATCTGGGACTTGAAACATTATTGAAGTATAATGGACTGGTAGGATTTGGTAGCCAGGCGTACCAAAGCAATCTTAACTTATCCTTCGGTTTTCAGATCTATTTACCTGGGAAATCGACAGCTAATAAAATTCAAAACGATATGAAATGATCGTGGAAATATAGAGAAAGAATAGTTGTATATAAAGATGAGAAAAATGGAATCAGTATTGACTAACCCAGTGGTTGAAACATTAGCACCAGACCTGTTACAAAAGATGAATGCCTATTGGCGGGCAGCCAACTATCTTTCTGTCGGACAGATCTATTTGTACGATAACCCACTGTTGAGAGAACCGTTAAAATTAGCTCATGTAAAACCACTCGTTGTGGGGCATTGGGGTACCACACCCGGCCAGAACTTTATTTATGTACACCTGAACCGGGTTATCAATAAATACGATCTGAATATGTTTTATGTGGCTGGCCCCGGACATGGCGGACCTGCCATTGTGGGTAATGTTTTCCTGGAAGGCACCTGGAGCGAGGTTTATCCGGCTATTACCAAAGATGAAGCCGGATTGAAGAAATTCTTTACCCAGTTTTCATTTCCGGGTGGTATTTCCAGCCACGTTGCACCAACCACACCGGGATCTATCCATGAAGGCGGCGAATTGGGTTATTCGCTTAGCCACGCCTTTGGTGCTGCTTTTGATAATCCTGACCTGATCGTAGCCTGTGTGATTGGCGACGGAGAGGCCGAGACAGGCCCGTTGGCTACCGCGTGGCAATCAAATAAATTTCTTAGCCCGGTCACCGATGGCGCTGTATTACCTATTCTTCATTTAAATGGTTATAAGATCAGCAACCCAACTTTACTTGCAAGAATTGAACACGAGGAGTTAGAAAAGTTCCTGCAAGGCTGCGGTTGGACACCTTACTTTGTAGAAGGTGACGATCCGGAAACCATGCACCAGCTAATGGCCGGGGTATTGGATAAAGCAGTCGAAGATATTAAAGCATACCAACATAACGCCAGAGAAAATAATGATACTACCCGGCCACGCTGGCCGATGATCGTTTTGAGATCACCAAAAGGCTGGACCGGCCCAAAAATGGTTGACGGTTTACATGTGGAGGGAACGTTTCGCTCGCACCAGGTGCCATTATTAGTGGATGCGGCGCATCCTGATCACGTAGCGCAATTAGAAAGCTGGATGAAAAGCTACAAACCGGAGGAGTTGTTTGATGAAAAGGGTGCGTTGATGGCTGAACTGGCAGAACTTGCTCCGAAAGGGGATCGTAGAATGGGTGCGAACCCTCACGCCAATGGCGGTCTTTTATTAAAAGATCTCCTTATGCCCGATTTTCGTTTGCACGCTGTGAATGTAGTTTCGCCGGGCGCTGTACAACTTGGAGACACCACGGTATTAGGAAAATTTCTGCGGGATGTCATAGAACTTAACCCCGATAATTTCCGTGTTTTTGGCCCGGATGAAACATTATCAAACTTATTAAGCGCCGTATTTGAAGTAAGTAACAGGCAGTGGGATGCCAGGGAAGCCGAATATGATGAGTTTTTAGCACCGGAAGGGCGAATAGTAGATGCTCAGCTGAGCGAACACCAATGCGAAGGCTGGTTAGAAGGGTACTTGTTAACCGGCAGGCACGGTCTTTTCAATAGCTATGAAGCATTTATCCGTATTGTCGATTCCATGTTTAGCCAGCATGCCAAATGGCTGAAGGTAACTAAAGAATTGCCGTGGCGCCGGAGTATTGCCTCCCTGAATTATCTGCTCGCCTCGCACGTGTGGCAGCAGGATCATAATGGCTTTACACACCAGGATCCCGGTTTTCTTGATCATGTAATTAATAAAAAGGCGGATATCGTCCGTGTTTATTTACCGGCCGATGCTAACTGTCTTTTGTCTGTTTTTGATCATTGCCTCCGCAGCAGGAACTATGTAAATGTGGTTGTTGCCGGGAAACATGCATTGCCGCAATGGTTAACTATCGATGAGGCAGTGATCCACTGTACCGAAGGTATTGGCATATGGCAGTGGGCCGGTAATGACCAGGAATCGGAACCGGATGTGGTGATGGGCTGTTGCGGCGACACGCCGACACTGGAAGTATTGGCCGCTGTTTCCATCCTGCGCGAGCATTTGCCCGATTTAAAAATACGTGTAGTTAATGTTGTCGATCTGATGAAAATGCAATCGGCAAGTGAACACCCGCACGGTTTGAGCGATCAGGATTATGATTCTTTATTTACAAGGGATAAACATATTGTTTTTGCTTTTCATGGCTACCCATGGCTGGTACACCGTTTAACTTACCGCCGCACCAATCGCAATTTACACGTCCGGGGGTATAAAGAAGAAGGTACTATAACCACCCCTTTTGATATGCGGGTACAGAATGACCTGGACAGGTTTCACCTCGTGCAGGATGTGATTGACCGTGTACCTCATCTTGGCGCCAAAGGCGATTATCTGAAGCAAATGATGAAAGATAAGCTGATACAACATAAGCATTTTATCAACGCTCACGGCATGGATATGCCGGAAATTCTAAATTGGAAATGGAATAGTAATAATAGCAAATGATTACTGAACAATTGATAAATACTGCCCAGGCCCTTGTTGCAAACAACAAGGGCCTGCTGGCTATGGATGAAAGCGTGGGAACCTGCAATAAACGTTTTGCAGCACTCGGCATACCGCAAACAGTTGAAATGCGGCGCAGCTACCGCGAAATGATCGTAACTACGCCGGGCCTTGGCGAAAGCATCAGTGGGGCTATCTTGTTTGATGAGACCATCAGGCAGAAAAAAACAGATGGAACCCCATTTATTAAAGTCCTGTTAGATGGGGGCATTATTCCTGGCATCAAAGTAGACATGGGGTCCAAACCGCTGGCTGGTTTTCCTGGCGAGAAGGTAACCGAAGGGCTCGACGGCTTGCGTGCGCGCTTTGCTGATTATAGTGAAATGGGTGCACGGTTTGCCAAATGGCGGGCGGTGATGGCGATTGGCAGCAACATCCCCAGTCGTGGGTGCATCGAAGCCAATGCACATGCACTGGCCCGATATGCTGCAATATCTCAGGAAGCGGGATTGGTTCCTATAGTGGAGCCTGAAGTGCTGATGGATGGCGCACATTCCCTACAAAAATGCCTTGCGGTAACGAAAGAAGTAATCTACACCGTTTTTGACCAACTTTATAAACAGCATGTTTCCCTCGAAGGAATGTTACTTAAACCTAACATGCTATTGCCGGGGTTAGCGGCAAAGGTTCAAGATCCTGAAAACGTAGTGGCTGAAAGCACTGTGAAATTTTTGTTAGGGGCTGTACCTGCGGCAGTTCCGGGCATCGCATTTTTATCAGGCGGACAATCTGCAGAACTCGCATCGGCCCGCCTTGATCAGATGAATAAGCAATACAAGGCAGTTCTTCCCTGGACGCTTACGTTTTCGTTTGGCCGTGCTTTGCAGCAACCAGCTTTAGAAATATGGCGTGGGGATAATTCAAACATCCCGGCGGCTCAAGAAGCATTATACCATCGTGCCAACTGTAACCGGGCGGCTTGTATGGGTAATTATAACAATGCAATGGAAAACATAGTTTAACAATCACTCCTTTATAAAATATGGAACATCAACATTCAGCAGATAAACAATCCGGTAAGGCGGATCCCCACATGCAGATGAACGGACATGATCACCATGCGATGATGATAGCAGATTTTAAGAAACGCTTTTACGCAGTGCTGGTTCTCACCATGCCGATCATGCTTTTATCCACAATGATCCAGCACTTCATTGGGGTAAACTGGTCGTTCAATGGTTCTTCTTATATTTTATTTGTACTCGCTACAATTGTTTTTGTTTATGGAGGCTGGCCTTTTTTCAAAGGCCTTATAGAAGAAATAAAAAGTAAAAATCCGGGCATGATGTTTTTGGTGGGCTTTGCTATCACCGTTGCTTACGCCTATAGCGTAGCCATTGTCTTTGGGCTAAAAGGGATGGATTTTTTCTGGGAGTTGGATACGCTTATCCTGATCATGCTTTTGGGGCATTGGATTGAAATGCGCTCTATAATGGGTGCATCAAAAGACCTGGAATTGTTAATACAGCTCATGCCTGCCGATGCGCACCTGGAAAAAGACGGAAAGGTACACGATGTGACAACAGATACGCTGAAAGAAGGAGATGTTATTGTTATTAAGCCCGGAGAAAAAGTGGCGGCTGACGGCATCATCGCCGAAGGTGAAAGTTATATCAATGAATCAATGCTCACCGGGGAGTCAAAGCCGGTTAAAAAACTCAAAGGCGATAAAGTTATTGCCGGATCAATTAACGGCAACGGTTCCTTCAAAGTTACGGTATCGCACGCGGCAAAGGATTCTTATTTGTCACAGGTAGTCAAATTGGTCGATGATGCCCAAAATTCAAAATCTAAAACGCAATTAATGGCAGATACTGCCGCCAAATGGTTGACCTTTATAGCTTTAGGGACTGGTATTACCACGTTTTTGTTTTGGTATCTGACGGGACATCCATTGGCATTTGCGATGGAAAGGATGGTGACGGTTATTGTGATATGCTGTCCACATGCGTTAGGGCTGGCTGTGCCATTATTGGTTGCCAAATCAACCGCCTTATCTGCCAAAAATGGCCTGTTGATCAAAGACCGGACAGCATTTGAAAATTCACGGAAAATAACTACGGTTGTATTCGATAAAACCGGAACGTTAACTATCGGAAAATTTGAAGTATCGAAAGTAGTGTCCTTAAATAAAGAGCTTAAGGAAAATGATATCATCCGGCTGTCGGCGGCGCTGGAGCAAAAATCAGAACACCCCATTGCGACAGGGATTTTGCAAAAAGCAGTTGACCTTAAAATAACTGCCCCATCGACCGAAAACTTTAAAGCTATTACCGGGCAAGGTGTTGAAGCGATGGTTGAAGGCAAAAAGGTACTGGTTGTTAGTCCCGGTTATCTGAAAGAAAAACACATCGATGTTCCCGATGACTTTAAATCTAACGATACGGAGACGGTTGTTTTTGTAATTATTGATAAAGCGCTTGCAGGTTATATCGCCTTATCCGATAAGATCAGACCGGAATCCGCCGGAGCCATTAAAAAGTTAAAGGAAAACAACATCCGATCCATCTTGCTTACAGGCGATAATACTAAAGTAGCGGAGGGTGTGAGTAAAATTTTAGGAATGGATAGTTTTTTAGCAGGTGTTTTGCCGGATCAAAAATTGGCGAAGATCAAAGAATTACAGTCAAAGGGAGAATTTGTCGCCATGACCGGTGACGGGATAAACGATGCCCCCGCCCTGGCACAGGCAGACATTGGTATCGCGGTGGGTTCGGGCAGCGATATAGCGGCAAACACCGCTGGGATCGTTTTGGTAAACAGTAATCCTGATGATGTAGTCAATCTCATCCTATTTGGCAAGGCTACCTATCGTAAAATGATCCAAAATCTAGTTTGGGCTACGGGTTATAACGTGATCGCGCTCCCATTGGCCGCAGGAGTGCTATACAATCAAGGCATTGTATTGAGCCCGGCAATTGGCGCTATGTTAATGACCGTAAGTACTGTAGTAGTCGCCATCAATGCCAGTTTGTTAAAAGTAAAAACCATTTAGCACTTAGAACCCCATTATTGCTCAACAGGTTTAACATAGACTTTTTTGCCCCATTTAATTTTATCCCATATACGCTCATGGAAGAAATAAATAATGGTAGTGTAGATATTGCTCACTATAGTAAACCCCAGCGCTGTCTTTAATTTTCCGGTAAATAGGTAAACTGCGATAAAATCCAGCACAACAACGATCACCCGGTAACTGATTGTTTTTGCAATAGATCTTTTAAGCGTTTTTTCGGAGCGGTATTCAGGAGGAATCAATTTTTCGATCATGGAACATGTATTGGTAGTTCACTTTTAAGTGCATAGTGCAAAATTTCAGATTTTTAATCATAGAAGATTACATAACTTGTCTTAAAAGTTACATTATTCACACATTGAACGGTAATCGCCGATTTCATTTTTATTCATGATTTAATTTTGGTGCTTTTGGATAACAATTTCTTTGTTAGTTTACCTATTGTTAAACCCTGTACCAAAATTGAAAAGACCACAATTATATAAGTGACGAGCACAAATTCATCACGATACATGTTTTTGCCTAAAGATAACGCAAGGGCGACCGAAATACCGCCCCTAAGCCCTCCCCACGTAAGGATTGCAACTGCATGTTTTTCAAACCTTAATTTATATCTCAATAAAAAAACGGGGATCAAGACCGATATCCATCTTGCCAAAAGAACAATAATTATACTTATTAATCCGACAATAAATACAGGAGATGTGATTTTAATAACCAGCATTTCGAAGCCGATAAGAAGAAATAAAATAGCATTCAATATCTCGTCAATCATTTCCCAAAATTTCCCAAGATAATCACGCGTCAGTCGGGACATTCCTTCTTTTTTAGCTTTATTGCCTATAATAATTCCTGATACTACCATCGCAAGTGGGCCAGAAACGTGTAAGTGGCCAGCAATAAAATATCCTCCCATTACGATGGCCAATGTCATTAATACTTCTACTTTGTAGTCATCAATGGACTCCAATGCCCAATAGCCGAGGTATCCCAGCAGAAACCCAAACAACAATCCTCCGACGGCCTCCTGTAAAAACAACTTTCCAATGTCTACGGCTAAAAAGTTGCCAGAGCGTGCTACATCGGCAATGCTTATAAATATAACTACTGCTACACCATCGTTAAATAAAGATTCACCCGAGATTTTTAATTTAAGCGAAGAAGGGATTTTTGCTTCTTTAAGTATTCCCAAAACGGCGATGGGGTCAGTAGGTGAAATTAATGCCCCGAAAAGCAGGCAGTAAATAAATGGAATCGGAAAATTGAACAAAATGAAGAGGTACCATACCATACCGCCAACCAGGAACGTAGATATAAGAGTACCTATTGTTGCTAAAATGATCACTGGCCATCTCTCTTTTTGTAGCTTATGAGCATCTATATGTATTGCGCCGGCAAATAACAAAAAGCTCAGCATAAAATTCATCAACACATCCTGGAAATCAATTGAGGATACGAGTTGAATGGCTTTTAGGGATAAGATTGATCGTGAACCAACAAAAGCAACCAATAGGAGAGACGTTAATAATGATAGAACCATTATACCAATAGTTGGCGGCCACTTGATCCACCTATGATTGATGTAGGCAAATAAAGCAGCCAACACTATAGTTATAGTTAGAATTTCATTAATATTCATGGTAAAAACCTATACGTTTATGGATAAGGCTAGTAGAATAATATCTTGATGATTATTGAAAATAGAACGCCATTCAAAACATGCTATTGATCCGTAATATGCCTGGTTCGTTAAATGGTTGAGCATTACTATAGTGACGAACGTTGAATAATGAATGGGGGCGTGTTATATTGTTTGGCTAATGTATCTTTAAGTAAAAAATGAATAATCTGAGAAAATCAAAGAATTCAACCTGTTGCTAATTAATTAATGGGCAGTATTATATTTGCAAATTCGGGTGTTTTCACCTATTAAACCACCGTCAATATCGGCCTTTTTGGGCACCGACAGACATTTTTGCAGGACCTTTTGATAATTCAACCAAGGCATGCAAATGTATAAAGGGACTGCAAACTACTATTTCCTGATTGCCCTTAAATTCCGGGCCTAGCCTATTAATAACCTCCTTAAACAGATCAATCCCCTGCTAATATTCCATGTTCATTTTCCAATTGGCTGCAATCATTTTAAACGCATAGTTGTATCTTTTATAATTTGTTAATGTTCATTCTTTTCTCACATCACCGGCATATTCTCTATGAAACACTTTGATGCGATTAGTTTTTACCAGTCAGCACCAATCCGAATGTTTTGAGTTTTAAAACTGTCGAGTTAAAATTGGTATGGTGAATGCCGTTAATACCTAAATCCTGAGCAATCCTTACAAACATTGGCTGATCATCAATATAAATAATACATTGAGGTGCAACCTGCGAGCCATCAAGGGCAAGTTTAAAAATATCGGCATCAGGTTTGCGCAAATGTGCAAAGCAGGAAGAAACAAAAAAGTCAACAAATTCAAACAAGCCGAATTCTTTTATTCTGCGTTCATTCAGATACCGCCCCTCGTTGCTAACCACAATTATTTTTAAACCATATTGCTTTTTGAGCGCAACGATAAACGCAATCATTTCCGGCAAAGCCTTAGACTGGCTAAACATGAATGTTTTAAATTCATCCGGCGTAAAAGAACGTTCTTTATAGAAGACCATCCGTTGTAAATACTCATCTGTTTTAATCTTATCCAGCTCGTAGGTTTCGAACATCAGGTGATGTCGGTCCTCCATATCCATATGATCAAGACCAAAATGCCGGGCCGCTTTTTGGCGCGATTCGCGGTTCCATCCATCTGTCAGCAATACTCCGCCGATATCAAGAAATAGAGTAGTTATTTCGAACCCGGAAGTTGGTTTTCGAATCCCTTTTTCCTGTTCTTCATCTTCTGTGCTCATTATTTAAGTTTCTATAAGTACGCATCGAACAGCCTTGTAAGCCTATATCCAATAGATTAAATCATTAAAGGTATTTCCCAGCATTAAGAGCGCTAAGAAATACCTTCTCAAACAGCCTGATGCTAACTAATTCTAAAAAGGATCTGAAAGCGCACTGGTGCGGATAAGTTTTTTGTTTACAAACTCGTCAATTCCCAACTCAGAAAGCTCACGGCCATATCCCGAACGCTTGGTGCCGCCAAAAGGAAGGTCAGCCTGTGTCCAGGTCGGATGGTTGATAAACACCATTCCGGTATCTATTTGGTCTGCTACATGCTCACCCCGTTTAATGTCCTTCGTGAATACAGATCCTCCCAGGCCAAAAGGAGAATCGTTCGCCAGGTCTATAGCGGCCTGCTCGTCCTTAACACGATAGAAAGCGGCCACGGGCCCAAATAACTCTTCATGATAAACCGCCATACCGGGTTTAATATCGGTTAAAATCGTTGGTTCCATAAATGCTCCGGGACGGTCTGGCCTCTTCCCTCCAAGAACTATTTTTGCACCTTCGGCAACGGCTTTATCAACCTGGCCTGCTAATTGTATCGCGGCGGCCTCGCTGCTTAAAGGGCCCAGTTGTGTTTTCGGATCCATGGGATCGCCAACAATAATTGCTGATAGCTTATTTTTAAATTTGCTCAGGAATTCATCTGCTATAGATTCAACAGCGATAAATCGTTTGGATGCTACACAGCATTCCCCGTTATTATTTAACCGGCCTACCACAGCCCATTCCACGGCTTTATCAATATCCGCATCTTCCAGGATAATAAATGCATCACTTCCGCCTAATTCAAGCACAGATTTTTTCAAATGCTTCCCGGCTTCGGCAGCTATACTGGCACCGGCTTCTTCACTTCCGGTAAGGGATACACCTTTTATTCTTTCATCCGAAACTAATGAAGATGCCCGCTTACCTGATATCAATAAATTCGTATAAAGTCCGGCAGGTGCACCTGCTTCTTTAAATAAGTCCTCGATAGCAATGCCGCATTGTGGAACGATGGATGCATGTTTAACCAAAATGGTATTGCCGATCATAATATTAGGTGCCGCAAACCGGGCTACCTGGTATAATGGGAAATTCCAGGGCTCGACACCAAATAACACGCCGATCGGACTGTGCCGTATCAACGCTTTGCCATGTTCAGGGCTTAAATGTTTGTCGCCAAGGAATTTTTTGGCATGTTTAGCATAATAGTCGATAATATCGGCACTTAATATTACTTCCGCCTCGGCCTGTGCAAATAATTTGCCCATTTCCAGCGTGATGAGGGTTGCCAACTGTTCTTTTTTCTCCCTCATCAGCGAGGCTACTTTATGGAGCACAACTGCCCGCTGTTCATAACTGGTTTTACGCCAGCTGGTGTAAGCCTTTTCGGCTTGTGCTACTGCAGCCTCAACTGCCTTATCACTCATTTCTTCAAAAGATTTTACAACCTTGTTATTGTAGGGATTAATGGTTTGTATAGACATGATTTTATTATTTAATAAGCATCTGTGAAGCGTTTCCGTACGTTTTTTGGCTTTTTAGCCTTATCGATGATCGCTACTGCCACATCCTCGACTGATAAGTAGTCCCGGTGCTTTTCATTAAAGACCAAGCTGGTTATGATCAGTGATAGCATTTACTACTCAAAGGTGGATATACTTGTGCCATCTGGCATTACACAAATACCTTAATAAGTTACATCATTCACACATTAGCGGCTAAGTTCTTTCATTGTGTAACGATCGTGATGGGACGCTGATCCAGTAGATGTCTGGTTTTCCTACTTGAGGCAGATCTGGAAATTATCCCATTTACGATATATTAGAAAGCACGTGGTATTTATTTAAAATTTATAGCGTAAATGCACGTTTTGGCTGGTGCGGAAAAATCAATTAGATCGTAAATATATTGGTGGCATAGCAGGCCTTTTTTATCACAAAAGAACAAAGAGAAATCTGAAGTAATTAACTGCTGCTTCAATATTAGGATGGTAGCTGTAGCAATGAAACTTCAAAATAACATTTGCTGATCTGTTACTGTAGAGGAGTTTACCAAATCGGTAAGGTAAACCAAAAATCGCTGCCCTTTCCTAATTCGCTTTCGACACCAATTTCTCCTCCATGTTTTTTGATTATTTCCGCTGCGATATACAGGCCTAATCCTAAACCGGACAATTGATTGCCACTGGAGTCGGCCTGGTAATAACGATCAAACAAATGGGGTAATTTTTCAATAGGGATACCGGGCCCCTTATCACTAACCGATACTTTTGCCCGATTGCCTTGTTTTGTGATATGGACGGATATCTGTTTTGAAGCAGGCGCATATTTAACAGCATTGTTAACAAAATTGGTGATTACCTGGTCAATACGATCGATATCTGCAAATACCTGTAATCCCAGATCGCCAACCTTATGGATAGTGTAATCACCGTTAGCCCGAATGTGATAACAGCAGTCGTCAACAACTTTTGAAAGGGTAAATAGCGTTTTATTTAATTGGAGCTGATCGTCATTGACCTTACTGACATTGAGCAGATCCGCGATTAGGACACTTAGTTTGTCCAGGCTTTTAGTTGCCTGGTCAATCAATTGAGGCATTTTTACAGGCAAGGGATTATCTTTCATTCGGCTTAATAGCTGTAAAGCTAGTTTCAGGCTTGTAACAGGTGTTTTTAATTCATGACTGGCCACACTGATAAATTCATCTTTATGCTGAATCAGTTTCCGACGGTTGGTTACATCCATAAAAGTGCCTACGCCTTCATTTATAATTCCGTTATCATCAAATATTGGGGCCGCATTAAAAGAAATATAAAACCGCTCGCCATTAAGCGGTTGAATAGCGATCTCTGCGTCATAAACCGGCTTTCCGCTCGCCATCATAAGAATCATGGGATGCTCCTCGTAAGGTAATGGGGAACCGTCCAATCTTAAGTTAAGCCATTTGTCATCGTTGTAAATACGCGCTGACATTCCTGTTTCGTCCTGTCCCAGAATCTTTTGCGCCATCGGGTTCGTATAATTTAACCTGCCGGTTTTATCAACTATACAAACCCCTTCAGCCATCGTCTCCAGAATTTGTTTAAGGTGCCGTTCGTTATGACGCAGTTCTTTTTTGATTTTTTTGGCGTTTTCTAATGAAAGTTTAAGCGCTATTTCGCTGTCTTCGAGGGTTTTTCTGGTAGTGAAATCGTCCAGCACCGTAAATCCATAGGTTATATCATTTTCATGAAACAAAACGGTAGTTACTTTAACCCATACCAGTGACTGATCTTTTTTTACCAGACAGGCTTCAAGTTTAAAATAAGGAAGCTTTTTTTCCCAGAGCGCCTCCTGAAGATCGTGCCAGCCCTGCTTATATTCAGGGCAGACATAATCCAAAATTTTGGTTCCTTCAATTTCTGCTGCCGGAAAGCCCAGTAAATTAATTAGCGCCTCGTTTACTTTTATGATGGTTAAATCAGCATTAAGGATCTTACTGGCCGCACTCGTTAGTTTAAATATTATATCAAACTTATTGTTAGACTCTATATACTTTCGTTTATAACTCATTAGGTGTTTTTTAGTAATCACCATATCTTAATTAAACTAACCGCTTATACGTTTTTAATGCTGACTCTCAAACAATACCCTTTTAATTTCTTAATCATAAACTTAGAATGATAACAGGGGGTATATGGAAATATCATTAATACCCAAATATGGATCCATGTGTTCAATCTATCGTTACATAAATGCGCTAATAAGTTATATGATTCACACATCACCAATAAAATGAGTTCATTATATATAAAATCAACACGCGAGGAGAGTGAGCGCATTACCTTGCCGAAATTTCTATAACGGGCTCCCCATAAAATTGCGAAGTTGTAATTCAATGTGTGAATCATGTAACTTATTTATGGAATTGAGTAACATTTGAATGCTCAAATGCCATCACTTTTACTGAATTATAAAATCGATAAGTTTCGGGGGAATTAAAATATGGGCATACGATTAACCAATGCCGTTACCAAACTGGACCACATAGCAGGAACTAAAACCGCACCGATACAATTGCTGGAATATGGCGATTATCAATGCTCATCATGCGGCGACTCCTATTGGGTTGTAAAGAAAGTACTTCAGGGAATGGGCGATGGCTTATGCTTCGTCTTCAGGAATTTCCCCTTAACCGATATGCACCCTGATGCGTTTGGCGCAGCGATGGCTGCTGAAGCCGCTGCTTTTCAAAATAAGTTTTGGGGGATGTATGATTTGTTATATCAGAATCAGGCTAACTTAAAGGGGGACGAACTGTTTGTATACGCTAAAGAGATCGGCTTGGATATGGACCAATTTGAGCAAGATATCCAAAGCCAGAAACTGATATCATTAATCGAAAACCAAATTGAAGACGGCCTGGAAAGTGGCGTTAGCGGCACACCCGCATTTTACATCAATGGCGAAAAGTACGATGGCGATTGGGACGGCGACGAATTGATTCGTTACTTAAGAACAGTGGAGTAATGAACTCTGGTTAGTTTTATATAAAAGCACTTGAAAGGGCTTTAAACAACCAGATCCGATCCTATAGAACAGTCCAAACTGGACTAAGGCAGCGTTCGATTATCGTACATTTCTTTTATCAAAAGAAGTAGCAGAAAAAATGTCTTGGAATGCACTGAGGGGGTGGACGGTCAATAATGTATTGATTATCAAATATAATGAAGAGTAAAAGCTTGACGCTATAAATTAAACCGATGGTGTTTATGATACTTTGACACCAATCCTAAAATATACACAGATGAATGATCTTAAAATAAATTCTTTCAATCCCATCCAGCATCGGAAGGTCTATCTTGTAGGCGGCGGTATCGCTTCTTTGGCAAGTGCGGCTTATTTTATAAGAGACGGCAAAATCAATCCTGGAAATATCACGCTGTTTGAAGAACTCCATATAGCCGGTGGTAGCCTGGACGGGGCGGGGTCGCCGGAAAAGGGCTATATGATGAGGGGCGGAAGAATGCTGAACTTCAGCTACCGATGTACTTATGACCTTTTTTCATTTATACCTTCTTTAACCGATCCGCCAGTAACCGTATTGGACGAGATCAATGCCTTCAATAAAAAAATCAAGACTCATTCCAATGCGCGCGTGGTTGAAGCGGGTAAAATAACTGATGTATCAGCAATGGGCTTCAGTAATAAAGACAGGATCGATCTGATAGAAATGATGGCCGTAAGTGAAAGCCACCTGGGCAATAAACGCATTAACGAATGGTTTGAGCCGGATTTTTTTAAAACCAACTTCTGGTTATGTGGGATACCATGTTCGCGTTTCAGCCTTGGCATAGTGCCGTCGAATTTAAGCGCTACCTGCATCGTTTTATACATGAATTTAAGCGCATTAATACTTTAGCCGGTGTGGACCGTACGCCATATAATCAATATGACTCACTGGCCAAACCATTAATTCAGTGGTTAAAACAACTAGGTGTTCGTTTTGAAACTGGGGTAAGGGTAACCGATCTTGTATTTTCGGAAACAGACGAAAAGAAAACGGTTGAACACATCCAATTTATCAAAGAAGGGCAACACGGATCAGTTGCCGTGGGTGTAAATGACATGGTACTGGTTTCAATTGGCTCAATGACCGCCGATTCAAGCTTAGGGTCGATGGATACCGCGCCGAAACTTATCACCGGTAAAAAAGATGGCAGCTGGAAATTGTGGGAGGCAATCGCGAAAAACAGCGATCAGTTTGGTCGTCCGGCTGTCTTTGACAATCGCATCGATGAATCAAAATGGGAATCCTTTACGGTAACGTGTCAGGGTACAGCCTTCTTCGATCTGATGGAAAAGTTTTCGGGTAATCAGGCAGGTACGGGCGGATTGGTAACGTTTAAGGATTCCGGCTGGCTGATGTCGATAGTTTTGGCTTACCAGCCCCACTTTATCGGACAACCGGAAAACGTTACCGTTTTTTGGGGATACGGACTATTCCCCGATAAGGAGGGAGATTTTGTCAAAAAGAAAATGGCCGACTGTACAGGTGCAGAAATCCTGACCGAATTGTTTTCGCACCTTGGGTTTGATTTGGAAATGGAAAGACTGCTGGCGACCTCCAATTGCATCCCCTGCATGATGCCTTATATCACCAGCCAGTTCTTAACACGCTTACCGGGCGATCGCCCTCAGGTAAAGCCTGAAATATCGCAAAACCTGGCCTTTATCGGTCAGTTTGCCGAAGTGCCGGATGATGTGGTTTTCACGGTAGAATATTCCATAAGAACCGCGCAGATTGCTGTTTACGAATTAATGGAAATGGACAAAAAACCGATCCCCATTTACAAAGGTGACCATCATATTGATGTATTGTTTGATGCCATGAAATCCATGATGTCATAATGTTCAACGAATAAAAAGAGATAAAACCTGAATATCAATGCTATAAAGATGGGTAGTGTTACTATTGGGCGTTACACAACTTGGAAATACCTTAGATGATTCACACATTGAAACTGCTTTTTATTGATCCTTAAACTGATCAGACCAATTTAAGGATAGCCATATCGAAGATCCATTATTTCTCAGGTATCCGTCCGTCGATCATTTCTATCACGCGGTCTGTTTTTTCAGCAAAATCATTGTCGTGGGTAACAACGATGATGGTTTGGCCGAGTTCATGAGCAAGTTGCTGAAACGTATCGAATACAATAGCTGAATTTTTGGAATCCAGGTTACCGGTAGGTTCATCACCCATAATAATCAGCGGATCATTGATCAGTGCGCGGGCAATAGCTACCCGTTGCTGTTGGCCACCTGATAATTTGGAAGAAGTCTTCAGGGCCTGGTCCTGCAGTCCCAATAAAGTTAATTTAGCATAAGCTTTTTCTTCTATTTCCTTTCTTGGCAGCACGCCCAGTTTTAAGGCAGGGATCATTACGTTTTTCAGACAACTGAACTCGGGCAGCAAGTAATGAAATTGAAACACGAAGCCTATTTTTTCATTGCGCAAAATAGCCAGTTTGTCCTTATCCTGGCCAGTGATTAGTTTATCTTCTATCTTAAGCGTTCCTTCATAATCGGTATCCATGGTAGAAAGAATATAAAGCAAAGTAGATTTACCGCAGCCTGATTTCCCGATCAATGCTGCAAATTCGCCCTTGTTGATGGTAAATGAAATATCGTTCAGTACTTTGAATTTTACCGGGTCATAAAAATATTTTTCTATTTTATCGGCTTGCAATATATGTTCAGTTACCATTGGATCAGGTTAACGTTATTTTCTAAAGATGGATACGGGATCAACGTTGGCGGCTTTCAACGCTGGGATCAACCCGGCTAACAAGGTGATACCCATTCCCAGCATTACACTTCTTAAATACACAGCCGGTTCAAACCCAATAGGGAAATAACCGATATCGCCACCTATATAAGTTTTGGATAGTTCCCACACAAAAAGCCAGGATAATAAGCACCCCAGCAGTAAACCAATCATTCCAATTGTAAATGCCTGTAAAACAAAGATCCGGATGACATCCCTGCCTTGGAAACCCATTGCTTTCAGTATGGCTATATCATTGATCTTTTGCGTGATGGTCATGTTCAAAATGTTATAAATGCCAAAGCCTGCTACGATGAGAATGGATAAAGAAATGCCGGTAATTACGATCTCGCGCATGGCGGACCCGGCTACCAGCGTTTGGTTTGCAGATTGCCAGTCTTCGGCACGGTAGCCCGTAAGCCTGGAGAATCGAGCGGCGTACAACGGAGCGCTGTTAAAATCGGTCACATCAACGTTAATATCGCTGACATAAGTGGGGCTTTCCTTTAATAATTGCCTGGCTGCCCCTATATCGATATAAGATTTTGTTTTATCTACTCCTGAATTCTTGGTCTGAAAGATCCCGGTGACCTTCATTACCTTAACTACATTTCTGGATGATGTCAGCGTGATGTTATCGCCCGTACTAACGTTCATTTTAGCTGCTATGCCAGAGCCGAGCAAGATGCCGTTGGGGATCGTGTTCAGATCCGTCATGCTTCCCTCAACAACCGTGGGTTGAATGCTGAACATTTTATCCGCGTCTTCAATGTTCACCCCGGAAGCGATGCCCGTGATCAATGATTGACCGTTATTATAAAATACACTTACAGTTACCTGTGGGCTAACAACGACTACCTGTGGTTGCCGCTTTAATAATGACACGAGCTGGTCGGGATTGATGATTTTGTCGCTCTGAGGCGTTACCTTTGGGTTAACAATAATAGCCAATTGTTTTGCGGCTGAGGTATAATTAATCAGCGAGCTACTTATTTCGTCGTCTTTATAGATCCGGATATGCGGCGTTGTTTTGAAAATAGAGGCATCTGTTGACCTGGAGAAACCCGCCGTCATCGAGCTCATAAAAATATAAACAGCTATGCCTATAGTTACACCCAGCGCTGCGACCAGTGTCAGTTTTTTTTGATTTACAATATAGGTAAACGATATTTCCGAATCGATATGGTGATTGTAGTTCATGTCGGTTACTTAAGGTCAGGAATTAGCGTATCGTGCTCATTGATACCACCTGTTATTTCTACCCATTCTGATGAAACAATACCCGTGGTAACGTGAACTGATTTTTTATTTTTCAGCGTCACTTTATCCCCGTAAGATAAATACTCACGGGGTATGACCAGGGAATTTTTTTTTGTTCCGGTGATGATATTAGCTTCTAACTGCGTGCCTGCGATGCGAAAATCAAGGCTGTCTGTAAAATAAGCTTTAACGATAAACGATTGTGTACCGGAGTCAAAAGCCGGCAGGATTTCATGTAACACCGCTTTATAAGTTTTATGCTTATTGGTATTGAGCTTAACGATTATTGCCTGCCCCGTTTTTAAGCTGGCCATATTGCTTTCATCCACACTTAATTTGGCGTAAAGTAACTTCTGGCTCGCAATAACCGCAATCACATCGCCTTTCCGCACATAATCGCCTAACTGTTTTTGCTTTTCATATATCCTGCCCGCAATGATCGCTCTTACCTGGTTCTGATCTTTAATAATGGCATTAACATCCGCGGCTGACCGCTGGGCAACTGCTTGCTGCTTTGCGGTTACTTGTATACTGTTATATTGTTGCTGCAAAGCGTTTAGCGATGCTTTAGAGGTAGTTGCCGTCAAAACTGCATTTTGATATTCCAGTTCAGAAACACTTTTAGCTTCATAAAGCCGCTTGTACCGCTCCGTCTGCAGTTGGTCTAACTTAAATTTTGCTGTGGCAGCAGCTAAATTGGCATTGATTTGTAGTAAGGCAGGTGCCGATGGACGGGTATTTTCCTGTGCGATCCTGTTGAGTACCCGTGCGCTGTTTGCATTGGCAAGGTTCTGATGGTTATCGATCACCGCCAGCAGTTCTCCGGGGACTACTTCATCACCCTCATTGAAATTCACCTGTACTATAAAACCATCAGTCTGCGCGGTAAGTTTATTCTCCCCGTCAGCTTCCAGCACACCTGATGCAAATACCAATTCAATAAGATCCTTCCTGACCGGGTGAATTCCCTCAACGGCTTTAGTACAGGAAGCTGTTGTGAGCACAATGCTGATGATATTCAGATACAAGTACTTTTTCATGATATTTTTTAGAAGGTTATAAGAGGCATGTACATGGTCATTTAACTGTATTAGTGATATTGATACTGGTCTTTGCATAGCCGCACGCTGCATACAGAACTGCGGAATTAATGCTTGCCGCATACCATTCATTTAAAGAGTTGAGCAGATCAGTTGCAGATAAGATCCCTTCTTTATAAATATTAAGGTTTTTGAAGTAAGAATCCTTTTTTAATGCTTCAATTTGTACGGCTAACTGATAGCTGGCTAACGCCTTTTGATACTCCAGGTTTAGCTGGGTGTTATTACCTTTATCCTGTATTTTAGCATGTTGCAAGTTGTTTTCGGCTATAATAATATTGTTACGGGCATTTTTTACCGCAATAAGTTTATTGACATCCGGTATGAGCGGTATCGTGATGCGCAGGCCTATATAATTGCTGGCAAACCACTGGCTATTATCAAAAAAACGACGGGTTGTATTTTGTTGCAAGGAAAAGCTGCTAAACAGGGTAACCGTTGGTAAAAACGATTTCAAAGCAGCGGCCAGATCGGCTTCCTGATAGCGTTGCTGCCATTCCTGTTGTTTTTGTAAAAGGCCACCGGCAGCTTTTTCAGGAATAGCGTATTGCGCCACTGTTGCATCAGTATCCTGTATCTCTAATTCGGCATCACCGTCGATCTCGCAAAGTATTTTTATTGTGCTGTACTGTTCCTGTAATTGCACCCGCAATTGCTGCAGTTTGTCTGTTGTTGAAAGTGAATTAGCGATCGCGTTATTTACATCCTGCGACCGTGCGACCCCTTCATTCAGTTTACTTTTCATGATATTCATTAACGTATCGGCTATCAATAAGCTGCCTTCGGTAACCATTATCTGCCTGTTAAAGGCGATTATATTATAGAATGCGGCCGCCAGGTTATCATATAAGCTTTTTTTGGAGATCAGGTGGTTAAAATGGACCAGTTGTTCATTAGCTTCTGCTGTTTTTACTTTAGCTAAACCGCCAAAATTGAGCAGATCTATTTGGGGGGTAATATTAAGGTTGCTTACATATTGCTGGCCAAAGGTCACCTTTTGAAAAGTTCCGGGCGGGCCTCCAAATATTTCAGCAGGAATAAAAGTAGTGCCTAATTTGGTATTGTCTGTAGCTGAAAAATTAGCATCACTTTTCAGATTCCAAACGGCCAGCTTTGCCGCAAGTGTCTGGTATTTTGAAAGGATATTTTCCTGGGTCGCATTTTTAAATACACTGCTGTGTGTATCTGCGTAGATCAAAACTTCCTCAATAGACCGAAAAATGATCTTTCCTTGTGCATGGGGCGAAAAACAAAAACCCATTAAAATGACTGCCGTGATTTGCCGCATACCTGTTGAATGGTCTTACCGTTAGCTAATCACTTCTTTACAGTTGAAGTTTGTTATTAGCATCTGATAATTTGTCGTAAAGATGACCAATCGTTATAGTGCGGCTATTACACAACTCTTCGGATAGCTTACATCATTCACACATTTTACAATTGTGGAAAGTGTGAATGATGTAATTAATTAAAAGAATTGCGTAGTAAACCAGCTGTTTAAAGGAGGCAGATTTGCAGTGTTCTAATTATTAATTTATTTAAAATCAACATCATGTTTTACTATAACAACTTTTGGGGAATGGATTTTATCTGGTGGTGTATATGGATCATGCTGTTGATCTGGATCTTCGCCACACCTTATGATATTCCCTTTCAGCGGAATAAAAAGAGCGGCCCTCTGGATATTTTGCAAAAGCGTTTCGCTTCCGGTGAGATCAATAAAAATGATTACGAAGAAAGAAAGAAAATAATACTGTCAGACCTTTAAGAGGCTGTATACTTCAATGCTAATAATAATTAATTACATATATCTATAAAGTCAATTAAAATGAAAACTAATCAGGAATTACAGAAAGACGTTCAGGATGCTATTCGATGGGAGCCTTTATTGAACGCAGCAGAAATTGGTGTTACTGCCAAAGATGGTGTTATTACATTAACGGGCACTGTTGATACTTACTACAAAAAGGTAGAAGCAGAAACCGCGGCTAAAAATGTAGCCGGCGTGAAAGCGGTAGCCGAAGAGATCGTGATCAAATATGGCGACTATGGTAAAAAGAATGACACCGAAATTGCCAACGAAGTATTAAATGCCTGGAAATGGAACTGGGAAGTTCCCGAGGAAAAAATTAAGGTCAAAGTTGAAAACGGCTGGGTTACTTTAGAAGGTGAACTACAGTGGAATTACCAGCGCGAAGCAGCCAAAAAAGCCATTAATAACCTGTCTGGCGTTTTGGGGGTTACCAACAACATCAAGATCAAATCTGAAACGCACGATGCCATCGAAAAGAAAGCAATAGAATGCGCATTGCAGCGTAATTCATCAATTGACGACTTGGATATACAAGTTGACGTGGCTGGAAACAAGGTTACTTTAAGGGGTACCGTTGATTCATTTTACGCAAAAGATGAAGCAGAACAGATCGCCTGGAACGCGCCCGGAGTTTGGACAGTAGATAACGAACTGGTTATCGAATACGATAATTAGGAATTTGATTTTAGAAAAGCGGAGGTTAATTTCTTCCGCTTTTTTTTTGCCCGTTATGCTTTAAATAAATATCAAACACTTTATAAGTCAATCATGAAAAAACTGGAAAACAAAGTCGTCTTTATCACCGGGGGTAACTCGGGTATCGGTCGCGCCTGTGCATTTGAAGCGGCCCGCGAAGGTGCAAAAGTAGTAGTTGCTGATCTGGACACAGCCGACCACCAGCGAACGATTAACGAATTGAAACTTTTAGGTGCGGCATGTTTGTTTGTCGGCATTGACGTAGCGGATGTGGAAAGTGTTAAGCATGCCATTAATACGACGGTAGCAGAATTCGGCAGACTGGATGTGGCATTGAATAATGCCGGTATAGGCGGCCCCTATGGTGGCATCCATGATATGGATGAGCGCGAGTGGGACAGGATCATCCAAATTAATCTGACCGGGCAGTTTTACTGTATAAAATATGAATTACAGCAGTTTTTAAAACAGGGCGGCGGCGTAATTGTAAATATGTCCTCATTAGCAGGATTGAAAGCAGAGCATGGCCTGGTACCTTATACGGCGGCTAAGCACGGTGTTCTCGGTATAACCAAAAACATTGCCGTGCAGTATGGCGCTCAAAACATAAGAGGCAATGCTATTTGCCCTTATTATATTGATACGCCGCTTTTGCAGGCTGCGCCTGCAGAGGTACGAGGTGGCTGGCAAGCAGCAACGCCCATGAAAAGGCTGGGACAGCCGGAAGAGGTTGCGAAAGCATTTATTTATCTGGCTTGTGACGATTCCAGTTATTGTAACGGTACACAACTGATCCTTGATGGTGGGGTAATGTGCTGATATGTTTAAAGAAATATCCAACAGGTAAGTTAAAAGCATGGCATCCATACTTTATTTATTAAAGTGTGAATGATGTAATTCATTTACTGAATTATGTAATGCATCCTCCTGTAAAAATACCAACCTTTATTTTCAAAAAGAAAATGACAACAGCAAAAAGTTTAGGCATTTGGATGGATCATCAAAATGCACATATCATGGAATTTACAACTGATCCTATCGCTACAACAAGCGTTGAATCAAAATTTACGCATCAGGAAAAAGAACAAACCCTGGGCAGGAGCGAAAATTTGATGCACAATAAGGAGCAGCACGAGGAAGCCGATTATTACAAAGAGCTTGGAGAGATCATCAAAAATTATAATGATGTCATTCTTTTCGGGCCGACCGATGCAAAGGTTGAACTGCTGAATATTTTAAGGAAAGATCATCGCTTCGCGAATATCGTGATCGAAGTGCAGTCTGCGGATAAAATGACGGAGAACCAGCAGCATGCTTTTGTGAGGGAATATTTTTCAAAACGTTTATTCCTCAGTTAGCATAGGCGCAAAAGATAGGTTAGCTTAAAAACTTACGTGTTATCGTTCTATATCCGATGGAAAAATATAAGAAGGTTGCCATAATTGTCGCACATCCCGACGACGAAACGCTTTGGGCGGGTGGCACGATACTTAACCATCCCGAATGGGAGTGTTTTATTGTCACACTTTGCAGAAAAAGCGATCCGGACCGTGCGCCGAAATTTCACCGGGTACTAAAAGAGTTTAATGCGAATGGCGATATGGGAGACCTGGATGACGGTGCTGAACAAATCCCTTTGGCTGCTCGCCAGGTTCAACTCGAATTACTACAGCTCTTGCCCGCAACTGATTTTAACCTGATCCTTACCCATAACCCACATGGTGAATACACGACCCATATTCGCCACCAGGAAGTAAGTCAGGCCGTCATTAATTTATGGTATAATAGTGCAATAGTTACCGCTGAGCTTTGGGTGTTCGCTTACGAAGATCAAAACCGGCACTATTTTCCGAAGACGGTACCCGCGGCTGATCTTCATTTTTCCCTTGCCCTAAAGATTTGGAAACACAAATATGATATTATTACAAAACTGTATGGTTTTAATAAAGATAGCTGGGAAGCCCAAACCACTCCAAAAGAAGAAGCATTCTGGCAATTTTCCGACCCGAAAATAGCATTTAAATGGCTTAAAGATCAACAGAAACTATGAAAGTTTTATTACTATATGATTACCCGCCTACACCGGGCGGATTGGCCACACAAGGTGATCTGTTATACCGCGGCTTACTGGAAATCGGCGTTGATGCGCATGCGGTTAACCTGGAATCCGAAATAGAGAAAGAATGGTATTACCGTTGGTTTAAGCCGGATATCGTAGTAGGTATAGGTTATTGGGGAAACACCCCACAGGTGATATTGCATCCTCAGCGTTTCGGTATGCAGGCTGTTCCCTGGTTGGTGGCAGACGGGTATATTGCCAACTACCAGGATGTGCTGAATCAGCTCCCGCTGATCCTGGTTACCTCCAACTGGGTGAAGGAGATGTATGTTCGGGACGGAATCAGTGCCGACAATATAGAGGTACTGCCCGTTGGTTGCGATACCGATAAATTCTCACCCCGTCAAATAGATGATCCCAAGGTTTTGGCCATTCGCGAAGAATTGGGGATCGCTCATGATCAGTTGATGATCCTGACTATCGGAGGAGATGCCGCTTCAAAAGGAGCACGCGAGGTGATGCAGGCGCTTGCTGCATTGGATGTTAAAGTACCCTCCTGGAAATATATTTGTAAAGTATGGCCACAACCACGCACGATATTACAGAACATAGAAGACCTCGCACTTGCTAAAGAATTGGGGATTGACCAACGGGTTTCTTATGCTACAAGTGTTGTATCGAGGGATTTTATACCCTACCTGTTAGCAGCCTGTGATATTTATGCCGCACCCTCACGCCTGGAAGGCTTTGGTATGCCACAGGTTGAAGCCGGTGCCTGCGGGAAACCTGTAATAAGCATTAACGCAATGGGCATGCTCGATACGCTCGTTGCGGGCAAAACGGCATTACTGGCGCAAGTTGCTGAACGGATAACGGTTAGCGAGGTAACGCTTGGAGAAGCTGCGGGGTTTAAACCCGGAACGAAGATTCAATTTGACGTGCCTCGAACGGTCGATTACCGCGCCGACGTTAATGACATTCGCGATTTCCTGTTAAAATTATTAACTGATCCTAAACTTAGATCACAAATGGGTATGGCTGGCCGCCAGAGGGTGGTAGAAAACTTCGACTATCGGATAGTAGCCCAAAAATTTGTTAAGCTTATCAATGAAAAGATATTGACCTATAGTTAGCATATTATGAAGACAGGAAATTGGGACGAGATTGAAAAAGCCAAAAAGGCGGCAACCGATGTATTACTTCATAACGCGAACGGGCCTTTCCAGGGATTACCACGTACCGCCGGCTGGGGATATCCCGAACCCTATACACGGGACCTGATGCTTTCTATGTTAGGGATAGCCGTTTCAGGTAACAGCAAACTAATGGACACCATGCGAAAAACATTGGTGACGCTCGCCGCGAACCAAACGCCTAAAGGGCACATCCCCTCACTTGTACATGACCCGGAAGACCGGGGCTCCAGCGATACGACGCCTTTATTTTTATTGGCTGTTGGCATATTCAGGAAAGTAACAGCAGAGCATGATTTCCTGCAGGATGCGGTTAGCAGATCGTTAGTGTGGATGGAGTATCAAAGTCCGTCTGATCGATATTTGATCGGTCAGTTGCCCACGAGCGACTGGCGGGATGAACAGTGGGTATTAGGTTATGGTTTATATGTAAACACATTGGTATATTCTTATTTAAGGATCTTAGGCCAGGATGACCGTGCCGATAAATTTGAACATGATATGAAACGGTTCACAATAACCGGAAGTACGATACATCATCATGTACATGAAGGCCTCGTCGTGAAATACAAACCTTATTATGCCCTTTGGGCCTATAAGGTTTATAGCAGTGAACGGTTTGATCTTTTAGGCAATAGTATCGCCATACTTTCAGGTTTGGCACCAAAATCCAGGGCACAGGAGATGGTGGCGTGGATCGAGGGCGAATGTGCGGGGCTAAAGAAAAAAGGTGTTCTGCGTGGTAATTTACCACCCAATTTCTTTCCATTCATGCAGCCTGAAGACCCGGACTGGATCCCGCGTTATACGGAGTTTAATTTGCCCGGCGACTATCATAATGGCGGCATCTGGCCATTTATAACCGCCTTTTACATTGCAGCCCTGGTTGCAGCAGGCAGGTTCCAACTCGCCAGGCTGAAGTTGTTTGCATTGACGGAAATGGTTAAGCTGGCTCAAAACAAGGACCTGGAATTCGGCTTTAATGAGTGGCATAAAGCGCAGGACGGCCTGCCGCGCGGGCAGGATTGGCAAACCTGGTCGGCTGCGCTTTATCTATACGCGGCAAAATGTGTTGAAGAACAAGAAACGCCTTTTTTTGATGAAATGCGGAGATAGAAAACCGATGGCATTGTAGCAGAAGTGCAGGTGGAGAAAAATGAATCTAAAAATGGACAACAGGTGGGGGTGCTTGCCTTATAAGCAAGTATAAACCAAAGAAAAACTTCCTTTTAAAATTGCAATCTTATCAAGTGTGCGATTACGAAATTTTTCACTTGTGGCCCATGAAAAGGTCTATGATGTACTAATACCAAAAAAATGCCCAACCAACGCCGTTACTCCCATAGCAACTGTACCCCAAAAACCTATCCTGACTACGGCCCTGGTTATATCCGATCCCCCGGCACCTGCGGCAACCGCACCGAGGAGCATCAGGAAAAGGATTGACAAACCATATTGAAGATATACCATATATTTCAACGGGGCAAATATGGAAACAAGAAATGGCAATAGGGCTCCCATACTAAATGATGCAAGTGAGGCCATAGCTGCCTGTAAGGGTCTTGCATTGGTTATTTCGTTCATGCCTAATTCATCTCTTGCATGAGCCTGAAGAGCGTTGTGATTAGTGAGCTGGACAGCGACCTTATGGGCAAGTTCTGCATCAAGCCCCCGACCTACATAGATTTCTGAGAGTTCTTTTAGTTCGATCTCAGGCATTGTGCGGATTTCCTCCCGCTCTCTTTTCAGGTCTGCACTTTCGGTATCTGCCTGAGAACTTACCGAAACATATTCACCTGCGGCCATTGACATGGCCCCGGCAATCATTCCGGCTAAAGCAGCCAGCACTATAGCATGTCTGTCAGGTGAAGCGGCTGCTACACCAATGACAATACTTGTAGTTGAAAGGATACCATCATTAGCGCCTAACACCGACGCCCGAAGCCATCCCATCCGCGTTACATAATGCTTTTCTACATAAATATTTTTTTCTACCATAACTAAGAAGATCTGAAATTACGTTTGTCGCCTTCTGATTTTTCATCCCCTGGCCACAAGCGGTTGAATATTTTATAAGATAGCAATAAGACACAAATTAGTTAAAGGAAGTGTGAATTATGTAACTATCAACTGGAATTGCGTAATACCCCCTGCAAAGAAATCAAGCAAATTTGTATTATAATTTAACTAAGTAATAAACAACCACCATGAAAAAAGTAATAATAATAGCGACAGCTTTTGCCTCGATACTGATCATCACCAGTTGTAACCAAGCATCTAAAAAGGATTTAAAAGATGCAAATCAAAATTTTAAAGCCGCGAACAAAGATCTGAAGGAAGCGGTAACCGACGCTGACAGTACAGCAAGGAAAAATGCTAAGAACAATTGGATGAATTTTAAAGCGCAATCGGATAGCTCCATTTTAGTAATGAATAAACGGGTTGACACCATTAAACTGAACATCGCTAAGGCGAATAAAAGAGACCAGAAAAGACTTACGGACAATTTGAATAAAACCAGGCAAAACATAGATACATTACGGGCCCATTTAGATCAGCGGAATATCGAATTCAATAAAGACTTTTCAAAGTTTAACTCATCAGTAAATGCAAAAAACGAATCTTTTAAAAGAGAATTCAAACACGATACAAAAGAGATCGGAACTGCTTTAAAAGATATTTTTAAAGATAATGTGAAGTAGTCCGAAACACTTTTTATCTGTCTGTTTACCTTTTCGATATATGTGTTTTTCCGCCACGGCAAGTTTTGGAGCCGGTGTTATGCTAACAGTAATCGGTGTTGCATCGTTAAAAAAAGTAAGACACCGCTCGCAGGTGTTATTCGCTGCGATCCCGTTGATCTTTGCGGTACAGCAAATTTCGGAAGGGGTGCTGTGGCTCGTCTTGCCCCATCCTGAATTATTGCATTTTAAAAATGGCATTACCTATTTCTTCCTGATCTTCGCCCAAATTATCTGGCCTTTGTGGCTACCTGTTGCCGTACTATTACTGGAGAAATCAAAGACCCGTAAAATATTTCAGAAAGTACTGGCCGGAATTGGATTACTCGTGTCATGTTACCTCACTTATTGCCTGATTGTTTACCCGGTTCATGCCATATTAAACTGTTATCATATCGACTACGAACAGATCTATCCGGAGAAATTCAGGGTTGCAGGCGGGCTGCTGTACATCATTGCCACAATCGTACCGCCACTGTTTTCCCATATTAAAAGAATGTGGATATTGAGTTTAACGGTTTTTATCTCCTATATCATAACGACCGCCTTTTATGATAACTATGTGGTGTCTGTATGGTGTTTTTTTGCTTCAGTGGTCAGCTTAGCCGTCTATTACATTATGTATGAGGTACAGCAATCGCCTCATGAAATAAAAGCTAAAGGCCGGACATAGTTTAACTTCTAATTAGCCATCAATCAAATGGTATAACTGTTTTAAAGTGTGAATCATGTAAATAATTAAAAGAATTGCATAACGCATCTGCTTCTAAAAGAAACAAGCTTTGCATAGTATTAAATTAAACATAAAAACATGTTTTACTACAACAACTTCGGTGGTATGGATTTTATCTGGTGGTGCATATGGGGCATGCTGCTGTTTTGGATATTTATTATCCCTTATGATATTCCCGGTCAGCGCCGCAAAAAAACAGGTCCTTTTGCAAATATACAAATGCGCTTAGCCACCGGTGAAATAGGACCGGAAGAATACCACGAGCGGAAAGGCCTTATTGAGATAGACGCGATCAGGCATACCTGATCTATGCTGTCATTTTACATCTTAAAAAAAATTAATAATAATCAACATGAAAAATAGCGAAGATCTGGAAATAAGACCGATGAAAGGTTTTAATGATAACATTGAAGGTGAAGTATTGGAGAATAGTAATTTCCGCAAAGTTTTGTATACAAGTAACCACCTGCAAGTCGTACTAATGAGCCTTCAACCCGGCGAAGACATTGGAGAGGAGATACATAATGCAAACGACCAATTCTTCCGCTTTGAAAGTGGCAGCGGAAGATGCATAATTAACGGCAATGTTTATGAGATTAAAAATGGAGATGCCATTGTGGTGCCGGCAGGTGCCAAGCATAATGTGATCAATACAGATGCCAACAATGAGTTGAAAATGTACACCATATATGCCCCGCCACACCATAAAGATGGCATCGTACGTGCAACTAAAAAAGAAGCGGAGGAAAATCCGGAAAAGTTTGAAGGCACAACCACCGAGTAAATACAGGCTGGATAGTTACACTTTTCTCGTTAAATGACCTGGTTATCAGAATAAGTCAGGGTAATGAGGGGTATAGGCGCAAAACTACTATTAGTCTTGCGCCTATACCCCTTAAAGGTGATATCAAACATGATTACAGTTGATGATCGTCATACCATTTAGGAGAAATATTCGGCAGATTTGATCAATGCCAAAAGGCAACATCCACTGCTATGAAACAACTGATCATCCGATATTGTCCGCCCTTTCACTTACTTGTAGATCTCGCCAGACAACTTTTAAACCAGTAGTTTGAAATGAAGATCTACATCAAGAACATGGTTTGCATCCGCTGCAAGATATTAGTTAAACAACAGCTTAAAAAGTTAGCTATTCCATACATGGCAGTTGAGTTAGGCGAAGTCGAAATCACCGGCGATATCAGCAGTGAGCAAATGGCAGATTTCAAAACGGCTTTGCAAAGGTTTGGCCTGGATGTTCTTGATAACAGAAAAAGCTTACTGATCGACAAAATAAAAAAAGTGATCATTGAACTGATCCATTATGAAGAAGGACTGGTTAAGCTTAATTTTTCCGATCATCTCAGTAAAAAGCTAAACCATGATTATACCTACATGGCCAATCTTTTTTCAGAAGTAGAAGGAATAAATGTGGAGCACTATTTGATCACTCATAAAATTGAACGGGTAAAGGAATTATTAATCTACGATAAACTTTCACTGACTGCTATATCTTACAAGTTGCAATACAGCAGTGTAGCACACCTTTGTAATCAATTTAAAAAAATAACCGGTTTAACACCCACACATTTCAAAAAGTTCAAAGAGCATGTTATACCTTAAAAGCAATTCAGACGGCTCACTCGTAACCGCTTTTGATGATGGTCTGAATCATTTTAAAACGGCCGTTAGGTTTGATATAATTTGGCAGGTGTGCAGGTATAATGATACCCATACCAGTATCTAAATGACTGGAAACATTGTCTATAACGATCTCGGCACTACCCTCGATAATTTGCGCGAATGTATCAAAGGGGCTGGTCTTCTCCGTTAGACCCTCACCACTATCAAACGACATAATGCTGATATTTCCGGTTGATTTTTTTATAATGGTTTTGATCACAACTGAATTGGGCACATATTCAATAATTTCCACGATGATGTGAGCTTTTGCGGTCTCCATTTCCGAAATTTCTGGCTTTTTGATTTCCATGGTATGAGGTTATTTTTGGAGTGTCTGTTATTGGTAGTGTAATCATACTCAATTCCGCCGCACCGTGGTACTGTTTTATATCTTTCTTCGGGGAACCTTAAGCAGTCGCGATCTATGCTGTAAAGATGAGGGCATTTAAGCAGAGATTATTACACAACTTGTTAAATAAGTTACATCATTCACACATCAGTATGAATGATTAGAAACTGATAACTCTTCAAAAGCGGGTGTATGTTTATTAACCTGTGTGACTTTTAATGTATGGTTTATTTATTTAACATTTAAGTTAAAACTATTGTCCCATTTGTTGCTTATGTCTATGTTAATAAACATTTAAGGGTTTAGCCAAACATAATGAGAGTAAGGTTTAACCCTGTTATGTTAGACTACAATCACCTTTGCTTCTAACAACGACTCATCGTTGTAATACGGTTTCCATTTCCTCACTTATTATTAAACACGTTCAATACCATGAAATTCTATATTAAAAATATGGTATGTATCCGTTGTAAAATGATCGTTAAACAAGAGCTCAAAAGGCTTTCATTTCACTATATAAAAGTAGAATTAGGCGAGGTGGAGATCATAGAAGATGTATCATCAGCCCAAATGATTGTATTCAAATCAAACCTGCTTAAATATGGACTGGAATTGCTGGACGATAAAAAGAGTATACTCATAGAAAAGATAAAGAAGGTAATTGTAGAACTGATCCATTATGCAGAAGAGCCGACCAAAGTCAATTTCTCTGACTATTTAAGCGAAAAGCTCAATTATGATTACACCTACATGGCCAACCTCTTCTCTGAGGTAGTAGGCATTAACATTGAGCATTATGTCATTATGCACAAAATTGAACGGGTAAAGGAATTATTGGTATACGATGAATTATCGCTCACAGAAATTGCTGATAAACTACACTACAGCAGTGTTGCCCACCTTTCTAATCAATTTAAAAAGATCACCGGTTTAACGCCTTCCCATTTCAAAAAATTCAAAGAAAACAGGCAATTGGGGATCGTAAATCCATAGCTATCTCTATTCCGGATTAACATCACTTGAACTTAACCAAGTCCTTAAAAATCAGTTACCCGAACTATTCCTTCGAGCTTGAACAATCTGCCCGCCTTCCGAAAGCCTGCCAAGCTGGATTGCTGAAAACCGGGTTTTCAGAAAGCTCACCAATTCCTGCTGCTGCTCCGTCATCGTCACCTGACAGGAACACGACTCTCCTGCCACCATGTATAGCGGGATCTTCATATAGAATGGCAGCGATCGAATGGTTGAAGTCCTTGACCAGGTTTCCACGATGATGAGTAACGGAGAGAATGACCAGTAATAACTTATTAATACGAAGGCAACCGTGTAAAGTGATTAGCATCGTCTTTTCAAATGTCCGTCGTCACTAATTAACCAAAAGGGAATACGGATATTTGAAATACTGCACAATATATAATTGAAAAACAAATTGCTGATCACATCCGATGGGTTTATGAATTAGCAGCCAATAGCATAAGCAATTACGAGTATAAAAAACATTATAAATTGAATACTAAAAACTAATGGCAAAATAATTTGACATTCTGTTAATAGATCAACTCATGAAAAATAAAAATTTATTCGCCTCTGTTATATTTATAATTGTATTCGCTATCGGTCTTGTTATTGATTATTCAATACAAGGCATTTCAACTTCAATAGAAAGTACCATTATAGGTGTAGTAGCACTAATAATTGCGTCGTTTATTTCTTCGTCTATCAAAATTGCCGATCCCTGGGATAAAGCTGTGGTACTACGCCTTGGCAAATTTCATTCACTCAAAGGCCCCGGTTTGTTTTTTATAATACCCGTATTGGACACTATCCCTTACTGGATCGATACCAGGGTAATTACCACCTCTTTCAAAGCTGAGAAAACCCTGACCAAAGATACCGTGCCTGTTGATGTTGATGCAGTATTATTTTGGAAAGTACTGGACCCGCAAAAAGCCGCTCTTGAAGTTGCAGATTATATCAGTGCCATCAGTTGGGCTTCACAAACGGCATTGCGGGATGTTATCGGCAAAACCATGTTATCGGATATGCTGGAAGGAAGAGACAAAATCAGCAATTTGCTTCAAAAAATAATTGACGAACGTACCGAGCCTTGGGGGATAAATGTCAATTCGGTTGAAGTTAAAGATGTCCTAATACCGGCCTCGCTTGAAAACGCGATGTCTATGCAGGCCCAGGCGGAACGTGAAAGGCAGGCAAGGGTAATATTAGGGGACTCCGAGCGGCAGGTTGCAGAGAAGTTTGGCGAAGCCGCGCTTACTTATGCAAATAACCCGGTGGCCTTGCATTTGCGTGCCATGAATATGCTCTACGAAGGCTTAAAGCAAAATTCTACTATTGTTATCGTACCAAGTTCAGCAGTGGAAACAATGGGCTTAGGAAGTATGGCCGGCTTGACCGCATTAACTATGGGTATTGGACAGGATAAAAAGGATAAAATAGAAAAAGGGAACGAAACGGTAAAAGCAACAGAGTAAACTAAAGAAGGTATTTTTTCAAATTCGCCTCTTTTTATTGACAAAAGCAGGAACCGGCAATTTGGACATTAAAATAACATGTAAATCAATATACAATGGAACGTAATATTAAGAGCCTTATAAATTATAACATAGCAGCCACAGATGGCATGATTGGTGAAGTGGAAGAATTTTACTTTGATGATAAAAGCTGGAAAATACGATACCTGGTTGTTAAAACTGGTAACTGGCTATCCGGGCGAAAGGTATTGATCGCGCCGCATGCCCTTCTTAAACAACCCTGGCAAGATGGTTTCTTCCCAGTTAATTTAACAAAGAAACAGATCGAAAACAGCCCCGATATTGATACCGATAAACCGGTATCGCGCCAGCAGGAAATAGAACTATATGGCCATTACCAATGGGAAAGCTATTGGGGGAGCGGCTTTTACGGTGGCGGTTCCTTAGGTGTGAGTATGCCGTTCCCGGTTTTAGATCAAAAGGTTTTAATTGAAGCCGACAAAAAGGATAAGCATACTGACGACGACATCCATTTACGTAGTACGGGCAGCATAACAGGCTACCATATTCATACGACCAACGGAGAGATCGGCCATATCATTGATTTTATCGTTGATGATCAAACCTGGCAAATTAAATTTATCGTTATAGATACCCATAACTGGTTCGGAGGCAAAAAAGTATCGATCCCGGTAGCACACGTTAAAGAAATAAATTGGAGCGAAAACAAAATACACCTTGATATAACCTCCTCTGTGGTTGACAAAAGCATTCTTTTCAAAGAGGCCGATTACCCGCAAGTTCAAACAGTCAATTAATGAAGGATAAAGATGTATTGCACGGCCTTTACGTCGAATTGGTCAAGTTGCAAAAGGAGATCATCGCTTCCGGACTTAAATTACTTGTCATTTTAGAAGGGAGAGATGCGGCCGGGAAGGACGGTACGATTAAAAGGATCGTTAAGCATTTAAGCCCGCGGGAAACGATCGTGGTGGCATTAGGAAAACCTTCTGACCATCAGGAAAAGGATTGGTATTTCCAGCGATACATCGCGCATTTGCCTGCCTCAGGAGAATTGGTTCTGTTCAACAGAAGTTGGTATAACCGTGCTGGTGTTGAAAAAGTAATGAAGTTTTGCACTCATCAACAATATAAATCATTTTTTAAAGAGGTTGAATTATTCGAGGAAATGATGGCTAACGCCGGTTTTATTATTGTGAAATACTACCTCGATATCAGTAAGGAAGAACAGGAAAAGCGGTTTGATGAACGAAAAAAAGATCCGCTTAAACAGTGGAAAATAAGCCCGGTTGACGAGGCTGCAACCAAACATTGGAAAGATTACTCTGATGCGCGGGATGAAATGCTGCTCAAAACCGATTTTAGGCACGCCCCCTGGTTTATTGTTAGCGCGGATGACAAAGACGACACCCATATCAACCTGATCACGCATTTACTGAAGGGTCGCGATTATAAGCACAAAGATCACATGGCTTTATCTCACGCTTGTGACTTTGTTTATCCGGCCACGCCTAAAAACATAAAGGAAAAGCTATTTCAATAATCCCAAACTAAAAAATGAAGGCTATTCTAAAACATGCGGACGAGAAATTAAACTGCGGCAAAATTGTTTCGGTACGGGGCAGCGTTATAGATGCCCGTTTTGACCACTCTCTCCCTGCCGTTTATGCCCTGCTCCATGCAGGCGAACAACGGGAAATTGCCATCGAAGTACTTTCGCAATTGGATGAGCACACGGTAAGGGGAATAGCGCTAACACCTACCCAAGGCCTGGCACGTGGTATGCGAATAGAAACTGACGGAAACGAATTGATGGTTCCTGTTGGCGAACGTACGCTTGGCAGGATGTTCGATGTGTTCGGAAACACCATCGACCATTTAAAACCATTAGCGGAAGGCGAAAAACGAAATGTCCACCAATCTCCTCCACCATTAGATAAACGGGCGACTAATTCGCAGGTTTTTAAAACAGGTATTAAAGCGATAGATGTATTGATACCGTTGGAGCGTGGCGGCAAAGCCGGTTTATTTGGTGGAGCAGGCGTAGGCAAAACAGTTTTATTAACAGAGATGATCCACAATATGGTGGGCCAGAACAAAGGGGTTAGCATGTTTTGCGGCATTGGCGAACGCTGCCGTGAAGGCAATGAGCTATATGACGCGATGAAAGATGCCGGGCTGCTTAAAAATATGATCATGATGTTTGGGCAGATGAATGAGCCGCCTGGAGCCCGTTTTCGGGTTGGCCATGCTGCTTTAACCATGGCCGAATATTTCCGGGATGATGAGCATAAAGATGTTTTATTATTGATCGATAATATCTTCCGGTTTATCCAGGCTGGTATGGAGGTCTCAGGTTTAATGGGGCAAATGCCATCGCGTTTGGGTTATCAGCCTACACTGGAGACGGAATTGTCGGCCCTTGAGGAAAGGATCGCTAATACAGATGCCGGGGCAATTACTTCTATACAGGCGGTATATGTACCGGCCGATGACCTAACCGACCCGGCTGCCGTTCATGCGTTTTCGCACCTTTCGGCAACTATTGTGCTTTCGCGCGAAAGGGCCAGCGAAGGCCTTTATCCATCTATTGATTTTCTGCAATCTAATTCAAAAATGGCTACGCCGGGAATTATTGGCGACCGGCATTACCAGCTCGCCCAGCAGATCCGGCAAACGCTGGCACAATATGAAGACCTGAAGGATATTATTTCTATGCTGGGTATGGAGCAATTGTCAACAGGCGACAGGCTCGTTGTAAACCGCGCCAGACGGCTGGAGCGGTTTTTAACACAACCCTTTTTTGCTACCGAACAATTTAGTGGCGTAAAAGGAGAATTGGTTAGCTTGAAAGATGCGCTCGATGGTTGTGAACGTATTTTGGCAGACGAATTTAAAGACTTGCCTGAAAATGCTTTTTACATGATCGGAAATATAGACGAAGCACTAAAGAATAAAGGCGTCAATAAGGACGGCCCGGTTGCCGCAAAACCTGTGATCAAATAGAAGCGAAAAATATGGACCTTAAGATATTACTTCCCTATAAAGTTTTTGCCGATGTAAAAAACGTCAGTAACATCGTTGCAGAGACAATCGAAGGGTCTGTTGGCTTTCTGCCGCAAAGGCTGGATTGCGTTGCGGTACTGGTCCCTGGGATTTTCAGTTACAAAACAGACAAGGTACATTATTTAGCCGTGGACGAAGGCCTTTTTGTAAAAGCCGGGTCGCAGGTACTGGTTTCCGTTAGAAATGCGGTTGGCGGCGTTGAGTTAGGAAAATTAGCTGAAACAGTAAAAAATGAGTTTAAGAATGCAGATGAAAATGAAGAAAAAGTTCGGCACATGGCCTCACAACTGGAAAGTGGGTTTCTTTCCAGGTTAAAGAAATTTCAACAACTATAAAATGGCACAACCGGAAAATGACACCGATTTTTTTGGCCGGATGATCTCGACTAAGGAAAAAAGAAAATTAAAGGCACTCGATGAAAAAAAAAGAGCGGAGTGGTTTGGTTTCGGCATGTTCGGTATGGTTGGCTGGTCGGTTGCCGCACCAACTTTTTTGAGCACAATGGGCGGAATTTGGCTGGATAAAAATCATCCCCAATCCTTCTCATGGACAGTAACCTGCCTGATAACAGGCTTGGTGGTAGGTTGTATTATCGCCTGGAATTGGGTAATAAAAGAAGATAAATAGTATAAAATAATTTGATGATGATAGTAGTAGCATTAATAGGCGGATTGATATTAGGCATCCTGTTTTTTGGCGGTTTATGGCTGACTGTAAAAAGAACTTTAGGTTCGCCATACGTTGCATTATGGCTTTTGGGAAGCTCACTGATAAGAACGGGTATTGTATTAACCGGGTTTTATTTCATGGCCCAGGGCAGTTTGTTACAATTACTGGTAAGTGTCGCCGGGTTTATTGCGGGTCGCCTTTTAATTTTAAGGCTCACCAGGCAGATCGAGCAAAAGCAAGTTATCGTAACAGAAAGCAGCCCATTATGAATTTAACGCCAGATCAGACCATATTTTGGAGCAATGGTTTTATCACCATCAACCTCACCATCGTCACTACGTGGGGGGTTATGTTATTTATGGTGATCGGTGCCATACTGATTACGCGCAAGTTGAAAACTACGCATAAAATTTCCCGATGGCAGTGTATCCTCGAAATGATCGTAACGGGCATCAATGAACAGATCAAAGAAGTCGGGCTCGAAAACCCCGAACAATACATTGGCTTTATCGGTACACTTTTTCTATTCATTGCCATGTGTAACTTCTGGATCGTTTTACCCTGGTATCAGCCACCGACAGGTTCCCTTTCCACCACTGCCGCATTGGCGATCGCCGTGTTTTTGGCCGTGCCTTTTTTTGGCATTCAAAAGAGCGGCTTCTTCGCCTATCTGAAGACCTACATCAAGCCAACTTTCATTATGTTGCCTTTCAATATCATTAGCGAATTATCAAGAACGCTGGCACTGGCCATCAGGTTATTTGGGAATATTATGAGCGGTGGAATGATCATCGCCATTTTGTTAAGCATATCTCCTTTATTTATTCCTATTGTCATGAAGGCCCTTGGCCTCCTTACCGGGATGGTACAGGCCTATATCTTTAGTATCCTGGCTACGGTTTATATCGCGGCAGCGGTACAGGAAAGCATCAAAAAGAAAAAATTAGTAAATAAAAGCACCAATTAAATAGATAAAAATGGATAATGTATCAGTAATAGCAGTAGCATCAATTATTACAGCTGGCCTCACAACAGGTATCGGTTGTATGTTCCCGGCATTAAGTGAAGGTAAGGCGGTAGCAACCGCTTTAAGTTCCATAGCGCAACAGCCGGACGCGGCGCCCACCATAACCAGGACCCTGTTTGTCGGCCTGGCCATGATCGAGTCAACAGCCATTTATTGCTTCGTGGTTTCCATGATCCTGATCTTTGCAAACCCATTCTGGACACACATTATTGCTAAATAACACACCATGCAAATTAATTGGTTTACGGTAATCGCGCAGATCGTCAATTTCCTGGTGTTGGTTTGGCTGATGAAAAAATATCTCTATAAGCCTATTCTGGCGGCTATTGATGAGCGCGAAAAAAAGATAGCTGCTGAGCTTGCGGACGCCAAAAGCAAAATGACTGAGGCAAAGAAAGAACAGGATGAGTTTCAACAAAAAAACAACGATTTTGATAAGCACAAAAAGAAGCTAATGGACCAGGCAACATCAGATGCTGATAAGGAACGGGAAAAGCTTTTGGATACTGCAAAAAAGGAAGCTGCAGGTGTAAAAGAAAAACTGGAAGCAGCATCAAAGGAATTACAAGAAAATTTGAGCGATGAGATATCAAAGAAAACACAGGATGAGGTTTTCGCTATCGCAAAAAAAGCCCTCGCCGAATTGGCTTCAACTGACCTTGAAGAACAATCCGTTCATGTTTTTATCAAGAAGATAAAAGCGATCACTGACAAAGATAAAAAACAGTTCATCAGCGCTTTCCATTCGGATTCGGCCCCGATAAAGGTTAAAAGTGCTTATGACTTAGCTGAAAAGGATCAAAAAGGCATACGATCCGCAATTGCGGATATACTTGGAGATGAAGTTAAATATGAGTTTAAGACGGATCGTAAAATGATCAGCGGGATCGAACTGGCAGCTAATGGGTACAAACTATCCTGGAGTTTAGCCGCGTATGTTAATTCACTGGAAAAGAGTGTAGCGACGACAATAAACAAAACTCATCAAGCTGTAAAGTAATAACAATATGCCTTCAAGTACTTTAAAAAAGAGTATAGCCGACACTTTCCACCAGTTGGATAAGGGTTTAGCGGAGCACGTATTCGCATTCGCACCCCGCGAGGTTGGCTATGTGACCAGCGTTGCCACGGGTATTGTAAAAGTTTCGGGATTGGAAGGTGCCGGCTTTGAAGAACTACTTAAATTTTCGGAAGACCTGTACGGCATTGCCTATAATTTGGATGAAGATGAGATCGGCGTTATCCTGCTTGGTGAAGATACTTTATTGAATGCCGGAGACGAAGTAGAGCGTACCGGCCGGGTGATGGATATCCCGGTAGGCGACCATTTGATCGGCCGGGTAATTGATCCCATGGGGATACCCATTGATGGGAAAGGCAATATCGCAACCAACAAAAGGTTACCCATTGAACGGCCTTCGCCCGCTATCATGGACCGAACGGCTGTAAATGCGCCTTTACAAACCGGCATAAAAGTTATTGACGCACTAATTCCAATTGGGCGTGGCCAGCGTGAACTGATCGTGGGCGACCGGCAAACCGGCAAAACACAAATAGCAATTGATACCATACTTAACCAGCAAGGAAAAGATGTGGTTTGCATTTACTGTGCTATTGGGCAACGCGCTGCCGCTGTCGCCAAGGTTATCGCCAACCTGGAACAAAAAGGTGCCATGGATTATACCGTAGTTATGGTGGCCGAAGGTAACCATGCTGCGGGATTGAAATATATTGCTCCTTACGCGGCAACCAGCATAGCCGAACACTTTATGGAAGAGGGCCGTAACGTGCTCATTGTATATGACGATCTTACGCATCACGCGCGGGCCTATCGTGAACTTTCGCTGCTGTTACGCAGACCACCCGGACGAGAAGCATTTCCGGGTGATATTTTTTATATTCACTCCAGGTTGCTGGAACGGGCTACGCACCTGAGCGCTCAATTAAAAGGCGGATCGCTGACGGCCTTACCTATTATCGAAACTGAAGCGCAAAATATCTCCGCGTATATCCCAACCAATCTGATCTCTATTACCGATGGACAGATCTATCTATCACCCAAACTATTTGAAGCCGGAAATTTACCGGCAGTTGATGTGGGTAAATCAGTTTCCCGTGTCGGGTCTGCTGCACAGTTACCCGCTTACAAATCTATTGTCAGCTTGAAATTACAATACGCGCAATTTGAAGAGCTGGAAAACTTTTCTCGCTTTGGCACCCGGCTGGATGAAAATACTAAAAAGGTGATCGATCATGGCCTGCGTATCCGAAGTTGCCTCAAACAAAACGAATTGCATCCCTTAACAGTTTCAGAACAAATAGTTGTATTATTGGCTTTAACGAATGGGCTTTTTGATGCTATACCCGTAGATAAGATCGCCGATGCCGAAGCGGCTATTCTTAAAGACATGGGGCAGTTTCCTGCCGAGGTGCTCAAACGGCTTTTTGCTGACAAACCTTTAAACGACGCAGACCATGATACGATCCTGAAAATCGCCGGCGAACTTCTTGCTCAATTTAACGAAAAGCCGGAAGCGGAAAAACCAGAACCTGATAAACCCTCGAAGTAATGGATACGCTGGAAGATCTGAACCGGAAATTGGATGGTGCAAAAGATATCAAATCGGTTGTTAAAGCCATGAAGGCGATGGCTGCTGCCAATATTTCACAATATGAAGCGGCGGTAGCTTCACTTGGCGATTACTATAATACCGTTACACTGGGTATTAAGGCTTATTTAAGAGCGGAAAAAATACAAACGGTAATTGAAAAGCCGGGAGCCGGAAAAGATGAAGATCAAACAGTTTGTGTTATTGTCTTCGGATCGGATCTTGGGCTGGTAGGCCAGTTCAATGACCTGCTGTCCGGTTTCGTGCAACAATCTTTTAATGTTATTACCGGTAAAAAGGAAATTTGGGTAATCGGCGAACGTATCCAGGCGCTTTTAGCAGACGCAGGGCTTAATATTACGAAGTCTTACGCTGTTCCTGTTTCTATTGATGCCGTTACACCGTTAATTCAAAGTCTTTTGATCGAAATTGAGGAAATTCGTGAAACCAGGCATCTAAAGCAGTTTTATGTGTTTCATAATCAGCCCAAAACCGGGTCGAGCTATGAGCCGGTTTTGCAAAGGTTATTGCCGCTTGACGAAAAATGGATGCAGGATCTGATGGCTGTACAATGGCCGACAAATACCATACCCGAAGTAATTGGCAATACCGTGACCACACTAAGCGCACTTATCAATGCCTATCTATTCGTTTCAGTATTTAGAGGAAGTACTGAGTCGCTGGCGGCGGAAAACGCGAGCCGCTTGGAAGCTATGCAACGGGCGGAAAAAAGCATAAGTGATATGCTGGAAAGCCTGGGCAAGAAATTCCAGCGTTTGCGCCAAAGCATGATCGATGAAGAGCTTTTTGACGTGGTTTCCGGATTTGAAGCTTTGAAGAAAAAGTCAGACAGATAAATGGTAACAAAATAACATTACAAACATGAAAAATCAATTTGAAAAGCTAAACAAGCAAGAACGACTACTTTTATTTAGTGCTCCGGCTTTGGTGTCGGTGTTGGCGGCAAGCGAAGAAAATAAAATTTCAAAGACAGATAAAGCAGACGCGATTTATCTGGCACATTTAAAGACATTCACCGCAGCGTTTCTACTTTTGCCATATTATGATGAAGTAGACAAAAACTTTAAGCTCAATTTCAACAATATAGTCGATAAATATTCGCCGCTCGATAATATCAGCCGGGAAAAATTAAAAGAGAAGATAAATACCGCAAATATTGTAATTGATAAGCTTGACAAAACATTTGCACTTGCACTTCATAAAAGTCTGCAAGATTATGAACAACATGTAAAGCACGCTGATATGGGATTAGTTGATTTTATAATTCCGGTACCTGTACCAGGAATAACGGATTAAAAAATCAACTAATCAATTCGAAACCCGTCCGGTTAGTGGGAGTATGATCATCAATCATTGGTTCCGGGCAGGGTGTCTGGAATTTCCATTTTGGCTACACCGATCCGGTCATCCGCCATCCCATAGTAAACATCTATGCGGTTAGGTTGTCCAATATCGTCGCGACGATCTATACCGGTCGGGAACACCACGTTGGCGATCGTTCCAATCGTCTCCTCCGGTAATTCGGGAATTAATATAGGTTTAGGCGAACGATACAATATTTTTTGTGGATCTTTTTCCGAAAGGACCATTACCCCGGCCGAATAGCACAATTTTGGCTTGTCAGCCGTTGATCCCTCCAACTCATGTACACCATGATAAATAATAAGCCATCCATGTTTGGTTAATAAAGGGGGAGCTCCTGCACCTATCTTCAAGTTTTCCCATGGTTCTACAGGTATAGCCAGACGGTGGTTGGATGTGAATTTGGCATATTGTATGGTAGTGTCTTCTCCTAAATTATAATAGGAGATCCAAATACTCTCCTTATGTGAATCTATTTCCCGGTTTTTATGTTTAACAGTTTCCTCGGGAGTTGTGCCTGGAAAAAGCGGGCGGTGCAACATACCGATAGACGGGTGTCCGTGAGGGCTGGGAATAACTAAAGGGAAGACGCTGGCATCTTTATTATTAATGCCATTAAAGTCCACGTGCTTATATGAAAGGTACTTTACCAGCCCTAAGCGTTCCCAATTAAAAAGGTCTTTTGACCTGGCCACAGCAATGCGCGGCCCATCCGGCCCGAAGGCGGTATAGGTCATGATATAATGCGCTAAAGGTTCTACATAAGTTACCCTTGCATCTTCACAGCCACCTCCACCGTTGGGGCGTTTTTCGTATTCGGCTTCAGGTTGTAACGCTATGCCCAAACGTTCTACGCCAATAGGCTCCCCGGTTTTATTAAATTGCACTCTCGCTATACCTATACGGGAATAATTGTTTTTTGCCACCAAACGCGGGAAAAGGTAAAGGGCACCATCCGGGCCACGGGTTGCTGCCGGGTTAAGTACCCCTTCGGTCTCCAATTCATTGCCCGGTTCCGGCTCCATTATGGTGCCGATGCGTTGTAGCTGGAATGGGATCATGATTTTTTGCTTTTATCTTTGCAGGGAATGGCTATTTGCAACAAAGTAATTTGGCCGTCGGGTTGAATCTCACATTCTCCTAATTCAGCAGGTAAGAGCATCACGTCACCTTTACCGATCTCGTAATTTTTTGCATTATATACCACATTTCCGGTTCCCTCTATACCAACTAAAATAATAGGCTCGTTATTGACGCCCACTTTAAACAGCGACTTGTATTTCATGCGCCATAATATGAAATGCTCGTTATCAAATAATTTTTCGGTATTTGACTGTTTAGCATCAACAATCGGCTTTACCGGCCCAATATTAACCTGTTCAAAATCAATACAGGCAAGCGCCTCCTCCACCTGAAGGTCACGTGGTTTACCAGTTTTAGGATCAGTTCGATCCCAATCGTAAAGCCGGAAAGTAACGTCACTATTTTCCTGTACCTCGAACACTACCGTTCCCCCAAGTGTGTGTACCGTACCAGAATGAATAAACACAGCATCTCCCGCTTTAGGTACAAAGCTATGCAGCCTATCAGCTACACAATTGTTTTGAATAGCGGCACGCAAATTTTGCTGGTCAGTGCCTTCTTTTAGCCCGGCATATATGCGGCTATCGTTACCTGTTTCTAAAATCACCCAGGCTTCCGTTTTTCCAGTGTCACCTTTAGGTATATAGCTTTTTTGATCGTCTGAAGGATGAACCTGTACTGACAAAACTTCCTTGCAATCTAAGAATTTTAACAAAAGAGGAAAATAATCAAAACGGTCAACAAGTATTCCCATTAGTTCTTTGGGAAATTCTTTCATCAATTGAGTGATAGTATAACCCTTTAAGTTTCCATTAGTAACCTTACTGGCATGGTCTTTTCTATCGCTCAAAATCCATGCTTCGCCAATTGGTTCCTCCTTTGGCAGTGGCTTAGACAATAATTGCGCTAATTTTCTGCCACCCCATAATCTATATTGATAGATGGGCTCGAATTTTAAGGGGTACAATGCTTTATCCATGTTTTGTAGTAAGCTTACTTATTGAAATAAGTTTCGATTTATTGTAAGATAAGAGAATGATCGAACGGAACTAACCATAAATTAATGAAATGTTAGTATCCACGGTTTTAGTAACAGCCGTGTCGGGATTAAGTAAAACTGCTATGATATGCACGCCTGAACCGCAAGATTATTAATTTACAAACGAAATATTTGTTTAAATGGACTTTATATAAATATAAGTTAACCTTTTAATAACAGCGGATCGCGGACGAACCCTAATAAATAGACCAATAATTGTTTCTATAAATAGCTGATCTATATAAAGGATGTTGATGGACCTCGTGTACCCCAAATTCTTTTCGATCATTTAACTGGAAGTGCATCACCATCGCCAGGATCATTTCCGGCGTGCCCTTCATCCCTGGTTCGATCCTGAACTCTTCAAAAAAAAGATATTCATTAAGTCCATCGCCCTTTATCAATGCCGCCCCGCATTGTCAATGTCCCCCCTCAAAAAAAAACAGGATTTTATGGCAAGCCCTCCGGGGCCGGGCTCATACGCTGTATCTGCTCCGCAGGATGCCGCTGCTATCCCGCTTGCGGAACAGGGAATGGTATTGCTTCAGTCATGATTTTAGCCATCCTTGGATATACAATTATTACGCTCCTTGGGGTTATTGGGAAACTTTATCGCCTGTGTCTCCAATGGCATTTTTTTATTAAATCATCTTTTTTTCAGGCGAAACGGGTAAAAAGCGCAGCTAAAATCAAGCTCGGAAATGTCGTTGGGTTCGCAAAAGATTTCCGGCATAATTCGCTCGTTCGTACCTCTCTCCCTCAGCCTTCGGCACTTATTCCGTTTCCTTTTGCCCGCTGCCGGGCTTTAAGATTTGCTTTCTTTTTTCCCTTTTTCTTTTGAAAAAAATCATCCCAAAAGTCACACGGAAGAAAGGAAAGCGAAACAACAGATTATTCATTATCAAACATTAAAAATTATGCTATTTACAGGGAGACTAACCGCAAAGGCAACAATCAATGCGGTCAAAGGGGACAAACAGGTCATTAATTTTACGGTGGCCATTAACCAAAAATGGAAAAACAAAGCGGACGAAAAAAAGGAAAAGACCGCATTCGTTGATTGCGCTTACTGATGAGATACATTTTATAAATATAATGTTAGCTCTTTTTTTCACTAAGTAAGTTTCTAAGTTTACCCATGTCTTGACCTACTTTGATATCTAATGTCTTTGCATAATGTTGTGTTTGGATTAAGTTAGAATGACCTAACATTTTCGAAACCGATTCGATTGGTACGCCATTGCTTAGCGTTATTGTAGTCGCAAATGTGTGTCTCGCAATGTGGAACGTTAAATTTATCTTAATACCACAGCAGTCAGCTATTTCTTTGAGGTAAGAATTCATTTTTTGGTTAGTTAGCACAGGAAAAGCAAGGTTGCTGACAATGCACTTTGGATGATCATGATATTTTTCCATTAACCTCACAGCCTCTTGTAACAATGGAATATGTGTGGCCGTTTTAGTTTTTTGTCGCTTTGTAAAAATCCATTTCTCACCATCCGCACCCTCGCAGACATCGTTTATTTTTAATTGTTGCAAATCCACATAGGATAAACCGGTGTAACAACTAAATAGAAACATATCTTTAACCTGATTTATACGGTCACTTTCGAATTTCTTTTGAGTAATTCGTTTCAATTCAATATTTGTTAGTGCGGTTCGTTCAACTTCTTTTTTTGTAAGTTTAAAATTTGCAAATGGGTCTACGGTTAACCATTTATTTTTCACGCATACCAAAACTATCTTTTTAAAATTTCCAAGGTATTTCATAGTTGTATTATGATTACATTTTCGAATGCTTTTTAACCAAAAAGCATATTCGCTGATAAATTCAAAATTCAATTCTTTAATGTCTTTGTCAGATACTTTATATTTCCAAAATATAAACTGCTTTGTATGCTCATAAGACGTGTTGTACCGCTCTATTGTACCTGGGGCAAAGTCTATACCTTCCAATGCTTTCATTTGCTCGTTATGGTGCTGAAATAGCTCGAGGATCATTCTTTGGGATTCATCAAAACCTATCAAAACATTTTTGATGGCGGCTGATGTAATCAGCTTATCAGTTTCCATTAGCGATTTTTTCGCTTCGTAGACTTTTTGTTCCAGCGTATTCAAATAATAATTGAGTTCCCGGGATTCTTCTTTTGTCCCAGTAGCTCTGCCGGCAGCAGAATTCCATTTTGAGGGATCCCATTTTCTTTTCGCTGAAAGTTCTTTAGGGTGTCCGTTTACGGTGATCTTAAGATAGATTGGTAACAGGCCGTTTTTGTAATTCTTGGGCTTTCTCATAAAGAATAATAACCCAAAGCTTTTTTCTAACATAATCAACAATTTTTATGGTTAACAAATGTCGATTTTAAGCCCTGAAATGACAAGATGTTTCACTATCGAACATGTTGTAAATCAGTTAATTGTAGCGTTTCCATTGAGTCTTTTTTTTAAATTTAATTTACTCAACGAATAACTCAATAGAATTATGCGATTATATGAATGTTTTGGTAGGGTAGTAGGAACGAAAAAGGCCTCAAATCAACGATTTGAGGCCTTTTAGATGTTTTGATACGTATATCAGCGGAGAGCTAGGGTTTTGAACCTATTGCGTTTCCGCTTCACTGAGGCCTTTTTTGGTACTTTTTGAACTTGAACGCTACGAATAGCGCATTTTTTCAATTTTACCTTTAGCGGAGAGTTAGGTTTGCGAACCTTCACTCTTATATTCTGGTAATCAGTAATTTACATTTTCAAAAGTCCTTTACTCTACGAATAACGCAATAGCAAATAGACTCCAATTGTTATTTCAAATTTAAGGATTTTAATTCTGTAATCCAAAATGCCGAGCTTTTTTTACATTTCTTTTTCAACTTCCTCAACGGGACCTTTCTAATATTAAAATTTCATGAAACTCTACGGACGGCGTTATGATGTCACAAACCTTAAATTCCTCCAAATTGATCATATTTCTAATATATGGTAGGAGAGAGGGTGTTAACTAATTGGAAGGAGGGGAGCCGCACGGATACTATTTGATCTTATGCTAGTCATTTATATGCTATTATGTGCTTTAAAGCACTTTGTTTTATTTGAAATCAAACTGGGCTCCATTGGCACCAGTTATTTTGACATGATGCAGTCAAGAATGCTCGGTATCTCTATAAGAGATAAGCTTCACCAATGATTACTCAAATGTCGGCGCGCTAAATAACCATATTTGGCGAATTGCATTTCTAATCTAATGTGAATTTTCCTGCATTATCAATAAATTACTTTGAAGGAGCCTGTATAACGCCAGATCCAAAATCTTCAGGATGTTCTTTAGCCAATTTCGTGTCGCTACAAGATGCGGTTAAATGTGCAAGTAAATTATTAAAGTTGAATTGACGCTTGGATATTAATTTTTCTGCCCAAAGAGCCGCCACCCCTGCAACGTGTGGTGTTGCCATACTTGTTCCATCCATCGATATTAAACCTCCGCCGATTTTGGCTGAGAGGATATCGATACCTGGCGCAGATAGGGATACACCTGTATTGGAAAATTCTGCTACATAAAGATCTTCACCTTTTTTACCTAAAGCACCTACTGACACTATACCATCGGATATTGCAGGAGGACTCACAGCTATTTTATAGGCGGGCCTTGAACTTTCATTTCCAGCCGCTCCTAAAATAAGAACTGGCTGAATAGACTTATTAATTGATTGTGTTCTAATAAGACTAGCAAGCCGCTCAAATAATAATATATTTTTGCGATACCCTTCTAGTGCATAGGAGACTGCAGCTTCCGTCTGCATTCCATCATTTTCAAGCTCCGCAACGTAACCTGGAAAGTCAATTCCGAGGGACATAGAAATTATGTGAGCTCCGCCTTTAACCGCCCAATTAATTGCATCTACAAGTATATCGCTGCCGCCGCCGTGTTGACCCAGTACCTTACCAATTAAGACTTCCTCAACACCTTTTGCTACACCAATACGTTTTCCATTAACGTCACGGCCAAACGCAACCCCGGCACAATGTGTGCCATGACCGTGTGTGTCTCCATTGCCTTCTCCGGTAAAGTCCTTTTCAACAATTATCAATCCATCGAAAGCCGGGTGCGTTTTATCTATTCCAGTATCGAGAATCGCCATTTTGATTCCTTTTCCAGTATATGGCGTTAACGCCAAACCAAGTGCGTCAATATTCCATAAGTTCCCTTCTGAAATTTCAGCTGATCTACTTTTTACCTGATTGGGCTTGATTAGTTTTAAAGGAATTGCTGGTGCGAGTGCTATTACATTTCGATTGCCTTTTAAAATCTCATGTTCATTTTGATTATCAATAGACTCAACTGTTATATCAAATTTCGACTTAAGCAGTTCCTTGTTTGTCGCTTTGAATGCCGGAGTTGAAGATTTAAGGTCATGCAAAGATTGTCGGTCCACTTTTTCAGTGGAATATAGCACGATATAGTTTTTTTTCATTTTTTTGCTGCAATTAAGTTTAGGCGATATTCTTATAACGTAGCTTTAAAATCGCTGAATGCTTTGGTTTCCCAGTTGTAAAAGTCTTCCGGGTTAGACCAAAATTGTCCCCATGCCCCGTTTAAAAGGCTGTTTACTTTATGCATTGTCTCAGGAGTAGCAATGTCAGACCCGATTTTTTTTGTCCCGACAAGGCAATGTTCGGCAGCGCTTTTCAGAAGGTGCTCTGGCACGGCAATAGCAAATTCGCTCTCATCTAACTTTACTGCCGCAATAATCTTTTTAAACTCTTCCCACTTTTGCCTGATGTCAGCAGCCGCATCTTTAAATCCAATAAGTTCAAGGGCATAAAGAATTGCCTTCATTCTAGCTTCATCAGGAGGATGGCTGGTCTTTTGATATGTTGGTATTTTATAGACATCCCATGACATCTTGGTACACATATGAAGATTCGACCATGCATATGCAGGTCCAAGTGTATAGGTTGCGTAGAGATCGCAAAACAATTCAGATGACCAATTTTCGAACCAGGAATCCTTATAAATAAAAATAGGATCGAATTCTGAACTGGCTGTTTGGTTTTTTATTCTCCGCTCTATTTCCCCATCAAAATGTTTTTTGATCTCTATATTGAAATAACCAAGGCTATGCTGCATAGGTTCGACTTTGGGATTATCCAATGAAAGAAGCGGATGACCTAATTCGTGATAAATATCCGGCAGATGCAGTAAAAACTCTGATTCCAGTAACGGAATACAGATCAGGTTATAAAATGGATAGATGTGATAATATTTCTGGGAGAGACAAGAAGCGACCGGTGTAGGTAAAGGATAATCGATCTCTTTGCAAATCTCATGAACCAACTTATTAATAAATTCATCATCCTTGTCTTTTCTGCTCATGGCGGCAATGACAACATTTTCAATATCGGTCATTTTACCAGCTAGACGCTTAAACTGATAAAATTTCTGACGGATATTTACTGGATTATTATAATCGACATCCTTATATAAATAATCGAGTTCGGTGATAATGCTTTGAATCTCACTGTTAGCTGTAGTTGCAAGCGGCGAAAAATATATACCTAAATCCCTGGCACCTGGAATTTTACCCATCAGTGCCTTTCCTTTTCCAATTGCCTCCTTAATGGCACCGTTGATGTAGGTGTACATTTAATTTAATCTCCTTTAATTTTCGACAAAGCTTCACTGTTCTCGGTGTCTAGTGCTTCTACAAGAAATTCTATTTTCGGAACTACACTTTCGATAGCCCCACTTTTTATTTCTTCCACCAAGGTATTCAGATACGGTATTGACTTTCTATTAATATTCCTTAACTCACGTTCGATTATACTGGACAGCAATTGAAACTGAGGTTGTGCATTATTTATATCATTAATCTTAGTGAGAAATTCAATCAGTTCTTCCTTTTTTACATCGCTTATTTCAGAATGTATTTTCATCTTTACAATGAAATCGTTTAAAATGTCCAAATATTTTCCGGTAATCCGAAAAACGTTTGTGTTTAATCCTATGTTGCTCATGATTTTAATGTTAAATATTAACTGACTTTAAAATATCTAGGTATTCTTCGTCATATGGGCTCCCCAATGTATTAATCCGCCTGTCAGTGATCTTAATAGTTATTGGATAACGTGAGCAATCGTCAGGCTTCGTATAAGCTAAACATGACAAGAAATAGATATCCTGCAATATGGCATCCATGCTCATTGAACCAGAACTATATTTAATATATAAAGGATTCGAGCTGCCTCCATGGTTAAACTCTCTTCCCGTAGTACATAAAAAAGCTTCTTTAGGATTTATTTTCACGTAAGATCCTATTTCCGGGTTTAGTACACAGCCATTATCGATTCTTTCTTGTCTCATATCATATTCCTTTTTGACTTCAAATAGTCGGAAAGGTGAAATCGCATGCTTTGGAATTTCCACAAAATTGATGGAAGCATTTTGAGGTAAGATATTTTTTTCCTTTAAAATATCGATCGATTTTAAGATCCCCTCCCTCTCGGACGCAAAAAGGCGGCCATCCCGGTGAATAACGATCTTTTCTATAGGTAAATTTGAATAACTGCATAAAAGCGCTATCTGCTTTACAAGCATCTTAACTACCTGTCCAGAAGATAATTTTTCCTTATTGTCGGACTTATCAAATTTTGTTAAGATGTTTTTAGAAAACTTATCGACAAATGTAAATCCAGCAAGTTTCTTTTTTACATCAATCCCAATTGTTAGATCAGCGTTTAATGGCATATTGAGAATATATGGCCACCTTTCATTGTTCAAAAGGACCTGGTTAATTGCTACCCCCATAACATACCCGGAATATTTTCCTTTTAAGGCACTACGGATCTCGTACATCGAAGTTCCTTGCGCCGATCGATGTTCATAACATTCCTCTAAAGTATCGCTGTGCATGATGCTTGCAGTAATCATATGGTCATCGTGACAACCGGCTACAACTAAAGCTGCTAGGTCATCATGTTGTCTTTTAACGCGCTCTACCTTGGAGGGCAGCATTACCAAAGCGTAACCACCTTGCTTAGTAATTCCTTCCTTGATCTTTTGCAATATTTCAAAGCCAATTTCAACTGCATTCTTCTTCCCACGATCATCATACGGAATCACGATTGGATTCCAACCTGAGTCAGAAGGATGCATCAGGTTTACCTGAGCGGTCAGGTGATTAAGGAAATATTTTTGATTACCATACATGTTAAAAACCGTTTGAGGCACGACAAAGTATTGCGTCTGAAACGTAGCAGTCGTGTAAAATCCGACATTTTGATCTAACAAGAGGTTTTTACGCTTTCGTCCTAACTGATCAATACTGGTCCTGATAGCACCAGTGGTGTTTCCCACCGTTAATGCGGTGTTTCTTCCGAACATCAGATCAGGAGGGTAAAACTTTTTCTTTTCAACCACAACAGGATCCTGAGAGATGCTCAACTGAATATTTCCATAGAATAGGTTTTTTAGATAGCGCTGTCGAACGGCTCTAACAAGTTTCCTCCTATAAAAGGGAATAATGATCGACTTCTTATGAATCTTTCGAATCTGAGGGTCTTCGGTGTCAAAAACACGATAGCAAAGTCCTGCAATTACCGTTCTTTCCTGATTATCGTTAGTTTTATAAATAATGGCGGCCGCATCGTCCGGTAACTTTGCGACGTTTGGAGGCATTGGACTTCCGAATCTCTCCAACGTGTCCTGTAATAAAGAAACCAATTTCCCATCTGATGGCCTTGTAAATTTGTAATCTGATGCATTGAAATCACTGTAATGGTCTGCTCTTATCTCATATTTGTGATGTCCATATTGATACACAAGATGAGAATTGCGAACGCCCTCTTCTTTGAATTGCTTTCGGGTTAATCTGACATTTAACGGCTCGTTGGACAAGTACTTTTTCGTCACATCAACGGCAAGCCCAAATCCCCCCTCTGGTAATTCTGTCACGCGAACAAAGAAACCATTATGAATAGACACATTACCTATAGTCTCATTAGGCTCGTTATTGAAAAAAGCGTCTCCGGAGCCGGGTTGCCACAAGTCCGGATTCTTATTCAATTCGGTCTGAAGATCAAATTGAAGAAATCTTAGAATTATAGCTTTCGTCGAATCGTCATAATTAATAAAATCTAATTTAAGGGATTCAGCGATCTGTCGAAAACAAACCCGGATTCCACGCTTGACAGTAATATCATCCGGAACCCTGGAAGTAATATTTTCCTCATTCCGCACAACGAGCAGCGGCTTTTCCTCCCGTGTAATAGATGTGACGGGGTGCTTCAATTTATAGGATAAATTTTTAATAATATATTGAATATTACTATCATAGTCCTCATCGGATTCATTAAGACCGACTATATCATAAAGAATATAATCAGCCGATAACTGATCAAGGTTATTAATTGGAAAGATAACTGTTTCGTAATTCATGATCGTTCGATTTACAGATTCGTTTAAATGGACAATTAAGGCAATTTTCAAAAAACAGGGTAGTTGAGAATTTTTCAGCGTCAAGTTGGCTATATTTTTTATGACAACCCGTAATATACATCTCCATAATGCTGCTTGAAATCTTATCTCCTAATTCTTCTAGCGCATCATTAGTTACTTCATAATCTCTTTTTATTCTGTCTTTATGTAATAGTTGATATTCAGTTAGTTTATAATCAGACAACTTATATTCTGTGATATTCGCCGGAAAATCGGAATGCGGTTTCGATGCTGCGACCTTATACAGGGCGACGGCATAGGAGATCAATTGTTCATCATACGATACATTTCCGAAAGTGTGCACTTTCCAATCAAATATATGGGGTGGCTCATTATCGAAAAAGGCAATCATGTCTGGAATGGCCCGAACGTTGAATCTGTCTACAGGATAAACCAACGCTCGCTGGCTGATTAAACGTTTGGAAGTTTGTAGATATGCGATAAATTCTGCGTTATCCAACAAATTACTAAGCGCTGTTCTGATATCCGTTTTCGCAATCTCTAAATCGTCGTCTGATAAATCCAGTCCATATTCACAATCCAGTAAAGCGGCAAAGTGCGGATCATCGTTCAATTTGCTTCCCGGCAGTCGATATTTTTGAAAAACGGCGTATTCAAGCTGATTGTCGAAAGCCAGCATGGCCTGATTAATAAAATAATCCTTCTTTATTGGCATTTTTCTATTAACTGCATTAACGAGTATTCTGCTAATAATCTCATCGACTATTGTTCCCCGCCATGCTTCAATAGTTTGCAGCTTTGAAAGGACGGTCACCTCCTTTCGGAAGGCATCATTCTTCACCATCGGATGAGAAACAATGTTACTGTAGTACCATTGTCGTTCACATCTATTAAACTGCTTATATCCTGATATTGACCAAATCATTTTTTCCGGCTTCTCATAAATTTCAAATAGTTCAGTAATTCAATCTCTTCATCATTTGTTATGCTTCCTACCCTGTAGGCGATAGGACTTTTATCCTCTTCTAATTTCTTTGAAAGCTTTTCTGGTACAGGATATCCTACTTTTTCCATCAAAGTTTCATAACTTACACCATAGGTTTCGGAAAGCTTATGTAATGTTAGCGGTGATGGCTGCCTAATCTTTCCAGATTCCAATTGGCTCAAGTAAGCATTAGATACTTCGGTCTTCCTTTCAACCTCCCTTAAAGTCATCCCTTTCGACTCTCTTAGAGCTTTAAAATATTCTCCGTAATTTTCCATATAAATAATGCTGCTAAGTTTCGCAAGCAAATGTAAGTAACTTTGCTAAGTTTCGCAAGCAACTTTATTATAAAGTTTTTCACAAAGGAATTGTTTTATTAGTTTTCTATGAAAGATAAGTAATTACAGCATTGACCTGGCCAAATGAAACATCACCGCCGAGAAGTTTCCTAATATCTGATAATGATGTATTACCTTGATCGACAAGTGATTTTATCCTTGAATACTGAGCGTTGTCCATCAAATCAAGTATGTCAATTTCTTTTGTTCGGAGAAAGGATGCAAGATGGAATTCAATTGCCTGCCGGTTTAAGCTGGTAAGTTTTGCAATCTCAGTAATTGTGTTTCCCGCTCTAAATAATTCAAGACTGTTTTTTTCAGGACTTTTCTTATCCTGTATATTGTCGAGCAATTTGCCTTGTAAACTATTTTTCGCGCTCTCGTTATTAGGTTTTCGAAATTCAGTCATCGCTCCACCAATATCTTTACCAGATTTCATCGCAGCAGCTACTAACTTCGCAATAGATAACCCCGTCAGTTTAGTTTGCCCGTATTTTTTGACATTCCTTAATGTAGGCAGTTGATTTTTGTAGTTAATGTCTTCACCATACGTTTTAATAAAAAGCGTTATTTCATTTAATAGAGCGCTTAATTGCCCTCCTAGATAATCGGCGGCTATGATTACTCTTTCAAAAACCTTATCACATTCTGATCCATTATCCTTAAATAGAGCGCTTAATTCAATATTGAATTTTTGAAATATTACGGAAAGTTTTAGAAAGTTTGTAAATACGGATCGGGTGATTAACAGAGAGTGGGTTTTCGCAAATCCAATACTTTCCTCTAAATCGCTCAAATCAAATAACTTTATTAACGTCTTTTCAGTAAAAGCCAACTGAGATCTTTTCAGTTCAGTTTCCGATAAAAGGGTTCCTGCATTTTGCTCCATAAAAGATTTCACCCGCTTATTGATTTTAATTAAATTCGGACCTAATGGTGATTTTAAACTGAGGCCGTCTAACGTACGCAATCGACTTAATGCAACATAAACCTGTCCTTCCGCGAAAGTTTCTGAGGCGTCAATAACTAAATCGTCAAAAGTCAAACCCTGGCTTTTGTGAATGGTTATCGCCCAGGCGAGTTTGACAGGAAATTGCTGAAATGTGCCTAGCTGTTCATCAATTACAGTTTGTGTTTCGAGCTCCGGCCTTTGCCTTAAATTGAACCAAATTTCTTCCTCAACTTCCAAAAGATCACCGTTTCCAAAATCAATTGTCAATTTGCTCGGTTCGATTTTATGCACAATTGCCATTTTACCATTGTAATATTTTTTTATTTTACTCCGGTCATTTGTAAGCAGCATTACCCGTGCACCCGGCTTCAATTTTAGTTCCTTCAACGTCGGATACAGCTCAGGAGGATATATTCCAACTATTTTTGCGTGTAAAACCTTTTCCGGTTCTTGGATACTCGACAAATTAGACTCATTAATTAAGTCAGCTTTTTTATTGTGTGTAGTAAGGGTGATTTTATCACTAAGTTGGCCATCTGAACCGGAATGGTAGTGCCTGTTTAACAATTCAAAATGAGACAGATCACACGTATTGTCCCGCAAAGCATTTAAAAGCGAGACGAATTCTTGATCCGATTGACGATAAACTTTTTTTAGTTCTAACACGACTGGTATAGCCTGCTGGTATACTTTTGCATCAACAAAAAAACGACCGTAATAATATTTTTTTAGCAGTTCAATATTGTCATCACTTGCTATGGGGGCAAGCTGAAAAAGATCTCCAATGTATACAATTTGCAATCCGCCGAATGGAGCGGCATCATTATTCCTCACCTTTTTCAGTACATAATCAATAGCATCAAGGACATCGCAGCGAACCATCGAAACCTCATCAATCACGAGTAGTTCCAGGTTTTTTAGGATTTCCCTTGTTACACTATCTATAGTCCTGGCTTTGAATAAATCAATATTTTCAGGCACGTAAGGTGCACGTGGAAGATTAAATAAAGAATGTATAGTAACGCCATCCGCATTTATCGCAGCGACACCTGTTGGAGCTGCCACAAGCATCCTTTTATAAGTATTAGCCCGTAGTATTTTAAGAAATGTTGTCTTACCGGTACCTGCCTTACCGCTAACAAAGACATGACAATCTGTAGTATTTATCAACTCAAATGCCTGGCGAAAAACAGCGTTATCTTTGTCAAGTTCCATTATAGTATAGCTAAATAATGTATAAACATTACGAATATAGTTGGAAAGCATTCGATAATCTACCAGCTACCTTGTTCGCAAATGACAGCGGATATAAAACTTTCACACTCTCACCATATGATAAAATGAACTGCTCAAACTCATAATTTACGATTAGATTCAGATTGACTTCCAAGGTAGTTTCATTAATCCATTTCGAGATTTGGGAGCCGTGAATTGGTTTCGAGGTTATATATTTACCAGTCTTTCCGAAAAATTGAAGTTCGATTTTTTCAAGCTTTCCGTCAACAGGCTTTGAAACACCAATAATATCCTCGAAATAATCATCCCAATCAATACTTTCATTGTGGATATATTTCTTAGAAATTTCCTCGAACTTATTAATTCTATCCAAGGCTAAATTCCAGTCGAATCTATCAGTTTCAGGGTTAAATCCATATAAAAACCATCGATTATTATACTGTTTTAAATAATAGGGATGTAGTTCAATAACAATTGCTACATCGGCTTCAAAGGGTTGATATTCGAACAACAATACCTTTTTATAAAAAATGGCATGATGTAAAGCCGTTAAAAAATCTATCCCTTTTAAATATGGGTTTGAGTCAAAATCAACAATGGTGTGATTGGCTTTATATAAATTAAAACCTTGATTGAGCTTTGGTATTAGGTCTCTTATCCATTCAAACTGTGGAGTGCCCTTAAATTGGCTTAAAATGTTAACTGCATTCTTTAAATAATTGATTTCTATTTCATTCAGCGGCATATTATTAATTGAAAATCCCGGGTCACTATACCGATAGTAAACTTTTTTTCCAATCCTATATTTTTGTAACTCAATTCCCCAACCCGCTTCACTGCTCATGAAGGTAATATCCCCGAATATTTGCCTCCTACTTATACCATTAGACTGTGGGTCTATTTCGATGAGCGCCTTATTGCATTCTTCAATCAAGTCATCAATATAGTAACGCTTGCCCGTATTGCGAAAGCAATTATCCAATATTTTATATCGTATAAAAGCATTTTTATTGGTGGCCATCTATGTTCTTTTTATTTACGATACTTGTAGATAAGTGTAAAGTTATCAAAAATAATTTATCTGTGCAGATAAACTGCACAGATGTTTGTTTACTTTGTATAGTTCTTTGAAAGCCCGCTTGAAAATTTTGAAATATGCCATCTGTCTAATTAAATTAGAAAATCGGATGGTTGTTACTAGATTTAATTCCAGTAACAGAATGTCTCTTAGGTCATTTATCTACGATACACTATAATCATGCTATACAATCATATACAATTTATGCTATATAACTATATAAACTGATGTACGGCAACACTGTAACTGCGCATACACAAAGAAAATTAAAGCGGGCTTTAAAAGACCTTATCAGGATTAAATGAATCTCCAAGAATCACAGAAAAAACATATTAGATCTGCCTTTAAAAAAATCAAATCAAAAAGTGATTTCTTGGATCTTTTAAACTATTCGAAAAAAAATATTTATGGTGAAAAAGCAAGGTTATTTGAGTTAAAGCATATAACTTATCATAGCAACCCTAATATAAACCCTAAAAGGTATCACCAATTTTCTATTAGCAAGAAGTCTGGTGGCGTTAGAACAATTAATGCGCCTAACAAAGGGCTAAAATCTATTCAGAAATGCCTTAGTTTAATATTTCAGAACATATATGATGTATCACCTGATGCGTATGGATTTATACCGAATAAATCCATTGTTGATAATGCTAAAATTCATGCTTGTAGCTTATATGTTTACAATATTGATCTAAAGGATTTTTTTTCGAGTATAGATCAGGCTAGAATTTGGGGAAGGATGCAACATCCTCCCTTTAATTTGAAAGGGACAAATAATAAAATTGAAGTAGCAAATATTATTGCTGCGTTATGTTGCCAAGAAATTCTTGTCGAACGTTTAGATGGTGCTGGGACATGGCAAACAGTTTTAAAAAATGTAGTCCCCCAAGGAGCGCCAACCTCCCCGACATTAACAAATATCATATGTCAAAGTCTCGATTTTTATTTAGGTGCTGCCGCCAAAAAATTTGGCGTTAAATATAGTAGATACGCAGACGACATAACCTTTAGTTCATCACATAATATATATAAGGAAAATAGTGAATTTGTAGCGGAAATAAAGCGGATTATTACTAATCAAAATTTCAACATAAAAGATTCTAAGACGAGGCTTCAAAAAGCCGGGTTCAAGCAAGAAGTAACCGGTCTGTTAGTAAATGAAAAACCAAACGTACATAAACGATATATTAAAGAATTAAGAAAATGGCTTTATTACTGGGAACATTATGGCTATGCTACAGCAAATGATTATTTCATCCCACATTACATTGCAGATAAAGGGGACAAAAATCAACAGCCAAACTTGAAAAATGTGCTTGGCGGTAAGTTGGATTTTTTAAAAATGGTTAAAGGTGCGGATGATTCTACCTATATAGGATTACTTTCACGGTTTAGGATATTAAATGACAGTTCACGTGATCAATCTGTATTTGAAATAAAAAACAAGCCTGATCCGGTAAAAAAAGTTACCCCTAAGTCAATATCAACTTTTCCAGTAATTCATACCCCGAAGGTTTTGGTGTCAATTTTGAAAAGGTTTTCGATTAATAAATCAGCCTTAAAATTTGCCACGCATAGCTGGGACGCAGGACAGGACGAGGCTGTATTTAGTGATTATGGCGATTTTATTAAAAAGGCAAAAAAGGAATTTGATAAGGTAAGCTTAGGGCTAAATGAACTTAGTCCACAATTGCGAGCGAAAATATTGTCCTTTTTATTTTATGAAAATGTCAAAGAGCAAGGCTGGGGGATGCATAGGATCAAGTTCGGGTGGAGTTCTCCTGAATTAAAAGAAAATATGAAGGATAACACTAAAAAGCCGGAAAATTTCGTCCTTCCTTTATATGCTCAGTTTCAGTTAAAAACAAAGCAAGGAATTCAGACAATTCAAAAATTCAAGCAAGTAATAGATATTTTCAAAAACGAAATAGAGGTTAGGGACGAGAACTCCGCGTTAGAGGAATTGATCTTAGATCTCCATGATAGGCACTTACATGGTTTCACCATCAAAGAGTTTACTAATTTAGAAAACAAGAATTTCTATACTGATATAGATTATTTGACCAAAGTTTTGGACTTGGTTTTCGAGAATATTAAAAAAAGACAATTCTTTCCGGAGGTCAGTTATGAGGTTATAGAAAATAATGATTCTTATACCCTGTCAATTCTTCATCATCGATCAACCGTAAGGGGCTTATCTCTTTATGATGAGAAATTTTCTTTGGAAAAAGGTGACTTTGGTACCATAAAAGCCAGGTTAAATAATCTTTGCGATTGGAGTATCCAAACTGAATTTCAGGAAGGTAGTTATCAATTAAATTATCTTTCTTCCGATCCGTTATCCCCCCCATTTCAAAAAATTGAAAAAGCAGAAGGATTTAATTACTTATTCACTTTTTACAAATAAAATGAAACTACTATTAGTTGAAGACCGCATCAGCCGGATGGAGCAATTTTCCAATATAGATATTTCTAAAATTGCAAATATTGACATCATCACGGACAAGCCGTTCGATAATTTAATTTTAGAACTTGATCAGAAGAAACATGAAGTATTTGATAAATACGATTGTCTTATGATCCACAGGTCTGCGTTAACGAACCTGCAAAGGGATATTGTAAAAAATCATTGCGAACTAAAAAATAAGCCGTTGGTTTTTTTCTCAGGTGGAATAACGGCAAGTTTGTATAATGATAAACGATTCTCGTTTCTAAATATAAATTCCAAAGACTTCTATTCGCCTAATTTTAAGCTATTTACCGATGAAATAAATGCAAGTTCTAAAATTAATCTATTGACGTTACAATTTGGGGCAAAATGGAAATTGAACCTGTTGCTTAGCCTTAGAAACGAGGTAAATACAAGGATACAACTCAGCACCATTAAACGTGTCCGGGATCTTCAAATCAACAATATGATCAAAAATGAACTTGTCGAATATTTTGATCTGGCATGGTTAAAAGCTGGAGATCTGACAGAGATCACCGAAAGTCAGGTCCATATTTTTTATAATAAATTAAATCTCCTAATTTCTGAATCCGTATGAAAAAGTTATTGATACACAACCAAAATACATTTCTTGCGGATGGGATGATCTTTTCGAATCCAGAACAGTTTGTTTTTGATCCAGATTTCGATGTTATCGACGTGGATCACTATATAACCAATCAACTTATATCGGGTGACCTCAAAGATAAGTTAGCACAGGCAGAAGTGGTATTTATTAAGGTAGCCTTGACCAATAATTATTTAGAATATATGGGAATCCGGTTGGCATACCATTTAAGATTAACAGAATCCCTAGGTGAGAAAATAAATATTCCAATAATTTTTGTAGCTGAAGAGTCATACCAGTTTTTAGGTTTGACCAGTCAATTGTCAGAAATCCTATTTACAAAAGGCATTTACTTAATGCGGGATACAAAGGATGATCTTGATAAATTTAAAAAGCTGATAAATGAGGGCAGGATTCAAAACCTTCCTTCTTTGGAGGAATTTATTTCAAAAATTCAAGTTCCCCCTCCTGCGAATTATCAGACCCACCATTCAATCGCAAATGAGTGGTGTATTTTAAGGTGGGCCGAGATGGCCAATAACATCTCCGAGGGTGAGCGTGAGGTCATAAAGAAAGAAATTAAAACCACCGATACTTTATATTATAAATATCTGGAAGCGCAATACATCAATTTATCATCAGAAAGTGCAAGGCAAAAATTTAAAAGAGATGATAATCGAAAGGCCCTTCTGGTTAATAGAAACCCGAAAGTTAACGCAAAGATTTATTATATCGATGATGAAGCACATAAGGGATGGGGTATGCTTTTTAAGGAGGTTATTTTCAAGCCATTTACACAGGATTCTTTATTCGGTTATTATGACGAGTTTAAGAAGGGTGAAAAAAGAGAATCGTTACTTGCTCGTCTTAAATTAAAAATCAAATCACTTATTAATGACGAAGGATATAATGTTTTTATCATTGACCTCCGGTTATGTGATGATGATTTTCATAACGGCATTGACCCCTGTGGATTTGAACTGATTAAAGAAATTAAGAAGATCAATAAAGGTGTTCAGGTAGTAATTTTCACAGCATCAAAAAAAGCAGAAAACGTTAATAAGGCATTGTTAGCCGGCGTTGAAAATTATGTATTAAAAGAGTCGCCGGAAAATGTCCTGACAAGGGAGGGTAGTTACCAGTTATATTTAGAGTTTTATAAAAAGGTCACCAATGCAATAAGCAAAAGTTATTTGGCATCTGTGCATATGACTATAGAGCATTTAAAATCCACAACGTTATTTGCAGGATCGACAAATGATGCTCAAAAACTATTTAGGGCAGACACCATTGGAAAAGACGGTTCACTTGATAAGATCTTCTCTTTAGTTGAGAGTAGGAATGACTCTTTTATAAATTATTCCGTTTTAACAGCATTTTCCACTTTAGAAAAATTTGCGTCGTTATATTTTCTTCCAACCTCGGCATCGGGTAAGATTGAAAAATCGGACACTTCACTATTTACAGTCTACACTGAAGCTCCAAATCAAAAGATTAATACTATTTTTCATTTTATTCGAGGGAGATTTTCATTTCAAAAAAGTACCGCTAACGAAACCATCAATGATGTAGTATTTCAAGCAGGTCACGAATTACATTCGAAAAATGATTTTGAGGGTCCCGATAAATCGTCACTGACTAAAATCATTTCCGTTTTAAAGTATCGGTATTATTTTGACGATATCCGTCTAACAAAACTTATTGAGCTGAGATATCTAAGAAGTAATTTAGCTGCACACAATACGGGTAATGTAGATGAGTCGAAACGAAAAATTGAGATTGAAGATATGTCATTTCTGCTAGATATTTTGAAAGATGTATTTTAGTTGACTTTACAGCCTCCACGTTTCGACGCTTAAAAACGAGATTTATCAGCTGCGTTGAGAGATTTTAAAGTCACTGGGAATATTGGGAACGGAAATTACCAACCTGCTTCAAGTGTTGTACTAGGGTTAAAGTTTTCCTTTACAAATTAATGGACCAATAATTTATTTAATTAGACTGACTCTTACGGTTATAACGATATCGTTTTGGACGCCTGTTCCCTGATACCTTTTTCCATACATAAATCCCTGCTAAACCAAATCCGATAACCCATTTCCACAATGAATAGTTATCTGTTTGCAACGGTATGCTGTCCTGAGAATATGAAAGCACATGTTTATTGAACTGGTCATCGATGATAAGCGACTCTAGAATCTCGTAATTTAAATCCCGATCTTCTTCTTCTAAGTTGATGACCAAAACTACAGCTTGTTTATTTTGATATTTCTTGTACTTAGTCGCATCAATTGGATGAGTAACTACTATCTCAATAAAAACTTCTTTACCATTCACATTTACCGTGGCATCCGGTATTAAATCATTGCACCTGATCTCGCAAACAGCGTTGGTATACTCCGCCATTCCCTTGCCAGGAAAAAAAATCTTTGAATTATTTAAGATTATCGTTTTGGCAAGCAAATGTAATTCCGTTTCAGGTGTCGGGTTGCAATTTGTCTTAGTACTATGTCTGAAGTGTTGCCGCTTAGATGTATTTAACACTGCTTCTAACACACTTCCGCAAGTATAGCATACACAATCGCATTTCAACCCTACATGAATTACCTTTGATATCGGAATTATCTCATTAGTAACCTTATGAATCCCGACTATTGGTTGCCTTTTCATTTTTATGAAAATATAAATTCTATTACTTAATCGATTAACTGGACTTTAAATGAAAAGACATAATCTTTCGGATAAGCAACGAAACGCGAATTTGTCTCAAATGATTCTCCTGGTGGAAAATCAAAAAGGTTTTTGACTATGTAGATCGCATCACCCTCGACTAAGGCAAACTCGAATTTTTCAGGTTCAGCTGAGCCTTTATCTTTTTCAGCGTTAGAAATGATCAGTTGGCTATCGTAAATTGCTTTGACTTCTACATATTTCCATTCGCCTTCGTTATTCTTGTATTCGATATCATAATGCAGGCTATCATTCTTATCCGGTGTTGTAGAATTACCAGATACCCACCTTACTTGGCTGATACCGTATTCTTTAACAAGAGTATAATAAACCAATGCCTCAGCCTGGCGGCCTTTTTTCTTTTTAACGGCATCGATTTTTCCAGAGTGCAGCCAAGATCCATTACTGCCGTTAGCTGAAGGTGAAACCGGAGTTCGGGCGCTTTTGGCCAGGCTGGCTTGAAACAGGTCGCCGGTCAAGTGTTCATCCTCATTACCACCATCTTCACTGTCGTCGAGGGCATGATAAGTATCCAGGTAGGCCGCTATCCGATCACTGTTGCCCTCAAAAAACAAAAGGCTTCGCACCTTGTCGTCAGTCAGATCAGCTTCCTCAATATGGAATTTTTTAAGCAGATGAGGGTATTGATTTTGAATAATTGCGGGTACAGCTGGCAAGTCATTCCCAACACTGATATGATAATGGATAACAATCAGTTTTCTTATGATGGAATAATAACTGACCTGAAGTTCATACTTAATTTTTGTGATTTCCCCTTCGATCATGCTAAGAAAAGATTGATTGTAGGAGCTGAGTGTTTGAATGAACTCGCCCTGTTTTTGCGGTATAAGGTTGAGTTTTTCCCAAATCAGTGTTTTAAAGCGATATTCCAGTGTTTTGATCTCATCCAAAAAATTTGCGCGATGCCATTGATACAAGCCCCCAGGTAATATTTGGGCCACCGTCAATCCCAGTTTTTTCGATAATGACCTGGCTAGGTTAAAGGAGGCTTTATTTCCGAAATGTTCAAAATCTACAGAATTGTAGCTATCTCCCAACCGGATACTTAACCCCCGGAACACCGTCAAACGCAGCACATCTGGGCTTTCAAGGATTTCAGGGAAAGATTTTTTACCGGCAAGCCTGAAAATATTGGCCCAGAAATCAAACTCATTCCTGGATACCCCCAGCAGCCGGAATGCTTCATCGATCCTTTCACGCCCCAGATCCTGTATGGCTAAATGGATGGTATCTGTTAATTCATTTTTGAGTACCTGCCGAAAATCGTTTTTCAGGTCATTGACTTTAAAAATGATACACATAATTTCAGCAAACGCGTCACAAAAAAGAGAGTCTTTCCGCAGGCTATCCGTAGTGGCTACGAAGCTTTCCCGGTAAAAGAAGCGATCACGCTGGTTAATAAATTCTTTCTCTTCGATAGGACTTTCAGCGCCATTACCGAAACTGAAAAAGCATTCGCGTACCAGCTGCAGGCTACACTGTTTCAGCGTCCTAGCCTCCCTTTTCTTGACATCCGGGTCCGTAATCTTCTTTTTTAAATTGGGAGAATGTAACCGGTACGCTAATATATAAGGCTTTATGCTTTCAAATAATTGGTGTAGCTGGTCATTGCTGGGATGATATTTCAATGTAGGTTCGTTAACCTCGACCTTAAAAACTTTTAAGCTTTTAATTCCAAAATATTTTTCCACCTGGTCTTCTCCGCTTCTTTTCGGAAGATTGAGCAGCGGCAGGGTGTCCAGGATGCGCCGGGGCAGGACACTATTGTCAGCGTAATAGACTTTCTCCACCGGCTGATAGCCTTCGTCTGTACCCTTTTTTGCAAAAAAGGGGATATCAGAAGGTACGGGAAATTTTGAATTTTGTTTTTCCAAACTATCAAGCGCCAGCTTATAGATAGTTTGCGTAGATCGTCCCCGTTGTTCGCGGTCTTTGCCCGGAATCGCTCGAAGAATGCTGTAGATGGCTTCAGGTAGTAATTCATCGAAAGACTCTTTGGCTCCTAGGCGGATTAGGATGGAGCGAACTTCCGCACGATTAATACCAAATTGATCAAGAAAAGCATAATCAATCTGTAGATCATCATTGATTAGCCGGTTAAACTCTTCGCCACCTTCTTCCAGTAGATATCGGGTAAAAAGGCCCGAGGCGATAAATTGGTACCGGATATATGAAAATGCCGGTGAGATCGCCGGCCGCTGCCGTGAATAAAACCATTCAATGCGTTCGTTATTATTCTCCAACTTCTGTCGTATCACTTCATCTTTTAAGATCAACAAAACCAGCCTGGTCACAGGTAGGGCCAAAAGCTGTTCAATATTAGTGACCCTCAGAAACGCGTTTCCCCGACTTACATTGCCGCGATCCCAGTCATCGGGTTTGGATGTACCGTTCTGGAAAATGAAATCGAAGTAAGCAGATTCGTTCCAACGGGTCAGTATACCTATCGGCTCCGTTTTTGAAAGTCGGTTCACCCTTAACCAAAGAAAAAAGCTTTCAATCAGTGTGCTTTCTTCCTCGTCTAACTTCCAGTAACCGGCATCGGCAAGGTATTCTTTACCCTTTAAAGTGGTGCCATAGACGGCTTCCGTTATTTCACCAGTGGGATAGGTTTGGCTTAAAAACAAAGATTCGCTGTCTGCTGGCTGACCTGTTTTGGCAATCAGCGTAACCGGTATTTTCAGACGCTCCTGCCGGTTTTCGATGTTTTTAAAATTGGCGAACAGCGCGGTAACCATTTCACGGATCAGTTGGGGGCGATCCTCGGCACGTGCAGATTTAAGGACATCCTTGGTCCCGGCAATGATCTTATCGATCACATTATTGCTATCATAAGGTTGAAGATTGACTACAGCTTTGACTTGTCTTTGCAACTCCCTCGACCGGGGCTCGCGTTTATCATAAAGCGCTTCAAAACGAGCGTTTAAAAGATCGAACAATGGCGCATTCATTAGATCCAGTTTAACCGACTTTGGGATTCTAAATTCCTCATCTGCTCTGATTGCCGGAGTGAAGGCGAGTTCGTCTTTCGGTATTACTTTTCCTTGGTCATTGACCAACAATGAAAAATAGGCTTGTCCGTCCCGGTAAGGTATAGTTTTCGCTAAAATAGTGATTAGATCAGCCCGAAGTTCAAGCGACAAAGATTCGGAAAGCTGGTCGACCTGTTCTACTAGGTATTGATGTTTATACCGGTCATTCTTGAAACGATCCGGCACTTGGCCGTCTAAAGGGATAAGCAGATTTTGAAAAGTACCGGAAAAATGAGTTTGAAAGAAACCGTTAAAGGACTCAGAGTAATAAATTGCCTCAGATAGCGGGTGATAAGTTTGACTGATACAAGGGTATATGGCTTCGGTATTTCGGAGTTTTTCCAAATCGGCATAGAAGGTCAGGATGAGTGATGAATCAGAAACCGGGGAGATTGGGTCAAGCAAACGAAACGGACGCCAATCAACTTTTCCTTTTGCCAGGAAAAGCGCGCAGTCGCGCAGTAGTTGCATAAGTTCCTTTAAAATATGTTTGTTTTGATCTGATTCATTCAAATGATTCCGTGAACTGTTCAAATCGAATGTGCCGTGGACGATGCAGGGAAGTGATATGGATAACTGGGTGGGAAAAAAATTGAACAACTTGCGATAGGTATCCGAAAGATCGTCCTGGTAAGCAACTTTCAATTGAAAATGCTGTTTCTCTTCTTTGTTTCCGTCTTGAAGTTCTGAAGGAAGCAGGCCTTCTCTCCGGAACACCCGCCACTCTTTTACACCAATACTGACCAATTCAAAACCCGGACGTTTCTTTTTGGCACTGCTTAGAATAACCGCAGCTTTGCCGGTTCGGACTACCGTTATTTTTCGGACATGATTGAGAAATAAAAGGATTTCTTCGGTTATTTCACCCAGTTGATCATTGATATCCTTCACGAATTTTTTTCGGCAAGCGATCTCGATCCGCGTTGCCCAACTGGTAGGCTGGTAATCTTCGTTAATGACCGGTACTGCCAGCACAGGAAATGGAATTGCTTTAGCGCTTAGATTACGTGCTTTGCGGATTTTTTGTTTATCGGCTGGATTCAGTTTTAAATCATTTTCAAAAATCTTCTTGGCGATGTTTTCCGAAAAAGAGATCCGGCAATTACGGGTACAAATAGCCACATTTTCTGACCAGTTGAGAATAGACCGGAACCCCAATCCCTTATTGCCTATATAGCTTAATTTTGTTTTAGTGCTCAGGTTGGCCAGCATTAGCGATTTAATGCCGCCGGATGAAAAGGGTTGGCCGAGATTTGAAATAGAAAGATGCCTTTTTTTTTCATCCCAGACTATTTCGACTTCCGTGGATTTAGCGTCATCTGCATTCTGGAGAAGTTCCAGCAATTGTCTTCCGTTATATTCTTTGGTTAGCTCTTGTTCTCGATTATAGTCTGCGATAAAGCGGTCATTATTATCAATATAAGTCTTTAAATTTTTAGCGATAAGTATTTCTAATTCTTCTTTAAAGGTCATCTGAAGTATAGGTTTAGGATCTTTAGGTCGTTAAAATTCGAGTTAATAAAGTGAAGTAAGCCATTTTTATTGATATTAAGAGCAATGATGGGAAATCATGGGTGAGCTAAGTTCTCTTATCAATTCTACACGAAAACTGGCAGGGCAGGAAAGAAATCCTGACATTTACATTCTAACTTGAAATCTGAATTTCTTGTTGACCTAATCGCGCAAACCGCATAATCTGGATTTTCCAGTAATAGCTTATAGTGAGATGCCGCAGGTGTAGCGCGTAACAATACTAAAGACCTTAATAACGATTTTTTTAAATTTCGATTTGAAAATATGTAGATAAGGAGAGGGAGAGTTTTGAACTTTTTTGCTATAAGATTAATTATCAGTGTGTCATTGAAAGATCTAATTATAAACTCTACGAATAGCGCTATGGTCACAAACCTTAATTTTTCAAATCGAAAACATATTCTAACAATGATAGGAGAGAGGGTAACTACTGAAGGGATACGGGTGGAATCCCGCTAAACTATAAGTAAATAGTAAATATGTGGAGCCGCTTCTATCGAAGCGCCTTTTTTACGCAGCAAGTTGTTGTTCTACCTTAAGTAATAAGATATCTACATCAAAAGGTTTAGCCAGAAAATCATTTGGAGCCCCTTGCTGCGTCAAAGATTTAGCCAGGTCGTGCGTAGCTGATATTAGTATAACTGGTAAAGAAACGTTGTTCTTATCCTCTTTAATGTTTGTACAAATGGCGCGCCCATCCATACCCGCGAGCATGACATCCATAAGCACAAGGTCAGGGTGAAATAACTGAATAGTTTGCAACACCGCTTCGCCTGAAGTTAAGGCCATAACCTGATAGCCTTTTTCTTTTAGGATATAAGATACGATCTCCACAATATCTTCGTCATCATCCACTACTAATATCTTCTTGCTATCCGTTATCTTCATTTTATAAACCATTCAAAAATTCTGCCACATTCTTTTATTTTAGACATTTATAGAAACTTGTAAGTTTAAGTCTTGATAAATAAATTTAAGTCTTAAATAATATATGCGAATGACGATATGAAGGTTTCTTAACCTTGAATAAAACTGTCCGGTGACATTCCGCTATTTATTTAGCTTAACTTTGTCAAAATTGGAAATACCTAAAACGATACTCATCATCGAAGATGATCAGGATATCCTGGATATTATGACCTACATCTTAGTACATGAAGGTCACCATATCATTTCGGCTACTAATGGGCAAATGTTAAAAAGACTTGGTAAGATTCAACCTGCATTGATCCTGTTGGATAACCGGCTTTCTGATGGATATGGGAGTGATATGTGCCTGTCTCTCAAAAGTGATCCTAAGACTGCCCATTTCCCGGTAATCTTATTTTCCGCCAATTCAGGTTTAGCAGAAATGGCCGGTGCCTGTAAGGCAGATGCTTATTTAGCTAAGCCCTTTGATCTGAATGAATTAACAGAATTGGTTAAACGTTTTGTGAATTGAGAGCAGGTTCAATAGATAAGGTAAAATAAAAGGTCGAACCCAGGCCATGTTCACTTTCTACTCCTATTTCGCCGTTATGGCGGTGAACGATTTCAGCGCTGAGGTATAGACCAATCCCAAAACCGGAAATATTCCTGGTGTGGTCACTTTCCACTCGGTAATAACGGTCAAACAATTTTTCTTTATCTGTTGATTTAACACCCATGCCTTCGTCTCTAACGCTTACACGTGCGTTTTGTCCAAGAATTTCGCATTTGATTTCTATAACTCTTCCCATCGGTGAATATTTAACAGCATTACTGATGAGGTTAGTGATCACTGAACCGAGCTTGTCACTGTCCGCTTCTACTATTACCGGATCGCAAGGTTCAAATTGAATAAAATGAGTAGTTACGGTCAATTCCGCTTCACTGATGATCTCCCTGATAAGTTCTTCCAGGTTAAATGAATGTTTATAGATCAGGATCTTTCCTGATTCCAGCCGAGAGATATTTAGGAAGCCATGATCATAGTAACCATCTTCTTTACCTGGATATTGGATTATCCAATGCTCTGGATATGAACGGGTCTTCACTTTTTTTAAGTTTCGCCTTTAAAACCTGGACAAGTGCCGTAAGGGAGGTTAACGGTGTTTTCAACTCATGGCTGACCATACCGATAAAATCACTCTTTCGCTGTTCATCCTGTTCCTGTTTGGTAATATCCATGACTACGCCCGAGAAAATAGTATAACCACCCTGTGCATCCTTACTGATCTTGCCCAATGGCCGCAGCCAAATAAGCTTTCCATCGTTGAACCGGTTTTGAGCATAGGTGATATCATAATCCTCGCCGGAAGCAATAGCGTGTTCAATTGTTTTAAAATTTCAGGACGGTACTCCTCAGTTACCTGGCCAATGGCTTGATCATAGGTCATCGGTTTTTCACCTTCATACCCAAAGATTTTGGCTAAAGTCGGGTTATATCGAAGCGCCTTTGATTTCGGCTCAATATGCCCGGAACCAATCTTAGCAGCCTCGATAGCCATGCGCAATTTCTCCTCTGCCTGTTCGCGCTCTGAGCGCGCCTTTACTAATTCTGTCACTTCTGCGGCGACGATCATTACGCCCTCGACGAAACCATTTCCCTTTTTGATCGGTTGATAGATGAAGTTGAAGTATCCTTCCATTAAGGCGCCATCGTGCTACAGTGTCATTCTTACTTCGTTGCCGTAATAGGTTTCCCCGGAACGATAAGCCTCGTTCAACAGACTGAAATATGGCTGAATGGTTAATTCAGGCGAGGCCTATCAGTAAGATTTCCCTTTAATATCCTCCCATTTCTTGCCAATCAGGGCGACCATCATATTTTTGGCGGATTCGATGATCAAGTCTTTTCCCCTCAATACGTTGATCGCTACGGGTGCTTCCTGAACCATATGACGAAAGCGCTCCTCACTTGTCGCGAGTTGGTTAGATAACTCCTGTAAATCACTTTTGGTTCTGAGGAGTTCCACGTTTGATGCAGTTAATTCCTCATTGGACGTCACCATTTCTTCATTGATAGCCTGTAGTTCCTGCTCGTAACTTTTATTTTGTGTAATATCTAACACTGATCCTATGAACCTTACAGGCTGATCTTCCTCGTTAAACAATACTTTACCTTTGGCGCGTACCCAACGAATCGTCCCATCTTCCGCACCTATTGTACGATATTTTACATCGTAATCGCCGTTGCTACTTTCTTTTATAAAGAAATCATCGATATACACGAAATTGCCAGAGAATAGATATTTCTCCTGCAAATTATGTTGAGAAGATTCGGATAACGACTATGTGCCGGTCATCAGGTAATTTTTTTCTTTAATTTGCTATTTATAGGTTACTCCCCAAAAAAAGCCAACAGTTGTTTAACTACAAATTCTGGCTGTTCCTCCGGCACAAAATGTCCACAATCAGGCACGACGCCTCCCCGCACATTGTTTGCTACAGCCTGGAAGGATAGAAGAGTGTTATCTTTCATCACACTCTCGGCACCATATGCCAGGACGGGAATAGTAAGTTTGTCTTTAGACGACGCCGTATTGTCCTCCAAATCCTTTGGAAATGCGCGGTATAATTCAGCTCCCGCTTCAACCGCGCCTGGCAGGGCGTATGTTCGCGCATATTCATCTAGATCTTCACCCGAAATGGCAGATTTATTGATCGTAAGCTGGTTCATCCAAGTCTTTAAAAATTCCCGCTCCCGGCCTTTCAGCAACATCTCCGGGATTTCCGGCGTTTGAAAGAACGGCACGAACCAGGCAGGCAAAGCCACTTTTTCCGTTGGCAGCAATAGCAGGCTTTCAAACACCGCTAATTTGCGAACACTTTCCGGATAGGCTGCGGACAGCGCGTAAGCGATAGGTCCGCCGAAATCATGGCCGGCAATAAAATAGCTATGGTAGCCCAGTTGATTGAGCAGATCATGGACATCTTTAGCCATCGTCTTTTTTTCATACCCGGTTGCCGGCTTGTCTGAATCGCCGAAGCCTCTCAGATCAGGAGCCAAAACCGTATAATGCCGGGCCAAACTGGGAATCACGTGCCGCCAGGTGTACCATGTTCCGGCCATCCCATGTAAGAGCACAATCACCGGGCCCTGCCCGCTTACGACATAGTGAAACTGGAGATTATTGACCGTGGCGAAATGGTGTTCCATTCCATCCGTATTTATTGGAGAAAAGCTATTGTTCATTTTCGCTGAATTTATTGTTCGGTTTTTTTTCAGTTTGATGGAAAAAAATACCGTTCATGGTGTAAGTGTTAGGCGCGGGGTCACCGAATGCGGATAACTTATCGCGTCCGGCAGTCATAACTGGGTTTTGCACGATACCTTTATTAAAATCCTCTTCCGTCTCCCACTGTGCATATACCACCGTTTGACGGCCGTCGCTGCTAGCATAAAAAGCCATTCCTATGAATCCATGTTGCTTTTGGATCTCCTGCGCATCTTCCTTCATAGCCTCCAGCAGTTGCCCTTGCTTGTTTGTGTCGGCTGTATCCCATATGTTAATAAAGGTGAATTTAGGATCTTCTTTGCTGATCGTTAGTACCGCCGCACTTTTTTCTTCCGCAGCAGGAGCTTCTTTATTTTGTTCGTTGAGGAATGCGTGCATCCGATCGCGTTGGTCGGCGGTGCCAAAAAGGGATGCGAATGCGCCCTGCTCCATTGCCAGCACAGCTGTGAATGGCAAACCGTGACCTTCGCGTAATATTTTTTTAGCGTTAGTTATCGACATGCGCCCAGCCTTCACTATCTTCGATGCCACTTCGTAAACGTAAGGCATAAGTTGGTCCGGTTCCAGAACTTCCAGAATTAAACCCCATTCTTTGGCCTGCTTTGCATCGAACATTGCGCCGGTAAAAATAAGTTCTGAAGCTTTTTGCAAGCCTAAGCGTTGCGAAAGGTTCCATGTTCCGCCAAAAGCTGGAATTACGCCGCCGTTGGCCTCTATCTGGCCAAATTGTGAGCTGGTACTTGCGTAAGTCAGATCGCAGCTCATAGCCAATTCGCATCCTCCTCCGAGAGCCGTTCCATCGACAGCCGCAATGGCGGGGAACGGAAGGGCGGCCAGCGCCAATGCGATCTGTTGACCGGCATAACTGTATTCCGCCGCTTCGCCTGGTGACATGTCTGCCAGTTCGCTTACGTTAACCAGGAACGCCTGCGGGTGGCTCTGGGCAATAATTAAAACGCGCGATTCCGGGTCTTCAGCTACTTTACGGATAGCTGACAGCAATTCCTGCTTGCCCTGAATGCTCAAACTTTGAGGTTGCGTTAATGTAATGGTGGAGATACCGTTTTTATTTTTGCCGGCGTCGTAACTTATCATATCCATGATTTCTATTTTATTTAATTTTATTGTCTGGTTTGCACTGGCGGAACCTCATACTATAGCAACCTTAATACTACCTGTAAGTTTAGAAGGATAGTGTCCATTTTCAAAGTAAGACTGTTCAAAATCAACTATTTACACTTTAGCATTTTTTAAGTACCAATACCCGGTTGTTTTTATAAGAAAATAAAATTCCAATGTTCGGAAAGTGCAGTTGTCGGGCGGTCTGTTTATCGCAAAGCTGCGCATACCGATGGCGACCTTTGCTTCAGCCATGGGATAAAATTGTATGATGATTGATGCATTTGTTCTTTCCGGTGTTGTCTGTTTTCAAAAAAAAAGTTGATAGTTTCGGAATTTTATTGCTTAACAAGTTATCCGGTTGTAATAATTAACTTCAAAGTTATTTGATGTGGGGCAAATCCTGGATTTCTCCATTGCCAAATGACCAATTTTCCTTTCCGCCATTTTCAACTAAAATTATGATAACATCCTCTTTTCGGATTTTTGTTACCTCACTGATACGATTGGCAATAGCCGCAAATAATTGTTTTTTTTGATCATAATTCCTTCCGGAGCCGGCAATTATCTGGATATAGGCCATATCCGCTACATGGTCTATTCCCAGATAACTTTTTGGAAAAAAAAGGTCATCTGGCTCCAATGCATCAATAACATGGAAGTAATCAAATTGCGGAATATCAAACTCTGCCATTAGCGCATGATGGATCGCAGCAGATATTTTTTTGCGATCGTTTTTGCTAACCGTTTTTAATAAACTTATTCTTACAAATGGCATAACATATTATAAATTGGCTTTACCGGAATTATCGATCCCATTCATTACCCTTGAGGTCGCTAAGCTTTTACAAATAGCTGAGCTTATGCCCCGCGATGTATCCGCTATCGGGGTATTTTAGCGATTGACCCTGATGTACGTGTATTCAATGGCCAAATATTCGGGCTTTGACGGTAAAGTCCAATATTGTTTGATAATGGTTTTATCATTAGATATAAAACTGATCGTTCTGCGCTCGCTGGCATTTTTTCCGGCCAGTTGTTTATTTTCCCCGGGTGGCGTTATAAAAGATGGGAGGAATAACGTTAACTCTCTGGTAGTTTGCGCCGTATCCTTGCTGGTTTCAAACATCATCACCGGATATCTTGAATCCAGTACGATATATTCCCAGCAGCTGCCCGCATTATTATAGTTAAAATAAGCGGTACGGTTGAACTTCGGATCTTTTGATCCTGGCCTCGCCGTCATGGTTTCCATCAAAAAATGACCGGATAAAACTCGCCTGGCAACCATATAAGAGATCATGGGCTTTGCGCCTGCGTCCGGATATACCCGCATCTCCACGTTCCAGTTTCCCTTGAGCGATCTCAAGACTTTATATGCAGGACCCGTTGATAGCACTTTTTCCATGGTGTAAGTTTTGCTATCGGGTAACCTTACTTTGGTCTGCGCCAGGGAAACGATATTACTGCCGTATAATACGGTTGCTAATAAAATATATTTCAACTTTCTCATATTTTTCTCTTTAATAAACCTTTTTACTATAGTAACCTGAAGACGTTCCATAAGTTTGTCGGGATATTGTCCATTTTCAAAGTAAAAGTGTTCAAAATCAAATATTTACACCTGAAGCATATTGGCCGGGAGTAATACCTGTATGCTTTTTAAAGAATACTATAAAATTTCCGATGTCCGGAAAGTGAAGCCGCCAGGCGGTTTCTTTAACAGAGAGCCGTTCATGCCGGATAGCGATCTTTGCCTGCCCGATGAGATAAAGTTGTATGAGCTGTGAGGCTGTTTTCCCATGCGTATCTCTAACGACGGCGTTGAGATAATTAGGGTGGATGTTCAGTTTTTCTGCGTAGTAAGAGGGCTTGCGCAGTTCCGGGTTGTTTTTGCTGCCGGAAACCGTTGATTCAACTAATTCCTGAAATTTTGAAGCCAGTAGCATTCGATCAGTAATGTGTTTAAAGTCAACCGGTTGACCGGCCTTATTTTCCAGATGCCTTTTTATCAGCAGCAATACCAGGTTAGTATGCGAGTGGATAAAGCGGAATTGTTCGGGCGAAGGAGCATATAGTTCGGCATGGATCTTCCTGAAATGGTATAATACTTCTTCCAGGACAGGGCCTGGTATATCAAAGGACAAATTAGTTTCCGGCTTAAAGAAATTAAAATCCACGGTAAAGTTTTTCCAAAATGGATTGGATTCGATAAACTCCTGATCGAATATGAGGTACCAGCCTCTGGCTGTTTTGCTTTTAATATTCCAGCTAATGGTTTTTAGGGGTGAAATGATAAATGCTTTCCCATTTACCATCGTATTATCGAGCTGGAGATCCGCTTCCATTTCAGTAAATACAGATACCGAATACAGCTCGTGCCTGACAGGTTTCTGTTTCATCTTAATGGTATTGATATTCTCCTCATGCCGGCGAACATCAAAAAAAGGATAAACAGGCGGCGCAACGCTGATCTCTTTATAATAGTCTGTAATTGATTTCAGTATCTTCATTTCAAGCCTACAAATATTTATATAACTCAGTTATTATTTATATTTTCATATTTGCTGATCCATAGCGATCCGGAGAGCGTAAGTTAAAACCCGAACGAATTCGAAGTTACACGCTATTTTCCAGCAGGACATTACGTGCTTTAAAAGTGTACAAGCTTTTCTAAAGCATATTCTTAGGAAATTGTATCAGTATCCGGACAGATCAAACGCTAACCGATCATATCAGACCACACTCACACGTGCTTCAATAATGTGTCAGCATATCCGGCAAGGGAGCGATTATATCTTTTTAAATGAGGCGCCAAAACAGCCAGTGCGCGGGCAGCCGCTTCCTTCTCGCGGCCTACAGCAATTAAGCACAAGGCAAGAAAGGCATGAAGTTCGTCATTCAGTTCCGAACAGTCCTCATTAAGTTCGGTTTCCAGCAGTCGCACACTTTCCGCTGCTTGCCCTAAATTTCGCAGCGTACTGGCCAGTTGGATAGTCGCCCTTCTCCGTCGGACTCCTTGCAGACCTGAACTTAAAGAACGCCGGTACAGTAGCACCGCATCTTCTTCTCTGCCTGTCGAATCGTTAGCCGATGCCAGTTCAAATAAAGCAATCGGATCTTCCCCGGAGAGCTCGGCGGTGAGCATTTGCATCTTATTCAAAAAATCGTTAGACTCATAAGAATCGAAATTTTGCCAAATACGGTCGAGTCTTCTCTCCCAGTCCTCCATCATATGATTACCTGATATATGCACAATTATAAGTTTAAAGTGGCCGCTACTTATAAGGCCACTGGTAAGTAAATAAATTATAATAGATATTAAGCTTATAAGCTCAAGCGTCCGCAATAATTATTAAAGCAAAGCGGTAAGAACGGAAATGCTGATAATGCTTCCACAAGGGGTACAGCAAGCAATCATTCCCATTAAATTAGGTTTAAAGACCTTTATATTTACTTTGTTCTGTTCATCAAAAAACCCCTGTCTTCCTTATCGAAACCTACGTTGAGGTAATACCCATAGCATCAGGAACCGATAACAACAGGATCATGGATTGTTCGCCTAATTTTTCTTTGGTATACCTGATAAGCGATTTTCCGATACCGCATTTTTTGAATTCCGGATCAACCACAAGATCCGACAGGTAGCAGCACCAAACCCAGTCTGTGATACACCTGCAGGCACCCGCCAGATGTTCGCCGTTCCAGGCGGTATAAACCAGGTTTGAGTTCTGGTACATTTTTAGCATCCTCTCAGGGTCGTGGGTTGGCCTGGCAAGTCCGGCAGCGTTGTAAAGCTTGATGATATCCTCCACAGTGGGTATCGTATTAAATTTATATGTTTTTTCCATTTGGTATTTAATAATTAGTTGGCTATGGTGCAGACATATACCCACAGTATAAAAAATAATTGTAAGGGAACCCGGAACCATAAATAAGCCAGACCCGGACCGGTATAGGATCCCTTTTCTATATTCAGGTGTTTGAATGCCGCGAAGATGTTAGCTGGTAACAATAGTAAAAATAAAATAATCAGCGCAACACCGGCCAAAAACCGGGTTGACTGGAATAATATAGCTATGCCAAGCACAACTTCTGCCAAACCACTCAGATACACCAGTAACGTTTTACAAGGAATTATTGGCGGGATCATCATTGTCATACCTTTAGTAAAAAGAAAGTGCCCCGAGGCGGTTAGGAATAGCATCAGGCACATGGATAAGTTTCCAGCAATTAAAAGATTCCAATCCTTAAAAAAAAGTCTTGATAGCAGGGTTAATATGGTAAAAGCAGCTAATAGCGTGATTGTTGGTTTCATAACTCGATCATAAATTTCGTCACAAAATTCAACAATGAGTAGCAACAAAAAAATGATGTATGTTAGTTTCGTCCGTATAATTTCCGAATGCGGCTCAAGCTCTCCGGTTGAATTCCGAGATAAGAAGATAAATGCTTAACAGATTGACTCCGGATCAATTTCGGGCTTTTTTCCAACAACGCCGCGTACCTTTCTTCTGCTGTCTGAGAAAGGAGGTCCATTTCTTTTTTTAGCCTTTTGAGGTATTGGAATTCGGCCATTAAACGGCCTATTTTTTCTCCCCGAGGATAATTGATATAAACTTCGGTCAGGACTTTTAGGGGCAGGACTATCGTTTGTGTCCGTTCGAGCAGTTCAATATTTATACTGCTGGGCTCGCGTGTGATCAGCGAATAATAGCCGGTCACAAAATCTCCTTCGAACTGAAAATCTACGGTATAGTCTTTCCTAACCCTAATAAAGAAGCTCCTGGTACCACCTTTATTTATAAAATAGATATTATTTTCTATCTCGCTCTGCCTGATCAGGAAATCACCTTTATTAAAATTTTTAACAATTAACCCGGCTGACAGGACTTCCCACTCATCATTTTTCAATGGATGAAAATGACATATCGCATTTTTGATCGGTAAAAAATTATCTTCCATAGCTACACTTGGGCCAAAAGTCTATAATTTATCTTTTTCATATCGTGATGCTATACTTTATTAATGTATATCAGTTACATAACCCCGGCATTACCAATTAGTTTACCCCTCTGCTAAAGAACCGTTCTATGAGGCCCGCTATTTCAGTCGTGTTGTTTTCTGTTACTGCCCAGTGCCCGCCATTCAGCAAATGAATCTCAGCTTTTGGGACATCTTTCAAATAAGCAAGGGCACCGGGGATGGTAAAATAAGTATCATCTTTACCCCAGGTTATCAAAACCCGCGGCTGGTATTTTTTCAGGTATTCGTGCCATTGCGCGTAACTTTTTACATTATTTCCGTAATCGAACCACAACTGCATAAAGAGCTCAAGTCTTCCAGGTTTCAGCATAATTTCAGCATCCATATTACGGCGATCAGGGTTTACTTTCGCCGAAAGGTTTCTTTGATCGGCGGAAACTGAACTTGCCTTGCGATAATATTCAATCCAATCCTTTTCAAACTTATTGTTTTTATTACGCCAATATTCCCGCAGTTTACCATTCAGATCCTGCGCCTCTGGAAAGCCCTCCATATAGGCATTTCCGTTTTGTATAATGAGCGCATCGATTCTTTCCGGGTATTTGACCGCCAAGCGGAATCCAACAGGCGAACCGTAGTCTTGCATAAATATACTATATTGATGAATGCCTAATTGATCCAATAGTTCATGAACAGTATTACTGATATTATCAAAAGTAAATGCATAATTGACTCCCGGTACTTCTGAATAGCCGTGTGCCGGGTAGTCTGGCGCTATGAGGTAAAAATCTTTTTTTAGTTGTTGCATCAGGTCCTGGTACATGATGGATGAGGAAGGGAAACCATGCAGCAATAGGATAGCCGGGTTGTGGGGATTGCCCGCAGCCCGGTAAAATATTTTCAGGCCGTTAATATTCTGCCAATGATAAGAGAGATCATTTGACTGACCATAACTCTTGTAACCATATAACAGGATAAATATTCCAAAGATCAATCTTCTGATCATCTTATTTTTTTAGCAATGATCGGTACTTTGCAGAAGCACCGCAACCTGATTCTTGCTAAACTTTATATGTTTATTCATTACTTATAGCAAGAATCAGGTTGTTGAAATTGTATTTTAACCCGAAATTTGTATCGATAAATAAAATTTAGTTTGTTTTATAGTCATGGCAAAAGATAAGGTTCGGAATTTCCTAAGAGTAGAAGAAACGATATACTATCTGATCGAGAATTTTAAATCTCAGCCAGACCTGGATGTTCTCGCTGAAAAAATAAATCTGAGCCCTTTCCATTTTCAGCGGATCTTCCTGGATTGGGTTGGCATCACACCTAAGAAATTTCTTCAATACCTCACGCTCGGATACCTTAAAGATCAAATTCGTAATACTGCTAATGTAATTCAAGCTGCTAATATTGCCGGCCTATCCAGCCAGTCAAGAGTCTATGATCTGTTTATCAATATTGAAGGGGTAAGTCCTCAGCAATACAAAAGTTCGGGTGTGGCCTTACAGATTCGTTATGGTTATCATCCAACCCCATTCGGCATGTGCTTTATTGCTGTGACAGAGAAAGGGGTGTGCGAATTTCGTTTTATTACAGATGAAGGCGTTAGGGACGAATACAGCAGGTTTGCACAGAAGTGGACTTTTGCTATTTTGGAGCATAGGCCGGATATTACTAAGAGCTACATTGAAAAAATATTCAGACCAAAAAACGTAAATGATAATAAACTCAACTTACTTGTTCAGGGCAGCGAGTTCCAAATTAAAGTTTGGGAAGCACTCGTAAATATCCCCTTTGGTTCGGTTAGAAGCTATGAACAGGTCGCCAGGTTAATTGAAACGCCGAACGCGATGCGGCAGATCGCCACTGCAGCTGGCCAAAATCCGTTTACCTACCTTATACCATGCCATCGTATCATTCGTAAAAGTGGAGAAGTGGGGTACTTCGACAGCGCAGGCCGGATACGAAAGCAGGCAATGCTTGCCTGGGAAATGAGTTCGGTAGACAACATTGCCGGTTAATATACAAAGTCAGCCCTATATTTGCCAATTTGTTGCGTCGGCCAAAAAATCCGCGTGTTGCAGCCGGCCACTTTTCATTATACTTAATATCAATGTTCTTTAAACTCTATCAAAACGCTTATAGCGGTCTATCTAAAAAAAGTAGGAACCTGGCTGCGGTAATGTTTATTAACAGGGCCGGAGGAATGGTATTGCCTTTCATGACCATATATGCCACACAGCAATTGCATTTTTCAATTACAAAAGCTGGCTTAATTATAACGGCGTTCGGTGCCGGTGCGATCGCAGGTGGTATTACTGGCGGTTTCGCTATTGCGAAAATTGGTTTTTATAAAGTACAACTCATCTCTCTATTAACCAGCGGGGTCTTTTTTATCATCCTCAGCTTTCAGCAAAGTTTTATAGGCGTGATCTTAACAGTTATCCTGTTAAGCTTTTTCAGCGAATCATACCGCCCGGCTAATAGCACAGCTATTGGTTATTATAGCACACCAGAAAACAGGGTAAGGTCATTTTCTCTAAATCGTTTAGCGATCAACCTGGGATGGGCTTTGGGCGGCGGACTGGGAGGCTTCTTAGCTGTCATCAATTATCATTTGTTATTTTGGGTGGATGGCAGCAGTAGTCTTTTAGCCGGAATATTGTTGTTCAAAACCTTCTCTTCTGATCGGCCAGTAATGCTGATCAAAAATGATATTGAGCCTGTCAAACAACATTCCCCTTATAAAGATCCCGTTTATATGCTCTTTATATTTTTTTGTATCCTCGTTTGTTCCTGCTTTTTTCTTTTTTTTAACATGCAGGCCCTTTTTTTTAAAACGATGTGGAAGTTTGGCGAAGGATTAATTGGTATTTTAATAACGATGAATGGTATCATTATCGCCTTGGTAGAGTTGCCCCTCATTCATAAACTACAGGGAAAACGACATGAATTATATTTTATGTCGTTTGGTGTTGCCTTATTTGGTACCGCTTTCGCTATTTTTAATGTTTTGCCGACTGTTCCGGCGGTGGCATCTCTTGCTGTTTTGGTAATAACATTTGGCGAAATGATGTGTACACCTTTTATGGATTCATTTTGGATGTCCAGGACGGATGTAAGTGTAAGTGGAGCCTATACCGGTCTTTACGCGGTTACTTTATCTATCGGGCAGTTCATTACCCCGGCAATGGGGGCACTAGTTATCGACGAGTATGGTTTTACAACCTTGTACTGGGGTTTATTTACAGCGTGTTTGGTCGCTGCCGCAGGCTTTATGGCTTTATACCTGGTAAGAACAAGCAAATTCTTCTACTACAGATCAAGTTAGCAATAATCAGGTTGCCACCCCATGGCGCTAAGCTAACTTTGTGTAAATCTTAAATAAAACATTATGCAAACATTAGTAATTATCGACGCCCAAAATGAATTTTCTGACGAAGGTCAAAGACCGGTTCCTGAGTTTTCAATGGCATTAGACGCTATTAAAAAACGAATTGAAAAAGCAAGGTATAACCAAAGCCCGATCGCCTGGGTGAGACATTTTAATAAATTAAATGAATCGCCCGCGTTTATTCCGGGGACCTGGGGCTCAGATTTTTTAACAGGTTTAGGCCCCGATGCCGGATCGAATTTAGAAAAGGAATTCCATAAAGAAGTATACGGAGCTTTTACCGGATCAGATCTTGGAGAATGGCTGAAAGAAATAGGATGCGACGAAATTCTTCTCACCGGATTTTATACTCATGGCTGCGTGTCAACTACCGCGCGAGAAGGAATAATGAGAGACTATATTGTTAGGATAGACCCAAATGCAACGGGAACCATTGCTATTGAAAATGATTACCTTGGATCGATCACTGCGGCTGATTCAAAACTAAGTAGTGATATATTGGACTTAATTTGTAAATTAACTTATAAGTGAATATCTTTGCATTGGAAATTTGGGACGATGAGGGAAAGAAATGTACGTTTTATACCGTACGTTGGGACGATGCAATTGAAAATGAAACGGATAAGTTCTTTAATAAATACAACGGCATCCCGGAGTTGAAAACCGCTACTCAGCAAATGTTGAGTTTTGTGCTGGACAGCCTGGGAGATGATCATGGCGCAATAGATGCTTTGTTTAACCGCCCTGAAAATGAGGTTACCGGCTTACCCAATACGGGTAAAGTAACTGTAAAACAGGTTTTGTTTGCGTACCCAAATTTCCCGCTTCGATTATATGCCTTACGGGCCAATAACCGGAGCGATATCGTGATTTTATTTAATGGTGGCATTAAGTCAGCCAGGACAAACCAGGAAAGCAACGATATACATCTTAAATGGATAGAAGCTTGCCAGTTTGCTAAGCGTATCGAGGATGCGTTAAATGATGGCGAAATTGTGATCGACGAAGGCAACAGAAGAATTGTTTCGGCTAATGGAGAAGAAGAAATTTATTTATAATTATCAAGCGTATGAGAAGCAAGGTGGCGCAGCAAATACAGGATGAAACCCCCCAGGAGGTGCGCATTTTTGTAAGACAGTATACCGATATCGTAGTTCGCATCAATGAGATCATGCAGGAGAAGGGATATACCCAAAAAGATTTGGCAGCAAAAATGAAAAAGAAGCCGTCCGAAATTAATAAATGGCTAAAAGGTAATCATAATCTTACCCTTAAAACATTGGCTAAACTGGAGGCAGAATTAGGCGAACCGCTTATTTACACCACTCGGGAACACGCACATGCTTGATGACTGAACAGTAGATCCGACCACTATTGAAATAATTTAGAATCCCTGTACAGAATTGAACGTACGGGGATTCTCTGTTTTAAAAGCGTGATGAATTTGTTGAACATGGTTGCATTTTACAGCAGAATTAGTCCTGGATGCTTTTTTACAATTTAAATCGGATAAAATGCAAGAAAAGCCGATAATTTAATGTCGCAACACGTATTAAGTTTATATTCTACACTTTAATACGTAAGCACATGGAAAATTATCATTTCTTTGAAGATATAATCTTAAGGGCGCCATTCTTTAGCCACATTAATTACGACCAGGTTAAGCTCGACAACATTATCAATGACCCTTATTTTCAGGCGGCTTTATTCCTGGGTAGCCCTGGGTTATACCACATGCTTGAGGAAAAGCGATTTGACAGTGCGCTATTAAGCGACCGTGAAAAGTTAAGTATACAGCGATATTTTAACCGGATGTGTTTCCGGCCTACACCCTTCGGCGCTTTTTCATCATTTTCAATGACGGCCTGGGGAAAGGATGAAACGATTGTGCTCAAGAACGAGCAGGCAAAGCTACATTTGAACATAGACCAGCAAATCGTTAATAGGTTATCTTCTTTACTCGTCAGTGCTGATCCCGAACAAAACAAGTTTATGTGCAACCCGGCGCTGTATCAATGGGGGAGGGATTTCAGGTTTATCACCACAACCTACGCCAACCATCAAAATAAAATTTACTTTGAGCTGGACTCCATTGAAAATAATAAACTTACCGCTGCGCTTTTTTTATTTTGCAGTAACACATTTAAAAGCGGGAAGGAAATTGTTACATACATGGTGGACTTCACCGGTTGCACAATCGATGTAGCCAAGGATTACCTGCTATTTTTGATTGACTCAGGCATCTTGATGCCGGCAACAAATAATAACATTATTGGTAAAGATTATCTACAAGTTTTATTAGATCAATCCCATGCTGCCTCTCCTTTAAGTACCGCTGTAAAAGAAATTAACAGGAATTTAGAAAATTTAAGCTTTCCGGATGCCTCGCTTTTAAAGGCAAATGCGGATAGGATCAATAAATTACTAAGTGGTGGATTAGACTTCCGAAACCCAGGACCGGTATTTTATGCCGGCCTGGAACGCTCCGCCAGCCAAGGTTCGCTTTTTATAGATATTCAAAATCAGCTTAGAGACGGATTAAAAGCCTTGTCCGCTTTGGTAACCCCAGCGCAACCTGGTATGCTCCCACAGTTTATTGAAGACTTTAAAGTAATGTATGACAAGCAGAAGATACCTTTACTTCAGGCTGTTGATCCGGATATAGGAATTGGCTACGGAACGGTAACCAATGCTAATCTGGATTCAGATCTTTTACGTTCTGTAAAATTTAAAGAGCGGAAAATAGATCAACTATCTTTGGATTGGTCCGAAGCGCATCGGATGTTATTTAAAAAATGGAATGACCGGTTAAACGATGGAAGCCCGATAGCTTTAGATGAGTATGATCTGCAATCCTTATCGTCAGATAGTAATCTGCAGTCACCACCAAGTATGGCTGCGCTTTTTAGAACAACAAGTGATGGGATTTTCCTGGAATCATTAGGTGGGGTTACGGCAACGGCTTTAATCGGGCGCTTCACATCCTGGAATAAGGAAATACAACGTTTAAGTAAGGAAATCACTGCTATAGAGCAGTCGGCTAATCCCAACGTAATTTTTGCAGATATCGGACAACTTTCTGATCCTCATGCGGATAATATCAACCGGCGGGAGCATGCTTATGCTTATGAAATACCTGTTAACGTTGTTTCAACTTTAGAAAAGGATTACCAAATCCCACTTTCGGACCTGTGGCTTTCTGTGATTGATAATGAACTTATTTTGGAGTCGCATGCCCATCAAAAAGTAATTATCCCGCGCCTGACCTCTGCTTATAATTATAGCCGCAATAACCTGGCCGTATTCCGGTTGCTTTGTGACTTGCAATATCAGGGTCTGCAGGGAACTTATACCTTTTCATTAGCGCAATATTTTCCTGGTATGGCCTACTATCCAAGAGTTGTCTATAAGCAGACTATCCTAAGTCCGGCTGTCTGGTACCTATCAACCCATGACCTGAAAGATATGCAGCGCTTGTCCCGTGAGGAATCAATTAAAAAAATCCGGAGTTTGAAAGATCAACTTAAACTTCCCGCTATCGTCGCCCTGAGCAAATTTGATCAGCAGCTTGTTTTTAATATCGATAATGAAGATGAAATCCTATTCTTAGTAGATTGCCTTAAGGGAAGCGAACAAGCTGTCTTGCAGGAATTTTTCCTACCCGATAATCACACTGTTCAAAATGGACAAGGTCATGCTTTAGGTAATCAGTTCGTATCATTTCTTTACAAGCGCGAAGCGGTTTATTCAAATTTACAGATTGGCAACGATATTATCACACACACAAAAGAAAAGGAGTATATCATCGGAAGCAAATGGCTTTATCTGAAATTGTATTGCAATCCGGCTATAGCGAACGATGTACTAGCTCGCAAAATATTGCCTTTATTAAAGACGTTGGATCAATCTGAACTGCAAACCTGGTTCTTTATAAGATACAGGGACCCGGGTTATCACATTCGTTTACGCCTGAAAATCAGTGAAGCAGGGGTGGGGCTAGTGCTGAATAAGTTAAAACGTCGGCTGTCGAAAACCATCAGTTACCAGTTGATTCGGGAATATCAGGCGGACACTTACCGTAGGGAGATGGAAAGGTATGGCGGCGACATCATTGAATTGGTAGAGAATTACTTTCACGGGAGTAGCGACCTCGTTGTAAATTATATCAAACTCGTCATTAAAAAGCCCGCCAGTTATAGTTATCATAGTTTAGCATTTGTTTCCGTTTATGAATTATTAGATCGTTTTATTCCGGATCTACCCGAGCGAATATTGTTTCTCGAAAAAATGGTAGACTTGTTTTACGCAGAATTTGACACTCATAAGGCGCTTAAAATTGACCTTGATCAAAAATATAGGGAGCTAAAAACAGAAATCAGTTCATTGATAAGTAATGACACCTATTATCATCAATTCAATCTCACTGCTTACTCGGAGGAGTTCAGTAACGCAATACGAAAGGTACTAAAACCCGCCACAGCATTTACCTCCAAGAGGAGGCATCAATTATTGGCCGATATGATTCACATGCACCTGAACAGGCTCTTCGTCGATAAACAACGTAAACAGGAATTGATCATATATTATTGCCTTTACAAATTTCAGTTATCTGTCAGGGCAATCACAAGCAACAGGTCAAGACCTTCTGCGTGATTTAAGCAACAATTCATTCATTTTTTCAAGAAATGAGTCTTTGTAAAGCCTGCCCAAATTTAAAATGATATCTTCTTGCAGTATAACCCGCGTTTGCTCAACCGCCTTGATCCGGTCGGTATTTATGATAAACGATTGGTGCACCCGGGTAAACTGGTCTTTGGGCAGATATAGTTCAATTTCGTTTATAGTTAAGTATGGCATAACATCTCCTGAAATAAGATGGATCTTGATATAGTTTTGTGCACCTTCTACATATAATATATCATTAATAGTGACCTTCACCATTTTTCCTTTTGTTTCTGTTTTAACAAAAAAGAAGTCTCTTTTCTTCTTTCGGTCAGTTTCCTTCTTTTTAACATCGCGTTGGACACGCTGAATGCTTTTTCTGAAACGGGGATAACTGATCGGCTTTAACAGAAAGTCGAATGCCTCTTTTTCAAAGGCCTCTAATGCAAACTCTTGAAAAGACGTTGTAAAAATGATCTTTGTATAGAGATTTGCCATTTCGGCAAATTCCATTCCGGAAAGCTCCGGCATTTCCACATCCAAAAATGTGACATCCGGGGGATTTGCTCCGGTTACCTCATTCAGTGCGAGCAGGGGATTAGTGGAAAACCCTTGCAATTCGAGCCCGTCGGTTTGATCGATATACTCCAACAACATTTCAACGGAATGGTATTCGTCATCGATCACATAGCATTTTAAATTCATAGCTGCATCATTAGTTCTACGCCAAAACTGTCCTCCTCATCGCTAATTTTTAGTTTATAATGGTGCTGGTAGCTATAGTCCAAACGCTTTAAAACGTTTTTAATGCCTATAGATCTTAAACGTCTTTTCTCAGGCTCATGTTTTTTTAAATTCCAACTTTCAAATTTTAGCTCATTTTGGGCGTTGACCGTTATGTATATTTTAGCTTCCCCTTTCTTTTCTTTCAGATACCCGTGCTTGAAAATATTTTCAGTCAACGTTAATAATATCAAGGGAATGATTTGCGCACTTTCCACATTTCCGGCCACCTTAAAATCGATATATAGTTCATAGTCAAACCGAAGCTGGTTGAGCTCAATGAAATTTTGGATCTGTGCAATTTCCTTTTTTAAAGTAGTTTTTCCTTTAATATCTACTTCTTCTAAAGAAAACCGCATGATATCGACTAGCAGTAAAACACATTGTGAAGCGGTACGTGAATGCTTATAGTAGGTATTATGGATAAATGTCAGCGTATTGAATAGTAAATGGGGACTGATCTGTTGCTGAAGGTAGGCAGTCATGGCCTCCGCTAGATTTTTTTCTAACTCTGCTTTTTCTTTTAGGATAACTAGGTGAGTCGTTTCTGATTCATGAACACGGTTCCTGAATAGCATCATACGTAAAACTGCCCAGTAAAGTGAACTGCACCCCAAAAATGAGATTCCCCGGTACAAATTGGGAAGCAATAGTTGTTTAATATAGATGGTTTGGCTGATAACTTGATTTTTCGAAAATGCCAGAACGGTATCAAGGGCATATTTAAATAACAAGTAAAAAAATAGCTCCAGCACCATCAATAAAGGAATGATGATATAATTCCTCCTTGATTTTATAGCAAAAGGGAGGATAAGGTGCGCGTTACAATAAAACAATACCACATTTAGTCCATAATAGCAGAGATAGTTTTGCAAAGGCGCAAATACGCCGATACTAAACCTCACAAAACTAATCTCATAAATGATAAAAATGACCCAGCCCGAAATATGTTTCAGTAGCAGTTTGTAATTCAATCGTTTGAATAGAACCAATCTCAATTGTAATCCCATTGTCATTGCGTGTTGTCTTTCTACCACATCAGGTCATGCGTGTAACAAAGTTGCCCTACACTACTGTTTACTCCTAATTTGAGTAAAAAGTTACCAAAATGAAAAATATAACTGCGAAATCATTTAAAAAGAAGGTCAATAAATTACACCGCTTTAGCGATTTGATCGACCTCCATTCGGCGGAAACCACAGTAGGAGATCCTACTAACACAACGATTACCGTCTTAACCACTGTCAGCGGCCCGACGCATTTCGGTAAACCACAAAGGGAGAATAACATCAGAATCTAACAGTTAGGCAGTACTGGCAGTAAAATCAATGCTATGTTAAAAGACGAGTTAAAAGTATTGGCCGCAATGGCTGCTGGTTTTGCCGGCATGATTGACAAATCGGAAGTGTTGTCAACAGCTTACTTAACAGCACAGGAAACCCATATTACAAAGGAATGCCAGCGGATAAAGAAAGTTTGGACCGATTTGCTCTTTAGCCAGCAAAAAGATCATGTTCTGCGACGATATATGCCATTTCAGCAGCAAGTTATACTGGAAACGGCAGATTTTACTTTTGAACTGATCAGCTCTGCGAAAGATAAAGGCCTTACAGATGATAATGCGCTGTTGAAACTTCCTTTGTTAATGCAAAGATGCCTGTTGGACCTGAGAGATTTTCAGGTACAATACTTCCAGTCTTTTTTTGATCAGAATGGCAAAATACCTCTTGCTGGTACACTATCAGTGCGTAAAAAAATGACGGTGGTAGCAGAAGAGTTGAGCGCTGGCCTGGAAAACAGCGAAATTGATCCTGGACTGAAAGTTTGCGTCATGGATTATTTAAGTTCTATCATTCACACCGATGGCAAAGCTTCGCTCAGCTATCGTGCGGCTGGATATTTAATGTCTTTTACCGAAACATTAAAAAGCACTATTTCGATAGATGGAAGCCCGGATCTTACACAAAGTGTCACAGAAGCACTGTTCTATTTAAATTTTAACCACAATAGCTTTTGTCGGTGGTATCAGGATAATGTCGCGACAAAGAAATCAATCATGCCTCCGGATGACCGGTTACCGATGTTGCTGAAGCAACTCCTGATACTTAAATCCATGCCTGTAATGACGAATACTGCATTTGATCCAAACGTAGCAGCAATTCATATTCAGGTGGAAAATTGGATGATTGAGTTTCTACGGCAAGAAAGTTTTAACATCAAAGGGGACGATTACGAGCTTCCTGAGAAGTTAGAATTAAACCTTACTGTTGCTCAAATGGCTTTGTTGGTCAGGTTATTATACGAGGAAGGTGTGTTCACGATGACAAATATCACAGCTATATTGAAATTTTTTTCAACTCGCTTTATGAGTAAAAAACAGGAATCGATATCTTATAGCAGTATGAACAAGCTATACTATAGCGGTGACCAGTTTACAGCCTATGCGATAAGGGATTTATTAGTGAAAATGGTGGCAAAATTGAATAAAATGTTTTTTCCAAAATAAAGCAAGTTGTTCAAGAATTAATCTTTTAGCAAGTGACCGGAGGGTGTAATGTTTATTACAAAAAGCGGCGAACGGATAAACATCTATTTAGGACGAGCGTAAATGTGCTATTATATCTTGGATTCAACCTGTTATTTATTGGAAACAGCTGCGCCTAATTCTTTAGAGAAGTAAACTCATTTCAATAGAATAAGGGTGAGTTTCTTTCTAAGCAGCTCAACCAAGGTGGATTTTGCTATAGTTTAGTTGCTATAGAAAAAGTTTGAGGAAGGTGGTTATGTACAATAAAGATCAGAAGCAAGGCTTGGATATACCGCTGATATTGACCACCCAATTCCGGCGGAATGTGACCAGTGATTCCGCGTCAAATTGACCACCCCATTCCGGGGCAAACTGACCAG
>NZ_JBHUON010000013.1:0-114006 GCF_042686155.1 Mucilaginibacter antarcticus | reverse complement strand
TGTACCCCCAAGCAAGTATTCAGCTATAATCTTTTGTTTGTGTTTCTGTTTGTCCATTTGTCCATCAGTTTTGTCAACCTATAGCAGGACAAGTCAACTTGTTTCATCTGTGTCACACACGCGTGAAACAAACAGCGTGAGGGCGCTAAATAACCCCGTGTAAAGCACCACCTGGTTTGCCCATCTTATCTACCAGCTTCTCCACTTCGGGGTCCTTCTCTAACACCGGCGCATGATGCGGCTTTATCCGCGCGTCAATGATCAGCGGGCCATAACAGCCCCAGTGTTTATGCTCGGTGAACTTGTTAATGCCATAAATATCGTGCGAGGGGTTGCTGCGGGTAAAGGTTACCCAAACAAAGTTGTTGATGGTGGCAGCAGTAAAGGCAGCGTCATCGCACAAAACGAACAGCGGCAGGCCGCTCAGCTCAGCTTCGGCGAAGTGCTCTTGCAGGAACTCCATCATCATTGGCATATCGCTGGTGCGTACGTTCTTAGGCACCTCAATAGCTAAGACGCCCGGCATAACCATGCTGTAACTCACAAATGGCTTAGGCAAGCTGAACCCCGCGGGCACATCGGCCCAAAGCTCGCGCTTGATCTCGCCGGCCACGGTTATAGCTACCTTGCTGCCCGAGTTTAGTCCGCTACCGCTGTAATCTAAGGTATCAATGGTAGTTCGGGTATGGAAGTGGAGGTCGCGGGTGAGGTCTATCCGTTGCAGTATGTGCTTCAGGAACGGCTCAATGTCGTTGACATTCAAATTCGGGTCATCCTCCTGCGCCGCTATGAACAGGTACTTGGCCAGGCTGAGCTGGTTCTTACCCAGTATATGGTTGGCGATGGTCAGTATCTCCTGCGGCTTGCGCTCCTTAATATAGGGCGTATAACGCTCGCTGCCAATGGCAAACAGCAGGGGGTGTACGCCCGCAGCATCCACAGCGTTCACGGCTTTCAGTCCCGGGATCTCCTGCGGTAACGCCGAACCTGTTATCTCGTGAATCAGCGCGCCAAAGCTCGTATCCTCCTGCGGGGGGCGGCCCACCACAGTGAACGACCATACCGCATCCTTACGATGGTACACGTTATGCACCTTCATTAATGGAAATGGGTGCGTCAGGCTATAATACCCCAGGTGATCGCCAAAGGGCCCCTCGGGCTTATTCTCATGCGGCTCAACGGTGCCGGTGATCACGAAGTCGGCGTCGGCAGACAGGCAAAACCCTTCCTCATCATAAAAGTAGCGAAAGCGGCGGTTACCCAAAGCACCCGCGAAGGTCATTTCAGACAGGCCCTCCGGCAGCGGCATCACCGCAGCCACCGGGTGAGATGGCGGACCACCGACAAATATGCTCACCTTTAGCGGCTGCCCCTTGGCATTGGCTTTGGTTTGATGCACGCCTATACCGCGGTGTAATTGGTAGTGCAGGCCTATCTCTTTATTTAATAGGTAATCGTTACCCGCTAGCTGGATGCGGTACATGCCCAGGTTGGCGTTCATCACGCCGGGCTTGTCGCTATCTTCGGTATACACCTGCGGCATGGTTACAAAGGGCCCACCGTCTTTGGGCCAGTTTACTATCTGCGGCAGATCACTGATATTGCACTTCTCAAAATGCCTTTTGCCCACCTTCATAGGTAATGCAGACAGAGCGGTAAGCGCGACATTAGCATACGTAAACGGTTGCTTTATCGCCTTCAGCGGATCGGTTTTGATATCAACCAGCGTTTTCACCTTATCCAGCGAATCGCGGAAGATGAACTTAGAACGCTCCAGCGTACCAAACAAATTTGATACTGCCGGGAACTTGCTGCCCTTAACGTTTTCGAAAAGCAGAGCCGGTCCACCTGCCTCAAACACACGCAGATGGATCTGTGCCATTTGCAGGTGAGGGTCAACTTCTTCTTTTATACGTATTAAATGACCGTGCTTTTCAAGATCGGCAATGCAGGCCTGTAGACTTGGGTAACCCATGTATTAATTGTATATGCTGTACGTGGCAAAGGTACAAAAGGCATTTAATGTAACGTGCCTGCGTAAAGCCCAAATATCGCAGCCCTTCATTAATGCTATTACAGTATCTTTAAACCATGAAACCTTTGATAGTACTCATCGTATCGTTCGCTATAAGCTGCCTTGCTTTTTACGCAGCTCAACATGATCCCCACATCATTTTAAGCGGACGAATAGCGATGGCCCTGATGTTATTGTTTACTTCGGTTGCTCATTTTGCGTTCTTTAAAGGCATGCTAATGACTGTGCCCCCTTTCATCCCCTTTAAAAACTTCATGGTTTATTTCACGGGAGTGCTGGAGGTTGCAGCTGCTGTTGGCTTAATGTTTACAGCCACGCATTATATAACCGGGCTAATGCTTATCCTATTTTTCATCGCGCTTATCCCCTCAAACATCTACACTGCCCAAAACCACATCAACCTCGAAAAAGCCGATTACACGGGCAAGGGCTTAAGCTACCTGTGGTTCAGGATACCTTTACAATTATTTTTCATTGGCTGGGTAGTATATTTCGCAGTACTTAATTAAAACGGCGACAGCAGCAGCAATGTCCTCCGTCTCTAAAGCTATCCAATCCCACTATATCCATAGAGAAACATTAAACTATCGCCCGCAAAAATTAATTATTAATTTAGGCGCATGTCGGTAATTGAACTTACGGTTATCATCCTCATCGGGTCGTATTTCGCGGGCTTACTAGGGTCGTTAACCGGCTTGGGTGGCGGTTTCATTATTATCCCGCTATTTAGCTTGGTATTAGGCATCAACATTCATTATGCTATTGGCGCCTCGCTGGTATCGGTTATAGCGACTTCATCAGGTTCGGCAGCAGCATTTATTAAAGAGGGCATTACCAATATGCGCCTTGGTATGTTTTTAGAGGTAGCTACAACCTTAGGCGCACTTGCCGGCGCCATGCTGGCTATTTACACATCAACCCATTACATTGCCGTATTATTTGGTTGTATTTTGATAATGTCGGCAGTAATGTCATTACTTAAAAAGTCAAATGAAACAGTGAAATATAAAAGCCGCCTGGCCGAGCGGTTAAAACTTAACAGCAGCTACCCTACTGCCGATGGCATTGTAAAGTACAATGTTGTTAATGTAGGAGGTGGTTTTTTTATGATGTTGTTTGCCGGGGTAATATCAGGGCTGTTAGGTATAGGATCAGGCGCGCTTAAAGTTATCGCTATGGATAACGTAATGCGCATACCCTTTAAAGTATCAACAACAACCAGTAACTTCATGATAGGCGTTACCGCCGCCGCCAGTGCGGTAGTTTATTTGCAACGCGGCTATATTGACCCGGGACTTTCCATGCCGGTAGTTATTGGAGTGTTACTTGGCGCTATGACAGGATCAAAAATATTAGTGCATAGCACATCATCAACCTGGGTGAGAATACTTTTCGCAATAGTAATTACTATTGTAGGCCTGCAAATGGTTTACAACGGCTTAATAGGTAGGGTATAAATGAAAACAAAAGACGTTATAATACAGGATATTATTGGTTGGGTGCTGCGCATTGGCGTTTTGCTATCGATAACTATTGTTGTATTTGGCGGTGCGATCTATTTATACCGTAACGGACAAAAACTTGCAGACTATCATACTTTTAAGGGCATCCCTGATTTCGTAAGGCCTGGGGCAATTGTAAAGGGTGTATTTAGCTTAAGGGGCCGGGCCATCATTCAAGCCGGCATTGTATTGCTCATTGCAACACCCGTAATGCGCGTAGTATTTTCAGCAATAGGGTTTATCTTAGAAAAAGATTACCTGTACACCTTTATCACTATTATAGTATTGGCTGTTATATTTTTCAGCCTGCTTACCGGGCAAGCTGGTTAGTTTGCCAATGTGTTACCGGCTAAGCCACCCGCCCGCTTTTGCTCTTCTTCATTTCCTGCCGGATGCTTGACTGTATTTTTCAAAGATGCATTGCCAAAACGATACGTGAACCCTATACGAAAAACACGGGTTTCCACCTTGTCGTAAATCGTCACATTTAGATTTTGATAGTTGATGGTTGAGCGGTCTCTTAACGTGTTAAATATATCAGACACACTGGCATTGATAGTACCCTTTTTGTTGAAAACCTGCTTGCTCAATCGGGCAGTAACCCAGTAATTCGATTTTAATTGGCCTATACCATAAAAATTTGGCGATTCGTACCTACCAGACAACTCGGCCAAAATGGTGTTGCTAAGCCTAAAGCTTTGGGTAGTAGTAAAAATAATGTCCTGCGTGCCTTTATTCAGATTTCCGTTTTGCGAATAGGCTTTAATGCGTTGGTAAGAAGCGTCCAACGAGAAGCTAGCGTTCCACCAATTATAAAACTGAACCGGGGCTAACAAGCGTAAACCCAGAATAGAATAAGTACCAAAATTATTGGCGCTAGTGATACTTACTTTAGACGAGTCGTTTTGTTGCAATACCCGCAGGTCATAAAAATCCGTCGTTACAGCACCATACAAAGCGGTTTGTAACATTTTATTATAAGTATGAGTAAGCTCTATTTTGTCAGTATACTGGGGCAACAGGCGGGGGTTTCCTCTAAAATAATCGTAAAGATCAACATACGACAAGAATGGGTTTATAGAGCTATACACAGCCCTGTTAACACCCCTATTGTAACTCAAGTTAAATTCGTGTTTATCATTAACAGTATAATTTAGTTGCAATTGCGGAAACAAGTTAAGATAATGCCTTATCACAGGTTTATTCATAGTGGCCGACATACCATCTGAGTTGGTTTGCTCAGCACGTAAACCGGCCGTAACACCAACCTTACCCATTTTGCCGATGTAATTCACATAGGCCGAGTTAATGTTTTCTTTAAATAAAAAGGTGTTGCTAAAAGTGGGCGAACTGGTATAAACACCATTCACTTTAGGACCAAATACCAGGTCATTGTCGCTGTTTACGTTACTGTACTTTAAACCAGCTTCTAAAACACCAGTTTTGGACAGTGGTGTAGTTACATCCAGCTTAGCGGCCCAAATGCGGATAGTTGAGGGGGTGAGGTTTTGAAAGTAAAGCGGGGCCCTGTAAGCTCCCCCACCGGCCAGGTTAAAATGATTATTAATATACTCGGACGATTTTCTGTTAACATCGTTATAAATAAAATCAGCCATTAGTGTGGTGCCTTTGTTACCTAGTTTGCCTAAGTAGTTAAGGTCATAACTAATATTGTTAAGCCCCCTGTCGGTGTTTGATGTGGTATTGATGATAGAATCAAGTTTGCCTTGATTAGACATTTGAAGCCAGTTATCCTTTACAAAAGCATTATCGGTAACAGTACCGCTTACTAAAAACCCGATGCTATGTTTAGGCGACAGTGCGACATCCATCCCCGCCCTAAACGTATGGTTTTTACTTAACTGTATTGATTTATAACTTACATTATACACGCTTAAAAGATCTTGATACATGATTGTCCGATTAGTAACAAAATCATGAAACTTCTTATCTTCGGAATAGTTGTAGTTTCCAAATACGTTAAAGGCGCCTTTACGGTTATTAAACGTTAAACCACCGTTAAACTTGTAGTAACTACCATATCCTCCGCCACCATTAATAACAATATTGGTACCGGCATTGGCTCCTTTTTTTGAAACGATGTTAATTACCCCACCCCCTGCAGCATCATACTTAGCCGATGGGTTTGTTATCAATTCAATTTGCTGAACTGATGTCCCCGCCATACCCTGCAACATATCTGCCAGGTCTTGCCCTGATAAGTTAGTTGGCTTGCCGTCTATGGTAACTAAAGCACTTTGCTTGCCAAGTATAGCAAAGGTGCCGCGACTATCAACATGCACACCAGGCGCCTGTTTTAAAATTTCGGCCACAGAATTACCTTCGGCAATGATACTGCCTTGTACGTATAATACTACCTTACCGGGTTTAGCATCAATGTACGATCGTTGTGCGGTTACAGATACCTCTTTTAACTGGGGCAGGTGAATTATCAGGTTAATTTCGGGGACGGCAAATCTTTTGCCTGTTTCTACAGTATAGGGGCCGGTTAATGATTGGTCATAACCTATCTTGCTTATTATTAAAAGGTATTTCCCCGGCTTGGCAGCCATGTTATACTTACCCTCATCATCGCAGGTGACAGATTTGATAATAGAGGAATCGGCAGCAGATAACAAAATAACCGTGGCTGCCGTAGCCGGCAGATGTCGTTCGTCAGAAGCTTTACCATAGATGCCCGAAGAAACGGTTTGAGCGAAGGTAAAGTGACAGCTAACCAGTAAGAATGCCAATAACAAGCACCTTGTTAAAAACCTCATTATACTATACGTGCGAATGATCAATTAATTTAGCTCATAAAGATGATTATAAATACTACAAATACCACATTTATACGTTCAAATTACATTAAAAGTTATCAATAGCCTGCTGTTGTATGTTAATAAGTATCACGGTATTTAATGTTTTTTATTAATTTTCGTGCTTACTGTTACTGTGTTACCAAACTGCCCAATGAAAAAGGTTTATATTATAATACTGGCCCTCTGCTTCGCTTCAAAAATTTTTGCTCAGGCAGAGATTAAGCTGGACCCTACCTTAAGCGAATCGCCGGTGGCGTTAAAAACGCTATCCGGTACAATTGCAGGCACGCTAACCATCCCCAAAAATACAAACGGCAAAATACCGGTGGTTTTAATTATTGCAGGCTCAGGCCCGGTTGACCGCGATGGAAACAGCGCGAAGTTAAACCTGGCAACTAATACCTATAAATTAATAGCCGAAGCTTTGGGCAAAGACGGCATAGCATCATTACGCTATGACAAGCGCATGGTGGGCGAAAGCGCCATTGGTCAAAAGGAAGAAAACCTTCGTTTTGATGACTATGTAGATGATGCTATCGGCTTAATTAACCTTTTAAAAGACGACCAACGTTTTTCAAAAGTCATTGTTCTGGGCCATAGCGAAGGCTCATTGGTTGGTATGCTGGCTGCTGCATCAACAGTTGGTAATACTAATGCGTTTATATCTGTAGCTGGTGCCGGGCGTAGGGCGGACCGTGTGTTGAGGGAGCAAATGAAATCGCAACCTGCATATATATCAGAGGGTTTTAACAAGTTGATGGATTCGCTGTCGGCGGGTAAAGTGCAAAAGAATGTAAACTCATCTTTATACTTTATCGGCAGGCCCAGCATACAAAATTACCTGATGAGCTGGTGCAGATTTGACCCTGAAAAGGAGATCAAAAACATTAAGGCACCAATATTAGTGGTACAAGGGAATACGGATTTGCAGGTAACTGTCGCCGATGCGTCGAACTTAAAAAAGTCTGGCACCACCTTAATCATTATTAATAACATGAACCATGTGCTTAAAGAAGCGCCTGCCGATCGTGAAAAAAACATGGCTACCTATTTGGAACCCAACCTGCCCTTAAAGCCCGAGTTTATTACAACGGTGTTGGATTTTATTAAGAAGCTTAAATAAGAGCAACTAATAATTACCCTGTAACCGTCGTATTACAATGATTTCGCTAATGTGATATGCCGTATGGTCGGCAATCTGCAAGGCTTCGCGCAGGATGCTTTGTCCATCGCCGTGAGGTAGCGGCTTATAAATGTCAGCTTTTTTAAATAAGGATATAAATTCATCCAGCTCGTCGTCAATTTGCTTAAGTGAACTTTGCCAGGCGGCTTCGTCAACAGGCGCGGTTTCTGTGGGCCAATACTCATCAGGCCATTTAGGCGATTGGTGGTTTGCATCAAAACTAAACTGCAGCATATCCCATTGCGCTATGCGGATATGCTCAACCAACTGCCATATGCTGTAAGGCAGTTGCGCGGGTTTATCCCCACGTGCACTTGGAGGCAAACCTTTTAAAGCATCGCGCAGGCTGATGTGCGCGCTGCCACCTTGCAATAGTTTAACAATTTCGGCAATAATGATATCGTGTTGGGCACTCATGGTTTGATTTGTTTTATTGTTAATGGCATTTTTGGCTTAAATGTTCTAAGTTTATCCCATAAAATTAATGCACCATGCGTAAGCTTTACTTCCTTGTAGTTTCTTCTTTGTTTTTGATAGGGTGCCAAAAAGACGGCCCCGGAGCCTTGCTTACTGCAAAAGGCGATGAGGCCTTTGATAATTATAAAGACCATTACCTTGAAGCATTATGGAAAGTAAGTCCTGATAAAGCAGCAGGTGAAGGCTATCACAAATATGATAGTATCCTAGTTATCCCGAATGACAAGGGCCGCGAGGCTATCATCAACTTTGTAAAAACGCAGCAGGATTCGCTATCCCGTTTTGAAGTAAACGATTTGACAGAACCTAATAAAATTGATTACCGCATACTTCAAAATCAACTCGAGTATACAAATTGGCAACAAACCGTATTAAAGCCCTGGCAGTTTAATGCCGGCTATTACAACCCAGTACCCGCATTTGCACACATCCTTAATGAAAGTTATGCGCCGCTGGCTAAACGCCTGCGCAATTTGCATCAAAAAATGGCTAGCCTGCCTCAATATTACAAAGAGGCCGAAAAGGTGCTTAAAGACGCCGTGCCCGAACTAACAGCACTTGCCATTGACCAGCAAACCGCCGGATTAAACATTATTGACCGCGATTTTATAGACTCGATAAAAAAAGCCAACCTGCCGGCTGCTGAGCAAAAACAAATGACCGACCGTGCTAACCTTGCCACAGCAGCCATGCGGATGCATATTGCCTGGCTAAAAGCTGTAAAGAGCGACAAGCCCCGCAGTTTCCGCTTAGGCAAAGCGCTTTATGAAGAGAAGTTTAAGTACGAAATGCAGTCGGCCCTTACAGCGCAGCAGTTGTTTAACACAGCTACTGAGCGTAAAAAGCAAATTCATAAAGACATGGCTAAACTAAGCCGTCAGCTGTGGCCAAAATACATGGGCAAAAAAACCATACCGGCCGATTCGCTTGCAATGATAGCGCAGGTATTAGACACTATATCAGCCAATCATACTACCGCAGCTAACTTCCAGTCGTCTATTGAGGATATGTTGCCTAAGCTGTCGACCTTTGTTAAAGAGAAAGACTTGCTGACACTTGACCCGTCTAAGCGCTTGTTGGTACGTAAGAGCCCGGCCTATTTTGGCAATGTGGCCGGCGCTTCATTAAGTGCGCCGGGGCCGTATGATAAAAATGCCAACTCATATTATAATATTTTAAGCCTCACGGGGATGTCTACCGAAAAGGCACAAAGTTACCTGCGCGAATACAATAATTACACCTTGCAGATATTGAGCATCCACGAGGCTATCCCCGGTCATTATGCACAATTGGTATATGCTAATAAGGCGCCAAGTATGATCAAATCCATCTTCAGCAGCGGGCCAATGGTTGAGGGTTGGGCCGTTTATGGCGAAGAAATGATGTTGGATGCCGGTTATGATCCATCGCCCGAAATGAAGCTGATGTGGTACAAATGGCATCTACGCTCGGTTTGTAACGCTATTTTAGATTATGCTGTGCACTGCAATAACATGAGCCAGGAGTCGGCATTGAAGTTTTTAACGCAGGACGCATTTCAACAACAGGCAGAAGCAGAGGGTAAATGGAAACGCGTAAGCCTAACCAGCGTACAACTTTGCAGTTATTACCTGGGCTACAAAGAGATTGTGGACCTGCGCGATGCTTACAAGATTAAAACCGGAGCAACAAAATATAAGCTGAAAGAGTTTAACGAAAAGTTTTTGAGCTATGGCAGTGCGCCCGTCAAGTTAATAAGAACGGCAATGCTGGGGAATAAATAAAAGATCAAACCCAATCATGAAAACTGCCTGGCCACAACTAGTTTACCCCGATTTAAAGGACACTATAGCTACCGTACAACTTTGGACGCAGATAGTAGGTAAAATCCGCCTTAAAGCCATGCCATGGCTTAATCACTCGTGGCATGTTACGTTGTATGTGTCGCCCAGTGGATTGTCGACACATAGCATCCCGTATGGCGATCGCAGCTTCCAGATCGACTTTGATTTTATAGCACATCAACTTATTGTTACCTGCAGCAGTGGCCAGCAGCAAACCCTTGGCCTTTATCCACGGACCGTTGCTAATTTTTACCAAGAGCTATTTGAGAAACTGGCTACGCTGGGTATAGCTGTTGAAATATACGCTAAACCCAATGAGGTAGACCCGGCCATACCGTTTGCTGAAGACGAAGAGCATAAAACCTACGATAAACAACAAATAGCGGTTTTCCACAAAGCACTACTTAATATCGACAGTATCTTTACCAAATTTAGGGCAGGGTTTAGCGGTAAATGCAGCCCGGTACATTTCTTTTGGGGAGCGTTTGATTTGGCCGTTACCCGCTTCTCGGGTCGCAGGGCACCTTTACATCCTGGTGGGGCGCCAAATATGCCTGACAAGGTGATGCAGGAAGCTTATTCGCACGAGGTTAGCAGTTGCGGTTTTTGGCCCGGCAGCGACGCTTTTCCGCACCCCGCATTTTACGCCTACTGCTACCCCACCCCGGCCGATTTTGGCCAGCAACCAGTAAAACCCGCGGAAGCCTTTTACAGTACCGATATGGGCGAGTACTTTTTAAAATATGAAGATGTAATTAGGTCTGCAAACCCCGAAAAAGCTTTAATGGATTTTTTGCAAAGCACCTACCTCGCGGCAGCAAATACCGGCAACTGGGACAGGGAAAACCTTGAATGTGATTTTAGCTGGTTAAAACAATAATATATTATAAATATATTTAAATACGCGGTCGTTATCGTCTTTTAACCAGCATATTAAACTGATATAACTATTAAAAATATTTTTTATAATTATTATAGTAAGTATATTAGCATTACTAATTTAAGCTAATGAAAATACCTATACGCGCCTTATATTTCGCCGTACTTTTTTGTTTCGGCGTTTGTGGCGCTGCTAACGCCCAATTTGCTACCGGTCTTGATTTTGACGACGATGGCTATCAGCAAGTCCCTAAAAAAGCTACTTTAACCCGCGCCCTAACGGTATTACCTGCCAAGGCTTCCATTAAACAATACGCACCCTACCCTAAAAGCCAGGAACAGTTTGGCACCTGTGTGGCGTGGTCTGGCGCTTACTGCGGCCGCACCATTATAGAAGCTATTAAAAACAATTGGACCGACCGTAACTATATTACTGCTAACGCTTTCTCGCCTGCATTTTTATTTCGCTTGCTTGAACCCAATGACGCCGTTTGTAAAGGTGGCGCTAATGTCGAGGATGCCTTTAGCCTGATGAAAAACAGGGGCGCTATTCCATTTTCAGCGTTGCCGGTGCAGTGCGTATCAAACTTAACTGCCGAGCAGCTCAGCCTTGCCGCTAATGCCAAAATCAAAGACTTTGTACGCCTGTTTGATATCGGCGCAGCAGAAAATCTAAAGGTTCAATCAGTAAAAAAATCTATTGCTGAGAAAAACCCGGTAGTTATCGCTATTCGGGTTGCTCCTTCATTTCAAACTGCCAGAAACTGCTGGTTACCGGTTGAAACACCTGCAGCCAATATGGGCGGCCACGCCATGTGTGTGGTAGGCTTTGACGACAACATGTACGGCGGTGCTTTTGAAATTCAAAATAGCTGGGGCCAAACCTGGGGTAATATGGGTTATATATGGATCCGTTATGCAGATTTTGCCAATTTTGTTAAATACGCATTCGAGTTTGTTGATCCTCCTATAATAGCGCCAAACGTAACGGATTTGTCAGGCGAAATAAAGCTGGCTTTAGCGGGTAATACCGAGATGCCTGCCAACCTGCTGGTATCTACCCGTGGGCTTAAAGTTGTATCAGCCAACAAAACAGCGCAACCTTTAACCATTTATAAAACTAACGGAGCTTATACAGCAGGCACCAATTTCCGTATCTATTTAAGCAACGATCAGCCGGCTTACGTTTACGCCATTAGTTCTGATTTGAGCAATGAAATCACCAGGATCTTTCCGTACGAAGATGGTATCAGTGCGGCATTGAGCTATAAAAAAAATGCTGTAGCCATACCAGACGAGGACCACTTTATCCAGTTCGACGATAAACCGGGTACAGATTTTTTATGCGTTCTGTACAGCAAAAACGAACTGAATATCAATCAATTAATTAAACAGGTAAGCACGCAAACAGGCACTTTCAACGAAAAGGTTTTTAAAGCACTTGGCGATAGGTTAGTTGCCCCGGCGGACATTAATTTCAGTACAGACAAGATCGCTTTTAAAGGCATTAGCAAAGGGAAAGAAGTTATAGCGATGATGGTAGAATTAGATCATAAATAAGCATGAAAAAAATTGCTATACTAATATTTGCTTTGTTGTTTGTTTCGGCGCTTACAACGTCGGCACAGGTTATTTACGATAAAAAGTTCACTACAGCCGAAGCGCCGTTTGCTTATTATAACGATGATAACATGACCGGGCTGGTGCGTAACGGGCAATACGTGCTTACCCACAAAAAGAATTCCTATTCAATCACCACAACAGAGGTAGCAATAGATTATGCGCGCGACTTTACGATAGAAAGCACCATTACGCATTTAGGCGGGGTGACTAACTACCCACTTGGAATAACCTTTGGAGGGTCGGATTTTTTAAACCTGTATTATTTTGTTATTGCGCCTTCCGGAAATTTTTTACTCAGGGCAACAAATAAGGGTGCCCCCGTTGATCTTAAACCATGGACCGCTTCAACCGCAATCCGAACGGGCAGTAATGTGCCTAACAAATTGAAGATTGCTAAAGTAGGTACGGAGCTGGTAGGTTATATTAATGATATTGAGGTGATGCGCATGTTGTTTTACCGCCCCTTTGGTAATAAGGTTGGATTTTTGGTACAAGATGTACAAACCGCAGGATTCAATAATATAAAAATAGCTTATACAGATAACCGCCCTGCAATTGTAACCGCGCCAAAAACAGTTACACCTACAACGCGTAACGTTACCGCCCCGTCTCGTAATATTATCGAGATGGCTTATAGCACTGATTTTAACGCCGATGATAAAAATGAGTGGGTATTACCGCCTACGGATTCGGCGAAAACATCAATCAGCAATGGCGAATTTGTGATAAGCCGTACCGCCAAGTTAGGTTTTACGGCCTCTGTAACCGCGCCCGAAACTAAGGTAGATATGAGCCGAGATTTTATCATTGAAGCCGAGACCGAACATTACCTAGGCACCAATAATTATGGTTACGGCATAGATTTTGGCCGCGATAGCCTGGAGGCATACCAATTCACCATTGCCGCGGCGGGCTATTATTCGCTAGCACATTTTACAGACAAGGTTAGCAGCCTTATACCATGGACGGCTACCGACGCTATAAAGAAACAAATCGGTGCAAAAAATAAATTAACAGTTGAAAAGAACGGGGCCAAACTTAACCTATACATCAACGACGAATTGGTAGACACCTACCCTTCCATTATACTAAAGGGCTATCGTTTTGGCCTCACCGCAGGCAGTAACCAACACGTGGGTTTCAGTTCGTTGCGCGTGGGATACACAGATCAAAAACAAACACCCGTTGTTGCTAAAAACAAAACAGCTGATCAAAACGATACATCGCCCCCAACTATAAATATTAGCAGCCCGTCAGTAAGCAGGGGGCTGAAAATTGTACAAAATACAGACAAGGTGCATATTGTAGGACTAGCTAGCGATGCCAGCGGCATATTCCAGGTGGTAGTTAATGGCACCCAGGCTAAAGTAGATGCCCAGGGCAATTTTACCGCAGATATTGATTTAGCCATTGGCGAAAACCCGCTGATGGTAGTTGCAACCGATATGAATATGAACAAGGGGGTAGCCAGATTTTCGGTAACTAAAGAAAGCACTATTCAGAAAGAGAACAAAGTAGTTAACGTGGTACAAGCATCGGAAGGAAAATTTTATGCCCTGTTGATAGCTGTGCAGGATTATAAAGACCCATCTATACAAAGTTTAGATGGGCCGGTAAAGGATGCCGCCTTGCTGGCATCGGCGCTTAAAACCGGCTACACTTTTGATGCGGAAAATGTCATTACTTTAAACAACCCTGACAGGACCGGCTTTTTTGACGCTTTTGACGCATTGACCAAAAAAGTTACCGCAAAAGATAACCTGCTGATATTTTATGCCGGCCACGGCAATTGGGATGAAGCACGCATGCAGGGTTACTGGTATCCCGCCGACGCTAAGCTTAACCGCCGCGATACCTGGGTAACTAATGATGACCTTATTGGCTTTATACGTGGCATAAAATCTAAACATACCCTACTGGTTACTGATGCTTGCTTTGCAGGCAGCATATTTAAAACCCGCGGTATTGAGGCTGCCCCAAAGGGTATCCAAGAATTGTACAACACCCCAAGCCGCAAAGCCATGACCAGCGGATCAATGAAGGAAGTGCCCGATAAGAGCGTATTTATTGAGTACCTGGTTAAGCGCCTGAAAGAGAACACTGATAAATATCTGCCATCAGATCAACTATACACCAGTTTCCGAATTGCAGTAACAAACAACAGCGAGAACGGGCAGATGCCACAGTTTGGTGTAATAACCCAAACCGGTGATGAAGGCGGAGATTTTATCTTTATAAAGAAGTAATAGAAATCACAACTGCCGCAAGCGTTGGCGGTTTGGGGAGGGTACGCTTTAAAACGCCAACGAGTATTGCACATTCAACACCCATTTACGTGTTAAACCATCTGCACGCACCTGCCTGCCTTTTATAGGCATGGCGGCTAACAATTCTATCCGGTTATTATTTTTAAACTGTTTAGTTACGGTAAGACCTTCGTTTATAGTCAGCCCCCGGGTGCCATCAAGCACATCGCGTTGGCCACTAGGATTTAGATAAGTATCCTGCCCTAAATGGTAAATAGCCAATAGATTAGGCTTTAAAATGATGTTGGCCGGCAGGTTTATATAGTAACCCACCCTGAATAATACGTCGGGTTTACGTTCAAAATTATTAGTATTCGGAAAATATTTTATCCGGCTTTCGTCAGGATAAAGACCAGGCGAAAACGAACTTTTATTATTGTGAATCACCGGTAATTGCAGCGCAAGATCGGCCTCAAGATGCTTATGTAAAACGTAATTTATTCCACCAATAACATCGTAAGTACCAATGCTTGATTGGTAATCGAGCGGCAAAGGTAAGCCATTGGCATTTTTATCATTCGCAGTAGTAAGCGGAATTTTTATCCCACCTACTAAACGCAACTGATGCTTGGTGGTATTAGCCGCCCTATAAGTAACAACGCCATACACATCGCCTAAATTAAACCGACTGCCTAAAAAGCCCTTTGCATAGGTAGATGTAAGTTTTCCCTGCAACTGCCAATGCTCATTTAAAATGACACCATATTGAAGGTATGGGTTATAGGTTAGCGTTTGTTGCTCGCCATAGCCAAAGTTAAAACCAACATCGAGCATATGTTTTGGCTGCGCGTCACCATCTAGGTTTTTTAGTGCCCCCAAACTGCAAAAGCCGGCATCGCTGCAGCCTTGAGCAAGTGCATTAATTGAAAAAGCAGTTAAAGCAAGTGTAAAGCAAATATTTTTTATCATGATGGTAAGACATTATGTATTTACGTCTTAGTCGCATTCAAGTCAAATGCCTTACATAAGTTTAAAAAATATTGACATTGGCTGTCATGAGTATAATTAAACCGGTTTCTAAAAAAATAATTTCATTAATTGTAATTTTCCCCATCGCCGTTATACTAACTGTGTAGAAGTTAAATAATAGATGCCAAAACATTTACAATATCAGTACATCAACCTGGTTCAGCAACACGCGGGGATCATCCATAAGGTTATCGGCCTTTATGTCGATGATCCGGAGGACAAAAAGGATCTGTACCAGGAAGTCTTACTGCAGGGTTGGAAATCATTCGGCAGCTTTAAAGGCGATGCAGCTTTTAGCACCTGGCTTTACAAAGTTTGCCTAAATACGGTACTAACTTTTAAGCGACGCGAGTATAAGTTTAAAGAAGCAATTGCCGAAGCAGAACCACCAACACAAACTGTTAAAAATGAAAATAGCGAGTTGCTATATTACTTGATTAAACAACTGCCTGAAGTGGATAGAATGCTCATGATACTGCACCTCGACGGATACAAGAACATAGAGATAGCCGAGATTACCGGCACAAAGCAAAACTATGTTAACGTGAAAATACACCGACTAAAAAATCAATTAATCACCCAATTTAAAAACAAAGCCAATGGATCTTTTTAAAGAGTGGGATACACTGAATAAAACAAAGTTTAATACCACACTAACTAATCAAGAAATTATGAAAGCAATAACCCAAAAGTCAAACTCGAGCTTGTCAACCCTTAAAACTAATTTGAAGTATAATATATATTGGGCCGCCTTTTTTACAGCAGCAAACAGCATATGGATATTATTTAGCCTTAATAAAGGCGAGCTGCTAAGCATTCTTCTGCTATCATTTGTTATAAATGTCCTTTATTTGATCGTCACTGTTATTTATTATAAGAAAATACAACTAAATATTTCAGCTGATGCAGGTGTAACTCAGGCAATACAGCTTAATTATAAAATTATATCAAACACATTGATGTTTCAAAAAAACTGGGGAATGTTTGCCACGCCCATATCGCTGATTACCGGCTCACTCATAGTAAACTACTACTTTGGCCATACAGTGTCGGACTATTTTAACAACACCCATAAGCTGACATCTCTTCTTATCTGCCTGATCGTACTGGTTCCTTTAGCCGTTATTATGGGTTCAAAAATGACCCAAAAAGCCTTTGGGGGGCATTTAGATCAACTACAGAAATACATGATTCAATTAGAAACATTAGAGGATAAAGACACGCTACCGGCATAGGCTACAACAAAGTCCTTGCCTGTCATCAAAAAATCATTTGCATTGCTGCTCATTTACATATCCGCACATATTCCGTAACTTCGTGTAAATTAACTACTGCTATGCTAAAAGGATTTTTTAACGTTCCGACTCCGACGAACGAGACTGTACTAAACTACGGCCCGCAAAGCCCGGAACGTGCAGCGCTTAAAGCTGCCCTGGCCGAAGGCCGTGCCTATAAAATTGATATACCCATGTACATTGGCGATAAGCAGATCTTTGAAGGTAAACGCCTGGAGATCCGCCCACCGCATGACCATAAACACCTGCTGGCTAACTTTTTTGAAGGTGATAAAAGCACCGTTGAGCAAGCCATTGAGGCCGCCCTTGCCGCTAAAGCCGATTGGGAAGACATGCCCTGGGAGCAACGTGCTGCCATTTTTCTAAAAGCTGCCGATTTATTTGCAGGCCCTTACCGTGCAAAGATCAACGCAGCTACCATGCTGGGCCAATCAAAAAATGCTTACCAGGCCGAAATTGATGCCGCTTGTGAGCTGGTTGACTTTTTGCGTTTCAACGTAAGTTACATGACGGACATTTACGCGCAACAACCGCCGGTGTCGCCCAAGGGGATTTGGAACCGTGTGGAGCAGCGCCCGTTAGAAGGCTTCGTTTTCGCGCTTACGCCATTTAACTTTACTGCTATAGCCGGTAACTTGCCTGCAAGTGCCGCCATGATGGGTAACGTTGTGGTTTGGAAACCAGCCTACACCCAGATATACGCCGCTAACGTATTGATGCAAGTGTTTTTAGAAGCCGGCTTACCTCCAGGTGTTATCAACTTAATTTATGTTGATGGGCCGGTTGCAGGTGATGTAATATTTAATCACCCTGATTTTGCAGGTATTCACTTTACGGGCTCGACCAAAGTTTTCCAGGACATTTGGCAAACTATTGGTACCAACATACACAAATACAAAACTTACCCACGCATTGTTGGCGAAACAGGGGGTAAGGATTTTGTGCTTGCCCACCCAAGCGCTAACGCCGAAGTGGTAAGTACCGCCCTTGTCCGCGGCGCTTTTGAGTACCAGGGACAAAAATGTTCTGCAGCCTCAAGAGCTTATATTCCGGCTTCATTATGGCCTGCTGTTAAAGAATTTATGCAGCGCGATCTGGCTACCATTAAAGTTGGCCCTACCGAGGATTTTGAAAACTTTGTAAATGCTGTAATTAGCGAGGCATCGTTTGACAAACTGGCTAAATACATTGATGACGCCAAAGCAGATAGCAGTGTCGAGATTATTGCCGGCGGCACTTACGACAAGAGCCAGGGCTGGTTTATACAACCTACCGTACTGCAGGTGCAAGACCCATACTACGTAACGATGTGTACAGAGCTGTTCGGCCCGGTACTAACCATTTATGTTTATGAGGATGATAAATTTGACGAGATATTGCAGGTAGTAGATAAAACATCTATCTACGCCCTTACCGGCAGCATTATATCGCAGGATCGCTATGCTATTGCGAAGGCTACACAGGCATTGCGTAATGCAGCAGGTAACTTCTACATTAATGACAAGCCTACGGGTGCAGTAGTTGGGCAGCAGCCATTTGGCGGCGCACGCGGATCAGGCACTAACGATAAAGCCGGCTCAATGATCAATCTATTACGCTGGGTATCGCCACGTACTATCAAAGAAACCTTTGATCCGCCTAAGGATTATAGATATCCATTTTTGCAGAAATAAAGCTCCTTCCCCCCTAAAGGGGTACTTTCGAGAACGTTAATAAGAAAGGCCAAAGTTTATCACTTTGGCCTTTCTTATTTAATATCAAGCATAGCGAAATAAGTTATCCACTATATCCACCATTTCTCCCCTTTAGGGGGCCGGGGGGCTAAACCTAAACACACTCTCCATTTTACCATTGTCGGTAGTGCTAACTTCCATGTCTTTTATAATCCCTGTTTCAATACTGTATACCCAGCCATGCACAGATAAATCCTGACCATTGGCCCAGGCGTTTTGTACAATGGTGGTTTTGCAAAGGTTGTACACATTCTCTATCACGTTTAATTCCACCAGGCGATCAACGCGCTCTTGCTCATCTTCAATAGCAACAAGTTCATCGGCATGCAAGCGATACACATCTTTAATGTGGCGCAGCCAGTTGTCTATTAAACCAAATTCCTTATTACTCATTGCGGCTATAACACCGCCGCAACCATAATGGCCGGTAACGATAACGTGTTTAACCTTTAATACATTCACGGCATAATCTAACACGCTCAACATATTCATATCTGTATGGATAACCATATTGGCAATGTTACGGTGTACAAATATCTCGCCCGGCTTAGTATTGGTTATCTGGTTGGCAGGTACGCGGCTATCGGCACAACCTATCCACAACACCGGCGGCGACTGTCCTTTGGCAAGTTTGGCAAAATAGTCCGGGTCAATCTTCAGCGCGTCGGCAACAAACTTTTGGTTGCCTTCCAGTAGCTTTTGGTAACTAATACTATTGTCATTTTGAGCACACATAATATTTTGTTTTTCTTGTTATTTACTTACTTGTTGATGGTATATTCTTAGCAAAAGAACGTATTTTCTTATTAAAATCTGATATAATTTCTGCTTCCATGCATAATTAGCTTCACAAAAAACAAACGGTTGGTAAAGCAGTAAAAACCCCGGCTGGGTTTAGCCGGCACGGGGTTAACTTAAACCAAACAACTATTTTTAGTGAACAGCTACTTCATCGTCATTAAATTCATATACATAGCCCAGGCTATGCGAGTCGTTGTTACTAACCTTCAGGTCTTTTATTAAACCGGTGTTAATGTCAACTATCCAGCCATGAACTTCAAGATCAGAGCGTTCTTTCCAGGCATTTTGTATAATGGTAGTTTTACATAAGTTGTAAGACTGCTCAATAACATTCAGCTCAACCAAACGGTTAACTTTAGCTTCCTGGTCAGATATACGGTCAAGCTCATGCGCGTGCATACGGTAAACGTCTTTAATATGGCGTAACCAGTTGTCTATCAAGCCAAACTGCTTGTTAGTTAACGCCGCAGCAACACCGCCGCAACCATAGTGACCAGCTACAATAACGTGCTTTACCTTCAATACGTTAACCGCATAATCAAGCACGCTTAGCATGTTCATATCCGTATGCACGCATACGTTGGCAATGTTGCGGTGTACAAACACCTCGCCCGGGTTGGTACCGGTAACCTGGTTGGCAGGTACGCGGCTATCAGCACAGCCAATCCACAATACCTCGGGGCTTTGACCTTTGGCCAGGGTTTTAAAGTACTCAGGGTCTTCCTTCAGTTTACTGTCAACCCACTCGCGGTTGCCTGACAGCAATGCGGCATAGCTTTCTTTTTGGCTCAAAGCCGATTTAGAAACTGTTATATCGGTTTTGTTTTTCTCGTTATTCATCGTTATAATTTTGTTAGTGGTAACCATTATTAGCTATGTTGCATAGCTTTGATTTACTTTCGTACTTTTTTTATTTAGAGCCTGGATGATTGACTAAGGGTTTTAAGTTTAGGTACATCATAGCGGTCTTTTATACCTATTAGTTGTACAATAATGCCCTTCGTGTATGCATTGTGCTTGTAATTATAAATGATCTCTAATACGTCCGGATCTATATACCTTGAGTTTGAACCGTCAATTATTACTTCCGTCTCTTTGGGCATGCCAGTAAGCGTTACCTGTATGGCAGCTTTGTTCAAGAAAGAAACCTCTTCGGCAAGCCGTATCTTGATGATCTTTTTGTTCTCGCTCTCTTCAATGTGATAGAAATAGGGGTTGCGCATGTTTGTACGCAGTATGTAAAATACGCCCACTATTAAGCCTACACCTACGCCAATAAGCAAATCTGTAAATACCACAGCTACAATGGTTACCACAAACGGAACAAATTGATGTAAACCCTTCTGCCACATGTGTTTAAACAAACCAATACGAGCTAATTTATAACCTGTCATCAATAATATGGCAGCCAAACATGACAGAGGTATGTAATTGATCAGCGAGGGTATTAATATCAATGCCAGGGCCAACCACACACCATGAATAATAGCACTCATTTTTGTGCGCGCCCCGGCATTTACGTTTGCCGAAGAACGAACTATAACTGCCGTCATAGGCAAGCCGCCCAGCATACCGCTTATAATATTACCCGCGCCCTGGGCCACAAGCTCGCGGTTGGTTGGCGATATCCTTTTGATAGGGTCAAGCTTATCTACCGCCTCAAGGCTAAGCAACGTCTCTAAACTGGCTACTATAGCAATGGTTACAGCGGTTATCCAAACCTCTTTATTTGTTATTGCAGCAAAATTTGGCGATTTAAACAAGCCGAAAAATTCGCCGGCACTATTCACTATCGGGATCTGTACAAATTGCTTATCTCTTAACCCAAAACTTGTTCCGTCAAATACTAAACCTAATATTACGCCGGATACCACTACCAATAATGGCGCGGGCACCATGGCTACTTTTTTAAACTTAGGCCAGTAAATCATTATCAAAATAGATAATGCAGCAATTATCGTTGCACCATAGTTAATTTTTGACAGCGCACCAAAGATTCCAGAAAAGGTGTTATGTTGATCGGCCTGATTAAACGCTTCGTCGCCCTCAAAATCAGCGTCATAGCCAACCGCGTGCGGAAACTGCTTCATGATCAAAATAATACCGATAGCGGCAAGCATACCCTCGATAACTGCCGAAGGGAAGTAGTTACCTATAGTACCTGCCTTAATAATACCAAGTAAAATCTGGATAACACCAGCCAACAATACGGCCAGCAAAAACGTTTCGAAAGAGCCTAAACCGGTAATAGCGTTAAATACAATTACCGTTAAACCCGCTGCCGGGCCGGCAACACTTAATTGCGACCCGCTACACGCGCCAACAACTACGCCACCTATTATACCGGTTAATATGCCCGAAAATAATGGTGCGCCTGAAGCCAGGGCAATACCCAGGCACAACGGAAGGGCGACTAAAAACACAACAACACTTGCCGGAAGATCTCTTTTTAAATTTTTAGGCAGAAAATACTTTTGGAGATTAAGACCGCCCATAGCAGCCCCATCTTGCTTAATTTGCATACAGAATGTTTTGAATAAATGATTAAATGAATAGCAATGCATCCCCGGTGTGTACACACCAGGTTAGATCATTTAAACGTTGGGAGGGGGTGTCGGAACGACAGGATGGTAAAGATGAACAAGCAGCGCGTGTTCCTGGTTATGCAGATAGGTGGTTTCCAATTGGAAGGGATCGAAGTGGAAGATGGAAGTCAAAAGTTCGTCAAAACTCTTCTTTTCCTTAAAAGCATCTTTGTCAGGATCCTCCTTCTCGCCTTTATTCTCCTGCTCCAACTGCATAATTACCGCACGTGCGGTGTTTTTATCTAAAATCGAAATTAACGGCACAAGGGATATACTCATCTTTGCAGCAAAGATCAGCATAAATATTACGGCTGTTAGTTTACGGGGCATTAGTTAGTGCAAAGATACAAATCTAAAGTTTGTATTGTCAGGTCGTGTAACGGCATTTTTGTAATTAAATTGTTAATTTTATCAATCAGCTATAAATAACCCGTTGTGAACGACAAGATAAATTTACTAAAAAACAAACGTCAAAAAGCCCTTGCCGGGGGCGGAGAAGCCAGGATAGAGAGCCAACACAAAAAAGGGAAACTCACCGCCCGCGAGCGTTTACATTTTTTAATGGACGAAGGTAGCTTCCAGGAGATTGGCATGATGGTTACCCATCGTTCAACCGACTTTGGTATGGAGACAGAAAAGTACGCCGGCGACGGCGTAGTTACCGGATATGGCACAGTTAATGGAAGATTAGTATATGTTTTCTCGCAGGACTTTACCGTTTTTGGTGGTTCTTTATCAGAAACTCATGCCGAAAAAATCTGTAAGATCATGGACCTTGCCATTAAGAATGGCGCGCCGGTTGTGGGGCTAAATGATTCGGGTGGCGCGCGGATCCAGGAGGGTGTGGTATCATTAGGTGGCTATGCTGATATTTTTTACCGCAACACCATGGCGTCGGGTGTAGTACCGCAAATCTCGGCAATTATGGGTCCCTGCGCAGGCGGGGCGGTTTACTCGCCGGCTATTACCGATTTCATTTTGATGGTAGAGCATACCTCTTACATGTTTGTTACCGGCCCCAATGTTGTTAAAACCGTCACACATGAAATAGTGACATCAGAAGAACTTGGTGGCGCTAACACGCATGCCAGCAAATCGGGCGTTACGCACTTTGCCTGTACAAACGAGATTGAGGCTATTAACCATGTTAAAAAGCTGCTAAGCTATATGCCGCAAAATTGCGAGGATAAGGCCCCTGCCCTACCTTACGAGTCGGCTAATGAATTGCGCCCTGAGCTGAACAGCATTTTACCCGAGGCTTCGCTTCAACCCTATGATGTGCGCGAGATCATCAGCCATTTAATTGACAGCGAATCGTTTTTAGAAGTACATAAGGATTTTGCCGAAAATATAGTTGTAGGCTTTGCCCGACTGGCAGGCCGCAGCATTGGCATAGTGGCCAACCAGCCCGCATTTTTGGCGGGTGTGTTAGACAGGCACGCCTCTACCAAAGCCGCCCGCTTTGTACGCTTTTGTGATAGCTTTAATATCCCGCTGTTGGTTATTGAAGATGTGCCGGGCTTTCTGCCGGGCACAGACCAGGAGTGGAATGCCATCATCACCAACGGAGCTAAGCTATTATATGCTTTTTGCGAAGCTACCGTTCCGCGTGTTACCGTAATTACCCGTAAAGCATATGGTGGGGCTTATGATGTAATGAACTCTAAACACATTGGCGCCGATATGAACTTTGCATGGCCATCTGCAGAGATTGCCGTAATGGGCGCCAAAGGCGCTGCCGAGATCATCTTTAAACGTGAGATCAGTGGAGCGGAAGACCCGGAAGGCAAATGGCGCGAAAAGGAAAAGCTTTACGCCGACACCTTTGCCAACCCTTACCGTGCCGCTGAGCGTGGTTTTATAGATGAGGTAATTGAACCGGCGGAGACACGTCTAAAACTCATCCTCGCCTTTAAAATGCTGGAGAATAAGGTGGTTAATCATCCAAGAAAAAAACATGGGAATATACCGTTGTAAGGTAAGATTTCTAATGTTCGATGTCGGATTTAAATATTGTCCCAAATCGCCACTAAAGAAAAAGAGCCAAAGCCTCGTGCGATTCCCTCCCTCGGGAGGGTAGGGAGGGGTTCACCAAGTGACAAACAAAATGGTTAAGATAATCCCATACAACCCCAATCTAAAGCGACTGGCTCAAAAGCTCAGAAAAGACATGACGCCCGGCGAGGTCTTACTATGGAAGGAATTGAAAGACAATAAATTCCATGGTTTTGATTTTGACAGACAAAGATGCATCGACAATTACATAGTGGATTTTTATTGCAAAACGCTTCAACTGGCGATAGAGGTTGATGGCATGAGCCATAACGGCGAAGAAGCTTTCAATAAAGATGCGTTACGGCAAAAGAGATTAGAAAGTTTAGGGGTAAACTTTATCAGGTTTTCTGAAAGTGAAATAAAAAGCGAAATATTAAATGTTATCAGAGCGCTTGAGACAGTAATGATTGATTTGATCAAAGGCGATCCTACGTTAGTTTTACCTGCTAATTTTGACAAATCTATATTGAATAGTTAACGAAACCCCTCCCTACCCTCCCGAGGGAGGGAATCACTGGGCCGGTGCTTTTTCTTATTTTATTTATGACAATACCCCACATCCATATCGAACAAATCCGCCCAGAGCATACCTGGAAACTGCGCCGGGAGGTATTATATCCCGAACTAAAACTCAATGAAATGGCAATGGAAGAGGATAACCATGGCTACCATTTTGCTGCTTTTAAGGATAACTATATTGTGGGGGTGGTATCGCTGTTTAAAAACGGGGCCGACTTTCAGTTTCGCAAATTTGCGGTGGCGGAGGAAGTACGGGGTATGGGGATTGGTAAACAGTTGCTACATTTTATAATGGACTTTGCCGTAGACGACGGCGCAACCCGCATTTGGTGCAATGCCCGCGATACCGCTGTAGCTTTCTATGCAAAATACGGCTTTACCTCAACCGGCCAATTGTTTACCAGGGGTGGCTACAACTATGAGATAGTTGAAAAGCTTGTTTAAGCAGAAACATTACCGCCCTTTATGATGTTAACAGCTAAAAAAGCTATTGGCTTTGTGCGTCAAGCTTTAAGTAAATATTATATTTGTCGCGGTTTAAAAACCTGAACAACATTATGTCTAAAAAAAAATCAGATAAAAAAGAGCACGTTGCTGTAGTAACCGATACATCGTTAGCTTTTCTTGAAAAATATATCAATAACGCCTCGCCTACCGGTTTTGAGTGGAAAGGCCAGGAGTTATGGCTTGATTATATCAAACCTTATGTAGATGAGCACTACGTGGATAATTATGGCACCGCGGTCGCCGTTATCAACCCGGAAGCCGAATATAAAGTAGTAATTGAAGCGCATGCCGATGAGATCTCGTGGTTTGTTAATTACATTACCAACGATGGGTTGATCTATGTTATCCGTAATGGTGGTTCAGATCATCAGATTGCCCCGTCAAAACGCGTTAATATCCACACCGAAACCGGTGGGATTGTTAAAGCAGTATTTGGTTGGCCGGCCATACACACCCGCTTGGGTGGCGAGAAGGAAGAAGCCCCGTCACTTAAAAACATCTGTTTAGATTGTGGCGCCATATCAAAAGACGAGGTAGAAAAAATGGGTATCCACGTTGGTAGCGTTATTACTTACGAGGATGAGTTTATGGTATTAAATGACCGTTATTATGTTGGCCGCGCGCTTGATAACCGCGTTGGTGGTTTCATGATAGCCGAGGTTGCCCGCCTGCTGAAAGAGAACAATCAAAAACTACCATTTGGCTTATACATTGTTAACGCTGTGCAGGAAGAAATTGGGTTGCGGGGCGCCGAAATGATTGCCCACCGTATAAAACCTAACGTCGCTATTGTTACCGACGTTACGCATGATACGCAAACACCGATGATCAGCAAAATAACCCAGGGCGACCTGGCTTGCGGCCGTGGCCCGGTTGTATCCTACGCGCCTGCGGTACAAAACAACCTGAACAAGCTATTAATGGAAACTGCTGTAAAAGCAGAGATCCCTTTTCAACGTCAGGCATCATCACGTTCAACCGGTACAGATACCGACGCGTTTGCTTACTCAAACGGCGGCGTACCATCAGCATTAATTTCATTGTGCCTGCGTTACATGCATACCACTGTTGAAATGGTGCACAAAGAGGATTGCGATAACGTTATCCGTTTAATTTATGAGTCGCTGTTAAATATTAAAGCCGGCCAGGATTTTAGGTATATTAAATAATAGAATAATAACTCACAGACATAAAGGTGTTTTACTAACACTCCACAATTACTATGAAACCTACACTATTAATTTTGGCCGCAGGGATGGCCAGCCGCTACGGCAGCATGAAACAAATTGATGGCTTTGGCCCAAATGGCGAAACCATTATCGATTACTCTATCCATGATGCTATTAAAGCAGGCTTCGGTAAGATCAGCTTTATTATCCGCGAAGAATTTTTAGACTCGTTCAAATCTATCTTTGAACCTAAGCTAAAAGGACGTGGTGTAGAAGTTGATTACGTTTTTCAAAACTTTGATCTAACACCATTTGGTATTGATAAAGAAATTGAGCGCGCTAAACCATGGGGAACTGCCCACGCCGTTTTAGCTGCCCGCAACCAAATTAACGAGCCTTTTTGCGTAATTAACGCTGATGACTACTATGGCTATGACTCATTTGAGAAAATGGCTAAGTTTTTAACTACCGAGGCTGACGATACCCACTACGCGTTAGTTGGCTACCAAATAGACCGTACTTTGTCCGACCACGGATCAGTATCGCGCGGTGTGTGCGAGGTTAACGCCTTAGGCAATATGACCGAAGTTAACGAGCGTACCGAAGTTTATTTTAAAGAAGACGGCAGCGTAGCTTACAAAGACACCACCGGCGAACATCCATTACCAAACGAAACCCGTGTATCAATGAATTTTTGGGGCTTCACCCCCGCTGTTTTTCAGCAAAGCGAGCCGATGTTCCGCGAGTTTGTTATGGCTAACGAAGAGAATCCAAAAGCAGAGTTTTTCATTCCGCTTGTTGCCGATAAATTGATAAAAACCGGCACCGCATCTTTCAAAGTTATCCCAACCGGTTCAAAATGGTTTGGTGTAACTTATAAAGAAGATAAAGAAATTGTACAAAAATCAATCTCAGAATTGGTAGCTAATGGAGTTTATCCGGCTAACCTTTGGAATTAATTGAGTGCTATCAATAATAAGAAATCCTGCCCGTTTGGGCGGGATTTTTTGTTTACCTTGTTTTTTACTCACCTAAACCATTATGAAAACACTACTTACCTTTGCCCTGGTTCTGTTTACGCTAACTGATGCTGTTTGTCAGTCCACAGAAGACAATGTCGAGTTTAAAAACATTCACATTGGTGTTTCAAATAAAAATAAGCTAACAGACGCCGCTGTTGTTATTGATTATGATAGTAAGGGCATCATCAAGGAAATATGGATCGGCAACAATAGCTAAATCTATAACCAAAATCAATTACATTTACCACGTGAAGTTTCTGTGCACTATATTGACATTTATGGTACTACTGCTTACAGTAAAGCCATGCTGTGCAGATAATTGCGCCGACGAAACTTCAATATCAAAAACGGAACAAAACAGCACCTCTCCCACAGAAAAAGAATGTGCTGGCTGTTCGCCTTTCTTTGCCTGCGGTACTTGTGTTGGTTTTGTAGTTCATAAGTTAGTCCAACTTACTTTTATTGCACAGCCTGAAGTTGTAACGCATGTCAGCAGCTATAAGCAACCGCTGCTTAAAGAGATAACGCTCTCCATTTGGCAGCCGCCGCAGTTAAGTTAATCCACATTTGTTGAAGCCGCCTCGCGTCTTATTGTATTAACTTTTACGCTAAATTTTCTCATGAAAAAACTCATAGTGCTTTTTATTGCACTGCTATATACTGCTGCGGCCTGGTCGCAAAATACGCTTAAGGCTGTTGTTAAAGATGCTAAAACAAATCAGCCACTGGTTGGGGCCTCGATTAGTATACAGGGCACCACAATAGGCGCCACTGCCGACAGCAACGGCCTTGTCACCATAACCGGCGTTGCCGATGGTAAGATATTGATACGGACTACATACACCGGCTATCAACCACGGGTGGATACACTCACGTTTCCGCTTACAACCTATATTGTGTTATTTATAACACTTACCCCAAATGACGATGGCGAAGAACTGGAACAAATTGTTGTTACTGCTACACGCAGCAGCCGCACCATTCAAAACATCCCCACCCGAGTAGAAGTAATATCCGGCGAAGAGCTGGATGAAAAAGCCAACATGAAACCCGGCGATATCCGTATGCTACTGGCAGAAAGCACGGGCATACAAACCCAGCAAACATCTGCTACCAGCGGTAACTCCAGCATCCGCATACAAGGGTTAGATGGTAAATACACACAGATCATTCGGGATGGGTTCCCTTTATACTCCGGTTTTTCAGGCGGCTTGGGCCTGTTGCAAATTGCCCCGCTTGACCTGAAACAGGTAGAGGTAATTAAAGGCTCATCATCAACCCTGTACGGCGGCGGCGCCATAGCAGGGCTGGTGAACCTGGTGTCAAAAACGCCGACCGCTAACAGGCAGCTTAATTTTATGCTGAATGGCACATCGGCACTGGGATTGGATGCCAGTGGCTTCTATTCGCAAAAGTTCAAAAAGATGGGCGTTACTACTTATGTAGCTTATAATCATGGTTCGGCTTATGATCCATCGGGGATCGACCTTACTGCTATCCCTAAATTTGACCGCTTTACCCTCAACCCGAAGCTCTGGTTTTATTTAAGCGATAAAACGACCCTGATTACCGGCATAAATGCGATAGTAGAAAACCGTATAGGTGGCGACTTGCATTATATAAAGGGCGACGCCAGCCCGCAACACAGCTACTTTGAGCAAAACAAAACCGGGCGTTACAGCACGCAGTTACAATTAGACCATCATATCAGTGAGCAGTCGTCGCTGGTGTTAAAAAACAGCGTGAGCTATTACGACCGCAACATCGGCCTGCCGGGTTATAGGTTTTCGGGTGGGCAGTTATCAACTTATAGCGAAGCAACCTACGCGCATAACAGTGCGCAGTCCGATTGGGTAGCGGGCATTAATTTGTTAACTGATAACTTTAAAGAACATCAAAACACTGGCATAGCACTCAGAAGTTACACCTACAATACCCTTGGCGTCCTTGTACAAAACACCTGGAACGCCGCTAAAGTGCTGACTATTGAAAGCGGTATAAGAGGCGATTATCATAACCAATACGGCTTTTTTGTGCTGCCGCGATTATCGGCATTAGTCAAGATCAGCGACCACGTTACCACCCGGTTAGGCGGCGGCCTGGGCTACAAAGCACCGAGTGTATTTACCGAGGATGCTGAGCGTATACAGTTTAGAAATGTATTGCCGATAGATGTAGCCAATACCCGGGCAGAAAGGTCATACGGCGCCAATTACGATATTAACTACCGTACCACTTTGTTTAACGATGCGGTGTCGTTCAGTATCAACCAATTACTGTTTTACACCCGCATTGAAAGCCCCATCATACTTACTGCCTTACCCGATGGCAATTTGCAATACCAACAACCAGCCGGGCATTTAGACACCCGCGGCACCGAAACCAATGTCAAACTAACTTATGCCGATTTTAAACTGTTTATTGGCTACACCCTGGCCGATGTAAAAACGCATACCACCGCCGCTGAAACTACTTATCCGCTAGTATCAAAACACCGCTTAAATAATGTGCTGGTTTATGAGTTGGAAGATAACTTGAAGATTGGTGCAGAGGCATACTATTTTAGTCCGCAGGTACTGAATGACGGCACAAAAGGCCGCGGATATTGGACAATGGGCATTATGGGCGAAAAGATCTGGGAGCGGTTTTCGCTTTTCATCAACTTTGAAAACTTTACCGATATAAGGCAAACGCAATTTGCGCCGATATATACGGGCAGCGTAACCAGCCCCGTGTTTAAAGATATTTATGCCCCACTGGACGGCTTTGTGGTGAACGGGGGGATAAAGTTGAGATTATAGAGTAATAAAGACTAGGAAGTTTTGAAAACTTCACAAGTCTGAACTTGTTCTACTTATATGCAGATAGAAATATTAAGCAATGCCAACAGCGTCATTCAACAAGATAATTACCTGTTAATACAAACCGCCGAAGCCGAAGCCCGTGTTTGGGTTTATAGCCCGACTATTATCAGGGTTTGTATCAGCAAAACGTTTGCGCAAAGCGATGAATCATTCGCGGTAATTGAAAAGCCGCTGGATAATTTTACCTGGCAGCATTTGGCAGACATAGTGGAGGTAACTACGTCTGCCGTAAAACTGGTTATCAACCTAAAGCCACTGCGTTTTGAGTTTTTTACTGCCGATGGCCAGCCCCTAAGTGGCGATGATACACGCTTTGGCACCAACTGGCAGGCCGAGCGGGTTATGAATTACCGCAAGCTATATCCGGATGAAAAATTTATAGGTCTGGGCGAAAAGGCCGGAGATCTTAACCGCCGGGGGCAAAACTATGTAAACTGGAACACCGATGCGGCATTGCATACCATTACAACAGATCCGCTTTATAAAACCTTTCCCTTTTATATTGGCTTACATAGCGGCTTAACGTATGCGGTATTTTTTGATAATACGCATAAGAGCTATTTCGATTTTGGAGCCACTACGGACGAACAGATGATGTGGTTTGGGGCCGATGGTGGCGATATGGATTATTACTTTTTCGGTGCGCAAGGCATCCGCAATATATTAGAAGATTATACCTGGCTTACCGGCCGCATGGAAATGCCCCCGCTGTGGAGCCTGGGTTACCAACAATGCCGATGGAGCTACATGAGTGCTAACGAAGTGTTGGATGTCGCCCGCAAATTCAGAGAAAAGCAGATTCCAGCGGATGTGATGTATTGCGACATTGATTATATGGACGGCTACAAAATCTTCACCTGGAACAAGGAGACTTTCCCTGATCCTAAAGGAATGGTCGACGAATTAAAGTCGATGGGTTTTCAACTGGTAACCATTGTTGACCCTGGAATAAAAATAGACGAAAACTATCCCGAATATAAAGAAGGTGTAGAGAAAGGCTACTTTGCCACCTACCCTAACGGCGAATTATTTACTGGAAGCGTTTGGCCGGGCCGTTGCCATTTCCCTGATTTTCTAAATGCAGAGGTGCGCGAATGGTGGGGCGTTTCATTCAAAGCCCTGGCCGATCCCGGCGTGGAAGGTTTTTGGAACGATATGAACGAACCTGCCGCCTGGGGCCAAAACATGCCCTGGATGGTAAAGTTTGGCGACAAGTTTATGCCCGAGATACGAAATGTGTACGGCATGCAAATGTCTCGCGCCACCTATAACGGCACCAAACGCATCTTAAATGGCAAGCGGCCGTTTATACTCACCCGGGCAGCTTATGCTGGCACACAACGTTATTCGGCCGTCTGGACGGGGGATAACGCTGCCAGTGACGAACATTTGTTATTTGGCCAACGACTGGTAAATAGTTTGGGTTTGGTAGGTATGTCGATGATTGGTGTAGACATAGGTGGATTTATGGGTAATCCTACGGCCGAGCTTATGGTAAGGTGGAATTCACTTGGCCCTTATACACCGATGTTTCGTAATCACGCGGCTTTGGGCATGACTATGCGCGAACCATGGCAGTGGGGAGACGACTACGAGCAGATCATCAAAAAAGATATTGAGCAGCGGTATAAGTTGCTTCCTTACATCTATTCGGGGTTTTACCAATCTACAAAAACAGGTTTACCATTGAGCCGTACATTGGCCATTGATTATACGCAAGACGAGAATATATATGACACAAAGTACCAAAACCAATTCCTATTTGGCGATGCTTTACTGGTTGCGCCAGTCATTAGCACGGTGGATCATGTAGATGTATATCTACCCGCAGGCGATTGGTATCGCCTAAATACTGACGAGCGTTTTACAGGGAATCAAATGGTAAATGTATCATGTCCATTAACTGACTTACCGGTATTTATCAAAGCAGGCGGGATCATCCCCATGCAAAATATCATTCAAAGTACTAATGAGCAAGGTGATGGTGTACTACAGATCCATATTTGGAACGGTGATGACACTAACACCTTTGTTTATTACGAAGATGACGGTGCAACTTACAGTTACCAATCAGGCAGCTATCATAAGCGTACCATAACTTTTGATCCGCAGAAAAGAGAAATTGTGTTTAATCCGGTTGAGGGTGAGTATCAGTCTAAGTATCATAAGCTGGAGCTGGTTGGGCATGGGTTAGACGGTGTGCAATTAAATAGGCAGATAGACAACACAAATGAAGTCTTTGCAATCTCCTATTAAAAATGTCATGCTGAGGAACGAAGCATCGCCAAGCGGCGATTCTATAGTTCGCAGATTCTTCGCTATCGCTCAGAATGACAAACTCTAACAACAATAAAGAGGCTGCCCTGAAATTCAGAGCAGCCTCTTTATTAATATTTAATTTGACAACTATTTACTTTCGTCTTTTACTTCTTCAAAGTCAACATCAGTTACCGTGTCAGAGTGGTCCTGCGGACCTTGACCTGCGCCAGCGTCAGCACCAGGCTGTTGGCCACCATCGGCAGATGCTTTGTACATCTCTTCAGAAGCAGCTGTCCAGGCTGTATTCAGCTCGGCCTGTGCAACTTCAATATCAGCAATGTTTCTAGCTTCGTAAGCAGCTTTCAATTTAACCAAGCCTTCTTCGATAGGTGCTTTTTTGTCTGCAGGCAGTTTGTCACCAAACTCTTTCAGTTGTTTCTCTGTACTAAAGATTAAAGCATCAGCGCCGTTCAGTTTTTCAACTTCTTCTTTTGCCGCTTTGTCAGCATCAGCATTAGCTTCTGCCTCTTCTTTCATCTTCTTGATCTCAGCATCAGTTAAACCTGAAGAAGCCTCGATACGGATCTTTTGCTCTTTACCTGTTGCTTTATCCTTTGCAGATACATGCAGTATACCGTTGGCATCAATATCAAAAGTTACCTCAACCTGTGGCACGCCACGTGGTGCAGGTGGCAAACCATCTAAGTGGAAACGGCCAATAGTACGGTTACCTTGTGCCATAGGGCGCTCACCTTGCAAGATATGGATCTCTACAGATGGCTGGTTATCAGACGCGGTAGAGAAAGTCTCTGATTTTTTAGTTGGGATAGTTGTGTTCGACTCGATCAATCTGGTCATTACACCACCCATAGTTTCAATACCTAATGATAATGGGGTAACGTCTAACAACAACACATCTTTCACTTCGCCGGTTAATACACCACCTTGGATAGCAGCACCAATAGCTACAACCTCATCAGGGTTTACACCTTTTGAAGGCGCTTTACCGAAGAATTTTTGCACTGCATCCTGGATAGCCGGGATACGGGTTGAACCACCTACCAAAATCACTTCATCGATATCAGAAGTGCTGTAACCTGCATTTTTCAAGGCAGTACGGCAAGGCTCAATTGTACGTTTGATCAAGCTGTCAGCCAGTTGCTCAAATTTAGCACGGGTTAAAGTTTTAACCAAGTGCTTAGGCATACCGTCGGCAGCAGTGATGTATGGTAAGTTAATTTCAGTTTGAGGAGTGCTTGACAACTCAATTTTAGCTTTTTCGGCTGATTCTTTTAAACGTTGCAGCGCCATTGGATCACGACGCAAGTCAACACCTTCGTCAGATTTAAATTCGTCAGCCATCCAGTCAATAATAACCTGGTCAAAGTCATCACCACCTAAGTGTGTATCACCATCAGTTGATTTTACTTCGAACACGCCATCACCTAATTCAAGGATAGAAACGTCATGTGTACCACCACCGCAATCAAATACGGCAATTTTCATATCCTTATGCGCTTTGTCCAAGCCGTAAGCAAGGGCAGCAGCAGTAGGCTCGTTAATGATTCTGCGAACTTTTAAGCCTGCAATTTCACCAGCTTCTTTAGTAGCCTGGCGCTGTGCATCGTTAAAGTAAGCCGGTACGGTAATAACCGCTTCGGTAACTTCATGACCCAAAAAGTCTTCGGCAGTTTTCTTCATTTTTTGAAGTATCATTGCAGAAAGCTCTTGTGGGGTGTATTTACGATCGCCAATTTCTACACGTGGTGTATTGTTGTCGCCTTTAACTACCGTGTAAGGCATACGATCAGCCTCTTTAGTAACCTCGTTAAATTGGTTACCCATGAAGCGTTTGATAGATGAAATAGTTTTTGTAGGATTAGTAATAGCCTGACGCTTTGCAGGATCCCCTACCTTACGCTCGCCATTGTCGATGAAAGCTACCACTGACGGCGTAGTACGTTTGCCCTCGCTGTTTGCTATAACTACAGGTTCGTTACCTTCCATTACAGCTACGCAAGAGTTTGTTGTTCCTAAGTCGATTCCGATTATTTTAGACATATGATTATAATTTCTTGATTGTTTACTACAAGCTGTTTATCAATGCGTGTGCCAATTTGGGTTTGGCAGTTATTTTAGTAATAAGTAACAAATAGCAGCTAATGTGGGGTATTCTTTCGTCAGAATGGTGGCGGAGGGTGGTGACAGGTTGGCAGAAATGGTATGACTACTTAGTCAATTCTTAAAACAAATATAAACAAACAACATTCTTCACATATTAAGAAACCACTTATAATACAAAACGCCCCACTCAAATGAGCGGGGCGTTTTCAATATGCTAAAAGCGATAATTAATTATTCGCCTTTCTCTGCATTTTCTTCGTTCGCTGCTGGAGCCTCAGGAGTTGTTTCTTCTGCTGCAGGTGCTGCTTCAGTTTCCGGAGCAACTTCAGTTGCAGTTTCTGCTACCGGAGTTTCTTCTACTACTGTTGCATCTTCTGCTACTGCGGCTGCAGCTACAGGAGCAACAGTTTCGCCTGCTTCAGTTTTGCCTTTACCAGCACCGCCACGACGACGAGTTGATTTTTTAGCAGCTTGTGCAGCATCAACACCGTATACAGTGTTGTAGTCAACTAACTCTATGATTGCCATTTCAGCGTTATCACCTAAACGATTCTCTAATTTTACGATACGAGTGTAACCACCGGGGCGGTTAGCAATTTTCTCAGCAATTTCGCGGAAAAGGATAGTTGTAGCTTCTTTGTCTTGCAAATAGCTAAATACTGTACGACGTGAGTGTGTAGTATCGTCTTTACCTTTAGTAAGTATTGGTTCTACATATACACGTAGAGCTTTTGCTTTAGCTAATGTAGTAGTAATACGCTTATGCAAAATAAGCGAAGTAGCCATGTTACTCAGCATCGCCTTACGGTGACTGGTGGTGCGGCCTAAGTGGTTGTGTTTTTTACCGTGTCTCATTGTTTTGTTTTTTGTGGCACGTGCATACCGTTGGGCGGCTTTAAAGTCAAGCCCGCGGAATTATGCAAATACTCCGTGAAAAATTGTGTTTGGAGTTAGCAAGATCGCCTTGCTATAAAACTCTGTTGTTGTAAATAAAAAGAGGTTAAAGACCAATCACTGATCTCTAACCTCTAATCATTATATTATTCTTCGTCTAATTTAAATTTTGACAAGTTCATGCCAAAAGATAAACCTTTTGATTTTACTAAGTCTTGAATTTCAGTCAATGATTTTTTACCAAAGTTTCTGAATTTCAACATATCAGCAACGTCATAAGATACCAGGTCAGCCAGGCTGCGGATATCAGCTGCTTTTAAGCAGTTTAATGCACGTACCGAAAGGTCAAGATCAACTAACTCAGTTTTAAGGATCTTACGCATGTGTAAAATTTCCTCGTCAACTTCTTTAGTTTCTTCTTTAGCCTGAGCCTCTAACATCATGTTCTCGTCGCTGAACAACATAAAGTGCTGGATCAGGATCTTAGCAGCTTCTTTCAATGCGTCTTCAGGATGGATAGAACCATCAGTAGCAATGTCTAAAACCAATTTCTCGTAATCGGTTTTTTGCTCAACACGATAGTTTTCGATAGTGTACTTAACGTTTTTAATCGGCGTATAGATCGAGTCGATAGCAATAACACCAACGTTAGCGTCAGGGTTTTTGTTCTCATCGCTAGGGATGTAACCACGGCCTTTGTTAATTGTAAATTCAATCTCTAAAGTAACTGCAGTATCCATATTACAAATAACCAGATCAGGGTTTAATACCGTGAAGTTATTTGAAAACTTGGTGATATCACCGGCTTTAAAAGCATCCTGACCGTTAATGATAACAAATACTTTTTCATTGTCGCCAGAGTCGCCTGTCTTTTTAAACCTAACTTGTTTTAAGTTTAATATGATCTCGGTAACGTCTTCGACAACGCCTTTTATAGTCGAAAACTCATGCGACACACCTGAAAAACGTACAGATGTAATTGCAAAGCCTTCCAACGATGAAAGTAATATACGACGTAGCGCATTACCAATGGTTATACCAAAGCCTGGTTCTAACGGACGAAATTCAAACGTACCCTCAAAATCAGTAGACTTTTGCATGATAACCTTGTCTGGTTTCTGAAATGCTAATATTGCCATTTATATCCTTTTTGTTTATTGTTTAATAATTGGATTGATTTCAACCACAAAAATGATTGACAGAATCTGCCAACCATTACTTGTGTTATTATCGTTATTATTTTGAGTATAACTCGACGATCAGGTTTTCCTTGATGTTTTCAGGAATCTCATCACGATTTGGGTAGTTAAGGAAAGTACCTGATAAGGTAGCAGGATCCCAAGATAACCAACTGTATTTGTTAACTCTGTGGCCAGCTACTGAATTAGTAATAGCTTCCATAGATTTTGATTTTTCACGTACCGCGATAACATCACCGGCTTTAACATGGTAAGATGCAATGTTAACTACACCACCATTAACAGTAATGTGTTTGTGGCCTACTAACTGACGTGCGCCAGAGCGTGATGGAGCGATACCTAGACGGTATACAGCGTTATCTAAACGGGCTTCTAAGAACTTTAATAAGTTCTCGCCTGTAACGCCTTCTTTAGCAGAAGCACGGTGAAACAAGTTCTCGAACTGACGCTCTAATACACCGTAAGTGTATTTAACTTTTTGTTTCTCCATTAACTGTACCGCGTACTCAGATTGCTTTCCTCTTCTTTTAGAAGCACCATGCATACCTGGTCCGTAGTTTTTTCTGTCTAACGCTTTATCCGGACCGAAGATCGGCTCGCGGAAACGACGTGCAATTTTTGATTTGGGGCCTGTATATCTTGCCATTGTTTGTGTGTTTTAAAGTATCATGCAACCTGTAGCTGCCGAATCTTAGCTTTAAAAAATATATTAATTAAACTCTTCTTCTTTTTGAAGGACGACATCCGTTGTGCGGAAGCGGGGTGATATCCTTAATTGTTGTTACCTCAATACCGGTAGTTTGCAAAGTACGGATAGCCGACTCACGACCAGAACCCGGGCCTTTAACAAACACTTCTACTTTACGTAAGCCTAAATCATAAGCTACTTTACCGCAATCGCCGGCAGCTTGACCTGCAGCGTAAGGAGTGTTCTTTTTAGAACCTTTAAAGCCCATTTTACCAGCAGAAGACCATGAAATAGCCTGACCGCTTTTGTTAGTAAGGGTGATAATGATATTGTTAAAAGTTGCGTTGATGTGTGCTTCGCCAACAGGCTCAATAACTACAATACGCTTTTTGGTAACTTTTTTGCTTTTAGCCATTTTATTTTTTTAATTATTGACTTAATGAATTACTGAATTATGGTTTTTATAATTCGGACCCACCAGTCGCTTTAATTTTTTCTATTCCTAATAACTAAAGACCGGTGAGCAAACACTGATCTTTAATCACTAATCAATTACTATTTAGTAGCTTTTTTCTTGTTAGCAACTGTCTTACGTTTTCCTTTACGGGTACGTGAGTTATTTTTAGTACGCTGACCACGTAATGGTAAACCTTTACGGTGACGTGTACCACGGTAGCAACCGATATCCATTAAACGTTTGATGTTCAACTGAACTTCTGAACGCAATGCACCTTCTACTTTAATCTCGTCGTTGATAATTGTACGAATAGCTGATAATTGATCATCGTCCCAGTCTTGAACTTTAACGCTGAAATCAATCCCTGCTTTGGTCAAAATCGCTTGTGATTTTGAACGGCCAATACCGTAGATGTAGGTTAAACCTATCTCTCCTCTTTTGTTTTTTGGTAAATCAATACCTGAAATCCTTGCCATGTTTGTTTTTTGTTTTTACGTAAGATCGAACGGCGGGCCACCGTTGTACGAGTCATTACAATACTTTAATTATCCCTGACGCTGTTTGAACTTTGGGTTCTTTTTGTTGATTACATAAAGTTTTCCGTTACGACGGATGATTTTGCAATCAGCACTGCGTTTTTTAATGGATGCTCTTACTTTCATCTCTATTTATTATTTATATCTGTACGTAATTCTACCCTTTGATAAATCGTAAGGGCTCATTTCCAGCTTAACCCTGTCGCCAGGTAATATCTTGATATAGTGCATGCGCATTTTACCAGATATGTGAGCTATAATCTCGTGACCATTTTCTAACTCAACCCTGAACATTGCATTAGATAATGCTTCCCGAATTGTGCCGTCCTGTTCAATCGAAGATTGTTTTGCCATATTTTGCTGATTATTACTTTATTATCCGCCCTGAAAGCGGGACGCAAAATTAATAAATTATTTTGAATTAATTATTTTTTTTGTAAAACATTATCAACATACTCAAATGATGATAATATATCTGCTTTACCAGGTTTAACAGCCACCGTATGTTCGTAATGAGCTGATGCTTTACCGTCGATTGTTGACACTGTCCAACCATCACTCCAAAACTTAACACCAGCACGACCCGCGTTTATCATAGGTTCTATGGCTATTACCATTCCTTCCTCTAATTTAACACCGGCTCCGCGTTTGCCGTAGTTAGGCACTTCGGGCTTTTCATGGAGCTTTAAACCCACACCATGGCCAACCAACTCCTTCACTACGCCAAAACCATTGCTCTCTGCATGCTCCTGTACTGCATAACCTATGTCGCCAATGCGATTGCCTACCACCGCTTTTTCAATGCCTTTATCAAGACACTCGCGCGTTACGCGCATTAGCTTTTTAACCTCGTCGCTTACCTCGCCAATGGCAAAAGTAAAAGCAGAGTCGCCGTAATACTTGTTAAGTATTGCTCCGCAATCAACAGATACCAAATCGCCGTCTTTTAAAACATGCTTGCCTGGAAAACCGTGAACTACCTGGTCGTTCAGCGAGATACATAAAGAAAAAGGAAAACCTCCATAGTTGAGAAAGGCAGGTATTCCGCCGTTATCTCTTATGAAGGTTTCCGCTAAAGTATCTAATTCAAGTGTAGTAATGCCGGCGCGAATAACCTTTGCGATCTCGCCATGTGTTTTTGCAACAAGCATAGCGCTCTCTCTAATCAGCTCAATCTCTTCGGCAGTCTTATAATGAATTTTTGACATTCGTTATTAAATTGCTGTCGGCGTTGTTCCGGCTGCAGCAGGTATGGAAGTACGGCCGGTAATTCTGCCGGTTTTCATTAATCCATCGTAATGACGCATTAACAAGTGACTTTCAATTTGCTGTAACGTATCTAACACTACACCTACAAGAATGATCAGCGATGTACCACCGAAGAATCTCGCAAACAAAGTATTAACGCCTACTAAACTTGCCAATGCCGGTATAATAGCTATAATGGCTAAAAATATCGAGCCTGGTAAAGTGATCTTTGAAATTACATCATCAATATAAGCCGTAGTAGCCTCGCCTGGTTTAACACCCGGTATAAAGCCATTATTACGTTTCATATCCTCAGCCATTTGTTTCGGGTTAACCGTAATAGCTGTGTAGAAATAAGTAAACACAATGATCAACACTGCAAATACAACGTTATGCAACCATGAGTTGTAGTTAGACAGCGACATCAATATACTGTTTGACCCTGCATTAGGGAAAAACGATTGTATTGTAGCCGGGATAAACATTAATGCCTGGGCAAAAATGATTGGCATTACACCCGCAGCATTTACCTTTAAAGGTATGTACTGGCGCACGCCACCATATTGTTTGTTACCAACTATACGCTTAGCATACTGTACTGCAATTTTACGTGTGCCTTGTACTATCAGGATAGTAAACATAACTACGCCTAATAAAGCAACTAACTCTGCAATGAATAAGATCAAGCTACCGCTACCGGTTGTGCTGTTTTGAAACTCTGCAACAAACGCACCCGGCAATTGAGCGATAATACCAACCATGATGATCAGTGATATACCGTTCCCAATACCTTTATCAGTAATCTTCTCGCCTAACCACATTACAAATAATGTACCTGCTGTTAAAACAAAGGTGTTCATTATAGTAAACATTGGATTTGAAATCAGCATTTCATCAGCAGTAACCTGTGAGCGTAAATACGCCGCAGACTGTAATGCAGTGATGACTATGGTTAGATAACGGGTCCATTGGTTAATTTTATTACGTCCGCTCTCTCCCTCTTTTTGCATTTTAGCAAAGTAAGGAACAGCTATACCTAATAACTGCATAACGATAGATGCCGAAATGTAAGGCATTACACCTAACGCAAAAATAGAGACCCTTGAAAAAGAACCTCCTGCAAACATATTTAGTAAACCTACCAGGCCTTCTGCCTTAGTTTTTGACGCAATAGCGTCGCTAACTCCCGGCAAACGGATGAAAGATCCTACACGATATATTAAAAGAAATAAGAGTGTGTTAATGATACGCACTCTTAGATCTTCGATTTTCCAGATATTCGATAATGTAGTGAAAAACTTCTTCATTGGAAATTTTGTAGCTTAAAGCTTAACTATAGAACCACCAGCGGCCTCAATGGCTTTTTGTGCAGTAGCTGTAAATGCGTGTGCTGTAACTTCTATTTTAGCTTTCAGCTCGCCACGACCAAGGATTTTTACCAAGTCGTTCTTTGACGTTAAACCGTGCTCTTTTAAGGTAGCAAAGTCAACAGTTGTAAGCGAAAATTTCTCGATTAAAGCTTGCAACACGTCAAGGTTAACACCAACGTACTCTATACGGTTAGGGTTTTTAAAACCTACCTTAGGCACACGACGTTGTAATGGCATCTGGCCACCTTCAAAACCTATTTTGGTTTTTTTACCTGAACGAGAACCGGCACCTTTGTGACCACGTGTTGATGTACCACCACGGCCTGAACCTGTACCACGACCAATACGTTTTCTATTTTTGGTTGAACCTTCTGCAGGTTTTAGATTATTTAAATTCATGATATTAGATATTTTCTACCGCTACCAGGTGGTTAACTTTTCTAACCATACCAATAATAGCCGCGTTGGCTTCAACTTCCACACTGTGGTTAATTTTCCTTAAGCCCAGTGCCTGCACTGTTCTTTTTTGGCGCTCGGTTCTATCGATCACGCTCTTAATCTGGGTAATTTTGATTTTCGCCATGACAATTATCCGTTAAAAACTTTACCTAAACTGATTCCGCGTTGCTGAGCTACGGTATGAGCATCGCGCAATTGCGATAATGCTGATACAGTTGCTTTAACCACGTTGTGCGGGTTTGATGATCCTTTAGATTTTGCAAGTACGTTGTGTACACCTGCAGACTCTAAAACGGCACGCATTGCACCACCTGCAATTACACCGGTACCATTTGCTGCTGGTTTCAAGAAAACGAAACCGCCAGAAAATTTACCAATTTGCTCATGAGGTATAGTGTTGTTAATAATAGGAACTTTTACCAAGTTCTTTTTAGCATCATCAATACCTTTAGCGATAGCTTCAGTAACCTCTTTTGCTTTACCTAAACCGTAACCTACTACACCATGCTCATCACCTACCACTACGATAGCTGAGAAACTGAATGTACGGCCACCTTTAGTAACTTTAGCTACACGCTGTATGCTAACCAAACGGTCTTTTAATTCGATCTCGCTTGTTTTTACTCTTTTTATGTTGATTGTTGACATTTCTCTTTTCGATTAAAAGTTTAACCCACCTTCACGTGCACCTTCGGCCAGTGATTTAACACGACCATGATACAAGTATCCGTTCCTGTCAAAAACCACATCTTTGATACCTGCTGCAACAGCTTTTTCGGCAACTAATTTGCCTACTGCAACTGATTGGTCAGACTTGGTACCATTAGCACTAAACTCTTTTGATAAAGATGATGCTGATACTAGTGTTTTGCCTGTAACATCGTCAATAATCTGTGCATAAATGCCTTTATTGCTTCTATACACTGACAAACGAGGACGGGATGAAGAGCCTGAAAGGCGCTTTCTGATACCCATTTTAATTCTCTCTCTTCTTGATAATTTCGCTCTAGCTGCCATGACGATTATTTTTTAGATGCTGATTTACCTGCTTTTCTTCTTAAAACCTCGCCGACAAATTTAACACCTTTACCTTTGTAAGGCTCTGGAGCACGTAATGAACGTATTTTTGCCGCAACCTGGCCAATCAATTGTTTATCATTTGATTCCAGAATAATGGTTGGGTTTTTACCCTTCTCTGCAGTAGTTGTAACTTTTATTTCTTGTGGTAATTCAAATACGTAATGGTGAGAAAAACCCAACACTAAGTCTAAGGTATTACCTACGTTAGTAGCACGGTAACCCACACCTACTAACTCTTGTTCTATTTTGTAACCGGTTGTTACACCAACTACCATGTTATTCACCAAAGCTCGGTATAAACCGTGTAATGCTTTGTGACGTTTTTGATCTGTCGGGCGCTGAACTAATAGTTCTGTACCTTCCTGAACAATTTTCATATCCTGATCCACCGCTTGATGCAGCTCGCCTTTAGGGCCTTTTACAGTTACTACGTTATCTTCAGATACAGTAATAGTAACGCCGGCCGGTACCGCAATTGGTGATTTTCCTACTCTTGACATTGCTTAATTCCTCCTCTGATTAATAAACGTAGCATAAAACTTCGCCACCTACATTCTGTGTACGTGCTTCTTTATCGGTCATTACACCATGAGAAGTTGACAGGATAGCGATACCTAAACCATTTAATACACGCGGCAGGTTGGCTGTGCCGGCATATTTTCTGAAACCTGGTCTGCTGATACGTGAAATTGAACGGATAGCAGGGATTTTAGTGATGGGGTGGTACTTCAAAGCAACTTTGATGATGCCTTGTGGACCATTGTCCTCAAATTTGAAGTTTGCAATGTAACCTTTGTCAAAAAGAACCTTAGTGATTTCTTTTTTCAAGTTAGATGCAGGAATCTCAACAACCCTATGGTTGGCTTTAATAGCATTTCTTACACGGGTAAGATAATCTGCGATTGGATCTGTATTCATTATTTATTTGCTGTGACGGTGGTATCCTTCTCCTAACATCAGAGACGACCTGCCATCGATTAATTCTAATTTTGTAAAAAATTCGAGCCGCAAAGGTATAAAAAAATTCAAAACACACCATGGTATGCTTTGAATTACCTTGCTTTTGTCGAATTAGCCGGTTATTACCAGCTTGCTTTTTTCACTCCCGGGATCTTACCAGCTAAAGCCATCTCACGGAAAGTAACGCGTGAAATACCAAACTGACGCATATAACCACGTGGGCGGCCTGTTAATTTGCAACGATTGTGCAATTTTACCGGCGATGATGCTTTTGGTAAAGCGTCAAGTGCTACAAAGTCACCTGCTGCTTTTAAAGCTTCTCTTTTTTCAGCATATTTTGCTACTAACTTAGCACGTTTTACTTCGCGCGCTTTTACACCTTCTTTAGCCATTGTTAGTTGGAGTTTGATTTTTAAATGGTAAACCAAATTGCTTAAGTAACTCTAATGCTTCAACGTCGTTTTTAGCAGAAGTTACAAAGGTAATATCCATACCTTGTATTTTGTTGATTTTGTCAATGTTGATCTCTGGGAAAATGATTTGCTCAGTGATACCTAATGTATAGTTACCTCTTCCGTCAAAACCTTTATCGTTGATACCTTTGAAATCACGGATACGTGGCAGAGCTACAGAGATCAAACGATCTAAAAACTCATACATAGTATTGTCGCGCAAAGTAACACGTACGCCCACAGGCATGTTTTTACGCAATTTAAAGTTTGAGATATCTTTTTTAGATTTTGTTGAAACAGCTTGCTGACCGGTAATGGTAGTTAACTCAGTGATGGTGTTCTCTATCAATTTCTTGTCAGTAGTAGCACCGCCAACACCCTGGTTAATTGCAATTTTTTCCAGTTTTGGAACCTGCATTACGCTTTTGTACTGAAATTTATCTTTCAGCGCAGTGCGAATCTCTGTTTTATATTTCGATTTTAATCGTGGTGTGTATTCCATTACTTAATTTCCTCCCCTGATTTTTTTGCAACTCTAACCAATTTACCGGCGTCATTCAATTTACGGCCAACACGGGTAGTATTACCTGTTTTTGGATCAACCAATGCCAGGTTTGAAATGTGTATAGCTGCTTCTTGTTTAACAATACCGCCGTTAGGACTAGCCGCATTAGGTTTGGTGTGTTTTGATACCATATTGGCACCTTCAACAATAGCCCTGTTTTTAGCTAATATTACTTCTACTATTTTACCTTGTGATCCTTTAGAATCTCCGGCTATAACTTTTACTAAATCGCCTTTGCGGATCTTTAGTTTTCCTTGTGATGCTTTCTTATCCATGTTACAATACCTCCGGTGCTAATGATACAATTTTCATAAATTGTTTCTCACGCAATTCTCTTGCAACAGGGCCAAAGATACGTGTGCCTCTCGGCTCATCCTGGTTGTTTAACAAAACCGCCGCGTTATCATCGAAACGGATGTATGAACCATCTTTTCTGCGGATCTCTTTTTTGGTTCTAACCACAACGGCTTTTGATACCGTACCTTTTTTGATGTTACCAGATGGCAACGCGCTTTTAACGGTTACTACAACCTTGTCACCAATTGAGGCATATCTTTTACCGGTACCGCCTAACACACGGATCACTAAAACTTCTTTAGCTCCGCTGTTGTCAGCTACATTTAATCTTGATTCCTGTTGTACCATCTTATTTAGCTCTTTCTAAAATTTGAACTAATCTCCAATTTTTGCTTTTGCTCAGCGGACGAGTTTCCATGATCAATACCGTGTCACCGATACCGCATGTGTTAGTTTCGTCATGTGCCATAAATTTGGTAGTTTTCTTGATAAACTTACCATAGATTGGGTGCTTCACCTTCCGCTCTACAGCTACAACAATAGATTTCTCCATTTTATTGCTTACTACCAGACCGGTACGTGTTTTTCTTAAATTTCTTTCCATTTTCCTCGACGCGTTTAAAATTAATTTTGTTCAGAAGCTTTCGCTGCCTTACGATTAGTTAATTCAGTATTTAAACGAGCAATATCCTTGCGTACTTTTGTTATACGGCTTGGATTCTCGATCGCTGAAACCGCGTGGGCAAATTGCAGTTTGGTAAGATTTGATCTTTCCTCGCCGATTTTTGCTACCAACTCTTCAGTTGCGAGCCCTGTAATTTCTGAGTTCTTCATTGTCTTTATTCTAATTAGTGTTTGAGTTTTTAGTTCTAAGCTCAATATGGTTACTTAGTAACCGCAAACTCAAAACCGCTAACTTGTTTATGCTTCTACGTAATCTCTACGTGTTACAAATCTTGTTTGCACCGGTAGCTTTTGAGCTGCAAGGCGTAAAGCCTCTTTTGCAATCTCTAAAGGCACACCTTCTGCTTCAAAAATGATCCTTCCGGGGCGTACTACCGCTACCCAGTACTCTGGAGCACCTTTACCTTTACCCATACGTACCTCTGCTGGTTTTTTGGTTACAGGTTTGTCAGGAAATATCCTGATCCATACCTGGCCTTCACGTTTCATGTAACGTGTTACAGCGATACGGGCCGACTCGATCTGGCGGCTGGTGATCCAGGCTGCTTCGAGTGTTTTTATACCGAAAGATCCGAATGACAGTTCAGCACCACGAGTGGCTAAACCCTTCATTCTGCCTTTCTGCATTTTTCTGAACTTCGTTCTTTTTGGCTGTAGCATTTTCTTAAGCTTTTATATCTTGTCGATATCGTATTCTACTTTTGTTATTATCTCTTGGCTGGTCCACCAGGGCGGTTACCACCACCTCTGTTAGGGCCACCCGGGCGGTTGTTGTTACCAACACCTGGTTTGCGGTCGCCTCTGCGCTCGCCACCACGTTCACCGCCTCTGTCATTGCCACCTCTGCGGTCACCGTATCCACCGGCTGCGCCTTCTGGACGGCCACCACCTTTACCGCTGGCGCTGCTGGTACCACCAATGTTTGGTGACAAGTCGCGTTTGCCAAAAACCTCGCCTTTGCAAATCCAAACTTTAACACCTATTTTACCATAGGTAGTTAACGCTTCAGCTAATGCATAATCGATGTCTGCACGGAAAGTGTGCAATGGGATTCTTCCTTCTTTATATTGTTCGCTACGTGCCATCTCAGCGCCACCTAAACGGCCTGATGTCATCACTTTAATTCCTTCAGCACCCATACGCATGGTTGAAGCAATTGTAGTTTTCATAGCACGACGGAAAGAGATACGTGCTTCAAGTTGTTTTGCTATGCCTTCTGCAACTAATTGTGCATCAAGCTCAGGGCGTTTGATCTCGAAAATGTTGATCTGAACTTCCTTTTTAGTCAATTTTTTCAACTCTTCTTTGATCTTATCAACCTCCGCGCCACCTTTACCTATAACAATACCCGGACGGGCAGTGTGGATAGTTACAGTGATACGTTTTAAAGTACGCTCAATTACTACTTTTGATACGCCACCTTTATTGATACGCGCTGATAAATATTTGCGGATCTTTTCGTCTTCAACTAATTTATCGGCATAATGATTGCCACCGAACCAATTAGAATCCCAACCTCTGATGATGCCTAATCTGTTACCTATTGGATGTGCTTTCTGTCCCATTATAATTAATTGATTTCGTTTTTAGTACCAACAATTAGCGTAACGTGGTTTGAACGTTTACGGATACGGTAACCACGACCTTGTGGAGCCGGACGCATCCTTTTGTTTTGACGACCACCGCCTACTGAAACTTCTTTAACTACCAGAGCGCTGTCTTCAACACGTTGACCTTCATTTTTAGCTTCCCAGTTTTTGATGGCCGAAAGTAAAAGTTTCTCAACGCGTATTGCAGCTTCTTTATTTAAAAATTTTAAAGTGTTTAACGCTTTTTCAACCTCTATACCGCGGATAAGGTCAACCACCAAACGCATTTTGCGTGGTGAAGTTGGACAATTCTGCAGTTTCGCAACAGAAGCGCCACCTTGCTGAGCCTTCTCTTGCTCTTTGCGTTGTCTGATTAATACAGACTTTTTGATTTTAGTTGTTGCTTCCATTGCTTATTTTTTCTTTTCTGCGTGACCGCGGAATGTACGGGTTGGGGCAAACTCTCCCAGCTTATGACCAACCATATTTTCTGTTACATACACAGGTATAAATTTATTACCGTTGTGTACCGCGAATGTATGACCAACGAAATCAGGAGATATCATGGAACGACGTGACCATGTTTTTACAACCGATTTTTTATTTGACTCATTTAATACCAAGACTTTTTTGTCAAGGTTATGATCAATATAAGGTCCTTTTTTAATTGAACGTGCCATTATTATTTCTTCCTTCTTTCAATGATATAACGATCAGACCCTTTTTTCTTATCACGAGTTTTGTAGCCTTTAGCTAACAAACCTTTACGTGAGCGTGGATGACCACCTGAGGCTCTACCCTCACCACCACCCATAGGGTGATCTACCGGGTTCATGGCTACACCACGAACTCTTGGGCGACGGCCTAACCAGCGTTTGCGACCAGCTTTACCTAATACTTCATTTTGCTTCTCGCCATTTGAAACTGTACCGATAGTAGCTAAACAAGTAGCTAAGATCATACGGGTCTCGCCTGAAGGCAATTTGATAACGGCATATTTACCGTCACGTGCTGCAAGCTGTGCGTAAGTACCAGCCGAGCGTGCAAGAACGCCGCCCTGGCCTGGGTTCAATTCAATGTTATGAATGATAGAACCCAATGGTATTGATTTTAACTGCATGGTATTACCAACTTCAGGAGCTACAGACTCGCCAGACACTACTGTCATGCCAACTGTTAAACCTGCCGGAGCAATCATATATCTTTTTTCGCCATCTACAAAGTGTAGCAATGCTATACGTGCAGAACGGTTAGGATCATACTCAATAGTAGCAACTTTTGCAGGGATATCAAATTTATTGCGTTTAAAGTCAATTAATCTGTATAGCTGTTTGTGACCACCACCTAAGTAGCGCATAGTCATTTTACCGCTATGGTTACGTCCACCTGATCTGGTGTTAACATTACTTATTAACGACTTTTCAGGTACGTTAGTAGTAATGTCAGAGTTATCAGCACCTACCCTGAAACGGGTACCCGGAGTTACCGGTTTAAATCTTTTTACTGCCATCTCTCTACTTATATGTTGCTATAAAAATCTATTGTTTCTCCGTCTTTCAACGTGATGATCGCTTTCTTCACAGTAGCAGAACGGCCTTGTACCAAACCTGCTTTAGTGTTACGACTTTTCAGTTTACCAACGTATCTCATTGTATTAACAGCTACGATGTTAACGCCATACATGGCTTCGATTGCTGTTTTGATCTGAATTTTGTTAGCCCTTGGGTCAACGATAAAAGCATAACGGTTAAGCTTCTCTGTTAATTGAGCTACTTTTTCAGTAAGTAAGGGTTTCTTTAAAATTTCCATATTACTTAGCTAATGCTTCCTCCAAAATTTTAACAGCACCGGTTGTTAACACTAGTTTACCTGCGTTTAACACATCATAAGTGTTAAGCTGGTCAACCGTAATAACCTTTGTTCTTTTAAGGTTTCTGCTTGATAAATACACATTGTTATTTGCTGCAGGCAATACTAATAATGTTTTCACATCACTAGCTTTCAAATCTGCAACCATTTGTATATAGCTTTTGGTTTTGATAGCATCAAAGCTAAAATCCTCTAAAACTATTACATTACTATCTTTTGCTTTATATGATAAGGCTGAGTAACGGGCCAGTTGCTTAAGTTTCTTATTTAATTTGAAACTGTAATCGCGTGGTTGTGGGCCAAATACACGGCCACCACCGTTAAATAAAGGCGATTTTATGCTACCTGCACGTGCACCACCTGTACCTTTTTGCTTATATAATTTGCGGGTCGAGCCTGCAATTTCGTTACGCTGTTTTGATTTGTGCGTACCTTGACGTTGGTTAGCTAAAAACTGCTTAACATCTAAGTAAATCGCGTGATCATTAGGTTCGATACCGAATATAGCTTCAGGAAGTTGCACCTTGGCACCTGTTTCTTTACCTGATAGGTTTAATACTTTAACTTCCATCTTATTTATCCACTATAACGAATGAACCCTTAGCCCCTGGGATGGAACCTTTAACTACAATAAGGTTTTGCTCAGCATAAACTTTCAAAACCTCTAAGTTTTGAACTTTAACACGCTCATTACCCATTTGGCCTGCCATACGCATACCTTTAAATACACGAGAAGGCCAAGATGAAGCACCTAACGAACCCGGCGCACGTAAACGATTGTGCTGACCGTGAGTTTGCATACCCACACCACTGAATCCATGACGCTTAACTACACCCTGAAAACCTTTACCTTTTGAGGTACCAACTACATCGACAAAATCACCCTCAGCAAAAATCTCTACAGTAACAGTGTCACCAAGAGCTTTTTCATCTTCGAATGTTTTAAATTCAACAAGTTTACGTTTTGGGGCAGTACCGGCTTTTAGGAAATGGCCTTTTAACGGACCAGTAGTGTTTTTCTCCTTTTTCTCGCCATATGCTAGCTGTACAGCTGCATATCCGTCTGTTTCAACAGACCTTACTTGTGTTACTACGCAAGGGCCAGCTTCGATAACTGTACAAGGGATGTTCTTCCCTGAGTCGTCGAAAATGCTGGTCATTCCTACTTTTTTACCAATTATTCCTGACATTTTTTTATGTTATTTGTGCCCATCGAAGCAGTAGGGCTTCGTTCAAGGCATATTAATTCCCCCGTTAAGGGACGGCAAAGATAGCAACTTTACTTTAATTGTCAAATAGTTACCAAGTTATTTTTTCATAAATATTTGAATGAGATAAAAAGTTGATTGTATGGCCGCTAACCAACATTGATATCAGAATTTTTTAGGGTAATGTTAACCCTTATCCGCATCATAACGCCAGCATTTGCCGGAGCAGCTTATTTATTGATGATTTTAGTTAACCGGTTATACAGCTGTGCGTTGCCTGCTGCAAATGTGCTGCTATCAGTCATCAGGCCATTTTTACCAATGATAATATGACGGGCAAATAAAAACTCATTTTAAGGATACGATCTTTTCCTCTGTATTGCTTTTGAGCGTAGGTGGTATGCATATCCTTATTAACCTTGTCGTTCATCAATATATGATACCCTGCTAACTTGTTAGCGTTAATAAACGATTTCCAGATTTTGCCATCTTTATCGGCACACAAATACAACAGAACAATTTCGTTGCTGGCAGCGAATTTTTCGAAGGCTCGCATTTTTGCTGCCGACTGTAAATCGACACGACAAGGATGACACCAGGTAGCCCATATATTAAGGAATATCGTTTTACCTTTAAATTTATCAACCAATCCCCCAAAGTTGCATAAAGTGTCTGTTATATAATGTATACCATCCCCGGCGACGGCGACTTTCTGTTGTGCTTGTATGCTCTGTAAAAGCAACAAGCACAATACAGACAAAAGCAGGGCTGATTTAAAAGTGAGGCGCATCTTAGCAAATTTATAAATATATGTTGGTAGCTATTGCTCAATTAGCTGGATAAGCTATATTTATCAAACAATTAAAGCTAAACCATGGCCTGGGGCATATCACCACGCAAAACAATTACTATTCCCCTGGGCGATTATAGCGCCGATCATTACCTTACGCTACTTTACCATGCCTTTAACAACCTGGGCTGGCGTATTGGCTACTTTGACCGCGATGGGATTATCGGCTATACCCCTATCTCGTGGGAATCGCATGCCGAAGAGGTTTCGGTACGCATTGTAAACAACTATGCTATAGTTAAAAGCGAATGTGTAGGCTACCAGTTTTTCTTTAACGATTATGGTAAAAATGCTAAGAACCTGGAGCTGCTGCTTAACGGCGAAATAGCATACGTTGAATACCACCTTAAAGATACCCTGCAAGAAACAACACAACAACTGATAGATAGCATACCCGCAAACCAGTTTATTAACCTTGCAGACCCGCCTATGGGTTATAAAGAAAAGCTGCGCGGGTTTCTGTCGGCTTTTACGCCCAAGCAAGGCTATTTTGTAACTCCAATATTGGTGTTGGCTAACATCACCATATTTATAATCACCGTGGCATTTTTTATTGCTATGCTACTGGTATACGCTATTAAAGCACAAGCACACCCTGGCGGCCAACATATTTATGAACACCTGGAAGACATTTACCTATCGCTTGGCTTTAGCAACCGCAGGCAGGTGCTCAATGGGCAGGTGTGGCGATTGATAAGTAATACCTTTTTACATTTTAGCTTTATGCACCTGGCCGGCAATATGGTGGTGCTAATTTACATAGGTTCGTTGTTAGAGCGGAAGCTGGGGCGGTGGAATTACCTGTTATTATACCTGCTAACCGGTATCTGCGCCAGCATTACATCTGTAGTATGGCGAGACCAGGGTGTAGCAGCCGGCGCTTCGGGAGCGATATTTGGGCTATTTGGCATTTTGCTGGCTTTGTTAAGCACCAAATTTTACGAGCCCAGTGCGCGTAGAGCATTATTAATTAGTACGGCCATATTTGTTGGCTATATTATTTTACCCAAAGGCAATAATCGCATAGATCATGCGGCGCATTTCGGTGGTTTAATATCGGGCTATATTTTTGGGCAGATAGCTTACTTAGGGCTTAGGTATGACAAACCAAAGCTAACCGTGTTTTACGCTGCCGCAATAACTGTTTTTTATACCAGCCTTTGTATTTGGCTGGCGCCGGTCTATCAGTTTAATGAGCTTAAAACTTTAACAAAAAGGACCGAGCAGATCTCTGACGAATTAAAAAACGATTTCTACGGCAACTATAATATGCAGCGCGATTCGATGATGCAGAAGTTTGTTTATAAGGCCCTGCCCGAAATTGATACCCTTAACAAAATAGCCAAGCAAATGCAACAACTTATTTTACCTAAAAAAGAAAAGCTGGTTGCCGACGTTAAAGCAAGGATCATTTTTGAAGAGTGTAAACTATATAAACTACTCTATAAAGAATACCGCGATAAGGACCAGAAAAAATATCGCCCGCAAATAAACAGTAGTATACAAACCATTAATAACTTACGCCTTGAATGGGGCAAAATCAGCCAACCTTAATATTGGTGTAATTTATACACTCAGTTATTACCGGTTTTGTATATTTACCCCAAAAAACCGCTATGAATTTTTACACCCGCAAATGGGTAAAACCCGAGGACCTAAACGCGCACGGAACGCTGTTTGGTGGTAGACTGTTAGCTTGGATAGACGAAGAAGCCGCTATTTATACTATTATACAATTGGGCACTAACGGCTGTGTTACAAAGTATATGTCAGAGATTAACTTTGTAAGCTCGGCACATCAGGGTGATATTATTGAGCTGGGTATAAAAGCCATCAAATTTGGCCACACCTCTATTACCCTTACCTGCCACGTACGCAACAAGATCACCCAAAAAACGATACTAACAATTGATGAAATTGTATTTGTAGCTGTTGACGATAGCGGCAAACCGGTTAAGCATGGTCGTACAGAGATCACTTATACGGATGCAAGGTTGAGAGAGTAAATCACATACTGTGCCCCGAACTTTTATGGCATACCTACTGATCTAATTTGTAAGGTTCAAAGTTGTATCCGTTTAGGTCATTTTTTAAGGCCCTGTCTCTTAACGGCACAGCTGCAATCATAAGTATAAAAAGCACCGTGCCAATTACCAATGATACAATAAGCCACAGTCCTTTGTCGCCATTTCTGTCTTCAAAGTTACCCCACCTGGGTACCAGAATAATGAAAGGCGTATCATACACTCCAGAGAATGTAACCGCGTCCGCAAAAGTTTTTAATTCGCTGCTAGGGCCAATACGGTCCAGGTAAGTAAAAGTAGTCAGATCCCGCTTGTCAAAATCGTCCTGGCTTTTCTTCGTAAACATTTCAAACTCCTGGGTCTTCTCTGCTCCTGACAAACCGTTACTTATTGTTTTTTGATATTTGATTCCAAGCCAGGCCAATGGTTCTGCGGCTTGATGAGCATTCGGCGTGTCAAATATCGGGCATGGCATATAAACTGCCATGTTGTAGTTAACGTTGTATTTACCGCTGGTGTTTATGATTGTATTAGGCCTCGCTTGTGCCTTATCGGGATAAACCTTTTTGAGCGTATAGTATTTCGTCTTCGGACGCTTTTCTATCTCTTTGATGGAAGTCAATACAGTCATTTCTCCGGTGGCCGATATCAAATACTCCTGGGCAATAACGGTGGGCACGCCTATAGCTATCGCTGCCATCAACAGATATCCTATTACCGGATTTTTAGCCTTCTTCCCGGTAAAGTCCAACAACTTTAAACGCGGAAGCAACCATATTAATACAGGAATAAATGATGTGGCTAATGGAACGAAAAAATTCAATATCGCTTCGTCGACTGCAAATATTTCATTCCTGACAAACAGCCACCAGTGTATAAAAGAATAAGCACTAATAGAAGTGATGCCAATAACCAGGAAGGGTTTTATGATCAGCTGAAATTTTATACCGAAATCTTTCATCGAGTGGATATTGCAATTACTCCGTCATCAACCTTCTTATCAATTCGGCGCTTTGCTCGTTGCCTTCCTGCAAGCGGTCTTTAAAAAAAGCCTGTACATCCGTAAAATGCTTTTTGTAGCCTTCCATATCGCCATAACCAATAATAGATGACCATTCTCTAACCGCCGAATGAAACTCCAGATCATCACCACGGATGGTTTTATCGTACAAAGCAGCTTGTATTGATTCTTCCAGCAGCTCCTCGTCTTTAAACAGGTACTCAGCAATGCCCAAACGTAACCGGAAAGGCGGTGTCTGGCAGATCAGATTATCATAAGGATTAACACCCAAATGGTACCAGGCATCCACCATACTTAATATACTTAGGTGCGAGTTTGGCTTTTGCAGATCATGGTTTTGCGATAGCCTGAACTCTTTCATCACCTTATCATTTAACATAATCGGCTTCCGGCTTTCGTGAAAAACAAAATCACGAGCCCGATATAGGCGTTCGCGGAAAGCCACCTCGTCTTCCTGTATCATCAGTTTAAACAATTCAGACTCTGATACAGCATATTGCCTCACCTGCTGGCGGGCATAAGGATTTAATATTGCCAAACCTGCGTAAACGTGCGCTTTATAGCTAAATATCCGCAGCGTAGTCAAAATCTTTACGTTATCAATACCCCCTATATACGATGCATTCTCCCATGGGAAGAACCCGGCTGCTTTCCAGGCGGTGCCCATGCTTTCAAAACCAACATGCGTAACGGCCTGTGTGTCGGCAACAATTTTATCGTGTTCGTGGTAATCGGTTAACTCCACAATATCAGAGCCAATGGCGTTAAACAAGTCGCGCATGCGCTGCTTAGCCGCTTCATCAGCCCGATGAGGGATCAAAATCAGCGTTTGCCCTTTTGGATCAAAGCCCGGGCCATGCATACCATGAAAGGTAATGATCTGCGCAGTATCAGGCAGATATCGCTCAAAAGCTTCTATCTCGGGAGTTTTAACAGATGTTTGCCCGGCAACAATAGCGCCCGGCTTGGTGTATAGGGCATACTCGGCAACAACTTTACCTATCTTTTCGGCCTCTACAGAATAAATGATCAGATCGCAGGTTTGCGCTATAATTTTACCATCATCAAATACCTTGATGTTGTGCGGGGCTAACTCTTGTTCTAACTGCTCACGATTAGCCGGCAGATCGCAGCCGCTAACCGTATAGCCAGCCTTTGCAAAAGCTTTGGCGTACAGCCGCCCCATGTCACCCAAACCAATAATTCCGATATTCATGCTGCTAATATAACTATGCGGAGCCAAATTGCGTACTAGGCTTACATTCACAGGGGCAATTATCCCCCAATAGGGCAACAAAAAGCTTTTTTTTGATGTTTTTTTAAGATATCATTGTCTAATTTTACAATTATGAATAATCCTTTCATGTTGAAACTATCTTTATTGTTGCTGATGTTAACCACCGGCGCTGCGCTGGCAAATGCTCAAGACACCCTAAAAAAGGTGACGCCAGCAAAAGCTACCGTTAAAAAAGCGGGCGCTATCCCCATAAATCCAAAAACGGGCCGGCCCTATTCAAAATATGGTTATGGTACCCACGCCGCAACTTATAAATCGAAGTTGAAAGCTGATAGTTTGAAAAAAGCACTGATTGCCCAAATACCCGTAAAACCAGCAAGCACAATAGTGGCACCGGTACCACAGGTTGCTAAAGCTGATACTGCACTTGCTGTAGCGCCACCGAAGGTTGATAAAAGCCTGAACGGGCAGTACCAATACTTACTTACCAAAGTATACAACTACCAAAGACCATTTATAGAAGCATTTTGGAAAAACGCTAAAGATTCGCTTAAAGCTACCCGCACCCAGTTAAATACTTCAAGCGATAAAATAACTGAACAAGCTAAAACCATAACCGGCCTACAGGCTGATGTGAGCAAAAAGGAGGAGCTGCTTACTAAAACTGATACCATTAGCCTTATCGGCATCCCACTGGCAAAATCAACCTATAATATGATTATGTGGGGACTGGTACTTGTGTTTGGTGCTTTGGCCGGCATTGTTATAGCCCGCTCTGGCTGTGCGCAGCGCGAGGCCCGGTACCGTACCGGTTTGTACAACGAGCTGGAAGAGGAGTTTAAAACCTTTAAAGCCAAAGCTAACGAGAAAGAAAAGAAACTTGCCCGCGAGCTACAAACCGAGCGCAACAAAGTAGACGAGCTGATGGGGCGCGGGTAAGCCGTTATGAAGGCGTACCTTTTTGGCTGGAATCCGCTTAAGTTTGAATGGGCGGATATTGACGACGATATCCGGATACTGGCTGACACCGGCAAACTAGAGGATAACTGGAGCGTTGCCAGCCATAAAACTATACAACCCGGAGACAGGGCCTACATTGTCCGGGTGGGTGTTGAACCCAAAGGGATATTTGCTTCGGGTGTTATTGCTTCAGAACCTTACCTGGCTTTCCGCAAAGGCAGGCATTATCACCGCATAACTATCGCTATGGATGTTTTGCTTAATCCGGACAGAGAATCCATACTTTCCCTTGATATTTTAAAAACCGGCAACCTTGCCGCGCAAACCTGGCTGCCACAAGCATCGGGCATTTCTATCCGGCCCGAACTGGTGGATGAGTTGGAAGGTGTTTGGCAGGACTTTTTAAATCCCGAAGATTAAGCCATGCCTGCTGTCGACGTCATTATTTATATCATTTTACTCTTTGGCGCTGTATTTAGTTACATGGCAAAAAAACTTACGCTGCCGGGCGCCATTACAGGCGCAATGGTTGGTTTGCTAATTTACGAAGGTGCAGGTTTAACCGGCGTTGCGATGCTTGCGCTATTCTTCATTGCCGGATCATGGGCAACAAGTTGGAAGGGTCAACAAAATGTTAATGTCAAAGCTATCGAAAACCACGGCCCACGCACGGCGGGACAGGTATTGGCCAACGGCGGCGTGGCCGCTATACTGTGTGCGCTTGCACTATCTATTCCAGGCAAAGCTCCGGTTTTGCAACTAATGGTGGCCGGAAGCCTGGCCGCAGCAAGTGCCGACACCTTGTCTTCTGAATTGGGGATGATTTACGGAAGGCGGTTTTACAATATCGTCACCCTAAAAAAAGACACCCGCGGACTAGATGGTGTGGTAAGTTTAGAGGGAACGTTAATTGGCTTGTTTGGCGCGGTGCTGATAGCCGTGGTTTACACCATTGGTGTTGGGTGGAATTTTTCCTTTTGGGCGATAATAACAGCCGGCTTTATTGGCAACACCGCCGACTCTGTTTTAGGCGCAACAGCAGAGCGCAGAGGTTTGATAGGAAACAACGCCGTTAACTTTTTGAATACCGCCATTGGTGCAGGGGTTTGCTGGTTAATGGCAGCTTTTTAAAAAACGATCTCTGCGTTTGGAAAAGTGTTAGTCAACTTATCTTTCTCGTCCTTATCAAAGCCATTACCGTTAATAACAAAGTAATGCACCTGCCCCAGTTTCAGTAGGCCGTCTGGTATTTTACCAAACCCGTTATAAAACGCGCTCAGTTTACTTAACCGCGGCAATTGTGCCAGTATTGCAAAAGTATCGTTCCAAGCCAATCTGGGTAATATACCGGCACTCAATGTCACCAGGTTTTTTAACTGTGAAAATTCAACCGGCAATTTCACAAGTGGATTGTTGCCAATGTCCAGTTCTTTAAGGTTTGCCAGATTTTCTACTTTGGGGTCAATGTAGCTAATGTCGTTCCGGTGCAGCTCGAGCCTGGTAAGCCAGGGCATATCAAACAGCGGCTCCAGTCCGCCAGCGGTTAAATGGTTGCCTGAAAGTATGAGTTCCCTTAGGTTTGGCAGTTGAGAAAGCTCTGCCGGTAGTTCGGTCAAAACGTTGCTGCTCAGATCCATCTCTTGCAGGCCTTTTACGCTTTTTATCCACTTGGGTATTGTAGCTATTAAATTACCAAGCAAGCTTACCTTCCGTAAGTTAGGCAGCAGCAACAGCTCCGGCGGCAATTCCCTAATCTCATTCTGATCAAGGTTAATGCCGGTTAATTGCGCCAAATCGCCTTTCCTGATGTTTAACAGCTCCAGCATATTTGATGACAGGTCGAGGTATTTTAGCGGCATCCCCTTCACCTGCTCCGGCACATCAGTAAAGTGATTGTTGCCCAATAGCAGATCATCTAACTGCACCATCTTGGTAAGGTTAATAGATAAGTCAGACAGTTTATTTTGCTCTAACACCAACTGCCTGAGACTGCCTGCTTTTGAAAGCAAATCAAACGTTTGTACAAAGTCTAAACTCAAGTTCTCGGACAGGTTGAGCTTTTGCAGATGCTCAAGCTTTAAAATACTTGCTGGCAGCGTTACCAGTTTATTATCCACCAGCGCTAACTCGGTAATATCTTTCAGGTTTGATATATCCGCCGGCAGGTTAGCAAGGTCATTGTGATTATAAGCGAACGACTGCAGGTGAGGGAGCTTGGATAATACCCCTATCGCCTGTTTCAGGTTCAGTTTCGGGCACCTGTCAATCGTTATAGCTTCAAGGCTTGTAAGCCTTAAAACACTCTCTGGCAAAACTGTGATATCATCAAAATAAAAGCTGATCTCCTTTACCTCTTCCGGATCTTTCAGCGCTTCCTCCATAGATCGGTATACTTTTCTTTGTGCGAAAGCATTCGACAAAAAGCACAACGATAAAATAAAAATGAAGATGTGTTTCATTATGCCTAATGTATGGCAAATAAATTAGCTTAGAAACTAAAAATCGATCAATATCCCCAACTGGCAAAATTTCTATTTGCAGTCCTTTTGAAACTTAACTTTTGCTCCACGCTACCGTTTAGGCAAACAAGTTAAGGCTACGCTTGTCTTACCTGTATAACTAAACTAATAAAATGGTTGTCCTAAAAATAAATGCCGGTACCCCAAGTGAACGCGAAGTAAAAATCATAAACGACAAAGGCACCTGGGATAGTGGTGTCTATCATATCTATGCTGCCGCATCATTAGATGATATCCAGATAGAGGAGCCTCACGACAAAAACAGGCTTGATTATTGGGGCGAGCTAAACGTTGATAAAGAACAGGCACGCTGGGATTACACAGAAACCAGGCTAAACCCTGACGAACAAAAGGAGATTGCCGAGTTTGTTATTGATTACAAAGCGCCGGATGGGGTGTATTAAAATGGGCGAGAGTGCCGCCGAAAATTGAGTGTCTTCCAGATGTTTTGGATCTTTGACACAGCTACAGTATTGGATCTTGCCTGTTATCTAAAAAGAAAAGTATATCAATACTTATCTCCTTGACCTCATAAAATACTGAAATGTTTTTGTGAATAACTCCACGCCGAACATTTTTATTAGCGCTGAGTTACTGAAACGCGAATGGTGATTCGCGAACAATTTCTATTACTTTTACCGAGCGGCGCTTAAATTCATCAACATATTTTTCGCCCCATCTCTCCTTTAGTTGTTCTATAATAGCATCAAATGTTTCTAAAGCTTCGGGCGAATATTTTATGGAATAGTTCATTCACCCAAACCTATTCGATTTTTGAACTCATCATGGGTAATAAAATTACCAGCGGCAATATTTGCCTGAGCTTTAGAAATACCTTCTAAAACATATTCCGGCAAGTCTTCCTCTTCCTTAAAAAAATCTATGTGTTGCTCTCCTAAAAAAGCTTGCATCAATTTCTCTTGCTCTACAGTTGGTGTTACAACATATGTGCTCATACTTAAATATACAAAATTACATTTTCAACCAGCAAATCATCATCAAACAAAAAACGCCATCCGACTAATCGAATGGCGTTTTTTTATATTTCGGATCTTCCGGTATAGTTATACTTTGATCTCTACTTCAACACCGCTAGGCAATTCAAGTTTCATCAACGCGTCTACAGTTTTTGAGTTTGAGCTGTAGATATCCAACAGTCTTTTGTAAGAACATAGTTGGAACTGCTCGCGTGCTTTTTTGTTCACGTGCGGTGAACGCAAAACAGTGAAAATTTTCTTTTCGGTTGGTAACGGAAGTGGTCCGCTAACTACAGCGCCTGTTGGCTTTACTGTTTTTACGATTTTTTCTGCTGATTTGTCAACCAGGTTGTAATCGTAAGATTTCAATTTGATTCTGATTCTTTGGCTCATTTTGTTTGTTTTAATGATTGTTCCTAAGAGCTATTTATTAGGGCAATCGGTTATTTATTATGTTTAGATATGCAGATATGCAAATGTGCGGATGATATTTACATATCTGCACATCTGCCTATCTCACATCAATTTATGCGTTATTACCAGCAGCCCTGCGGCCTTTTGCTTTAGCAACTATTTCTTCCTGTACGTTACGTGGCGCTTCAGCATAGTGATCAAACTCCATGGTTGAAGTAGCACGGCCAGATGTAATGGTACGTAACTGCGTTACATAACCAAACATTTCTGAAAGTGGTACAGTAGCTTTAATTACCTGCGCACCAGCACGAGAGTCCATACCCAAAAGCTGACCACGACGACGGTTCATGTCACCAATAACGTCACCCATGTTTTCTTCCGGAGTTAAGATCTCAATTTTCATGATCGGCTCAAGCAATACTGGTTTACAACGTGGCAAAGCCTCGCGGTAAGCCATCTTAGCAGCTAACTCGAATGACAAAGCATCCGAATCGACAGCGTGGAATGAACCATCAATCAAACGTACTTTTAAGCCGGTAAGCGGGTAACCTGCCAACACACCATTTGCCAATGAAGCCTCAAAGCCTTTTTGTACAGATGGGATAAACTCACGTGGGATTGAACCACCTGAAATTTCGTTAACAAATGTTAAGCCTTCTTTACCTTCGTCATTTGGTGATAATATAACCTGGATATCAGCAAACTTACCACGGCCACCAGTTTGTTTCTTGTATGTTTCGCGGTGTTGTACACTACCTGTGATAGCCTCTTTGAAAGCTACCTGTGGCGCACCCTGGTTAACCTCAACCTTAAACTCGCGTTTAAGACGGTCCATGATGATATCTAAGTGCAACTCGCCCATACCTGAAATTACAGTTTGGCCGGTTTCTTCGTCAGATTTTACGTGGAAGGTAGGATCCTCTTCAGATAATTTACCTAAAGCGATACCTAATTTATCAACGTCAGCCTGAGTTTTAGGCTCAATAGCTAAACCAATAACCGGATCAGGGAAGTTCATTGACTCCAAAATGATCGGGTGTTTCTCGTCGCAAAGGGTATCGCCTGTTTTGATATCTTTAAAGCCTACTACCGCAGCAATATCACCGGCACCTACGTTAGGTATTGGGTTTTGCTTGTTAGCGTGCATTTGGAAGATACGGGAGATACGCTCTTTGTTGTCAGAACGCATGTTGTGTATGTACGAACCAGCCTCTAAGTTACCAGAGTAAACACGGATAAAGCATAAACGACCTACGAAAGGATCTGTTGCAATTTTAAATGCTAAAGCTGCAAAAGGCTCTTTTTCTGATGGTTTACGTAAAATTTCTTCGCCGGTGTCAGGGTGGGTACCAATGATACCTTCAACATCCATAGGCGACGGAAGCAATTCCATCACATAATCAAGCATGGTTTGTACACCTTTGTTTTTGAAAGACGAACCGCAAACCATAGGCACAATCTTAGCATCTAACACTGCTTTACGCAATGCATCTAAAATTTCGCGCTCAGTGATTGAAGCAGGATCTTCGAAGAATTTCTCCATCAAAGACTCATCATAATCAGCAACCGACTCCAACAATTTCTCTCTCCACTCGGTAGCTTCTTCGATCATATCCTCAGGGATAGGCACTTCAGTAAAGGTCATACCTTTATCATGCTCATTCCAAACAATACCTCTCCAGTTAATTAAATCAACAACACCTTTAAAGTTCTCTTCAGCACCTATTGGCAATTGCAATGGCACAGCGTTACTACCTAACATGCTTTTTACCTGTTTTACAACATTTAAAAAGTCGGCACCGCTACGGTCCATTTTGTTTACGAAACCTATACGGGCAACGTTATAGTTGTTTGCCAGTCTCCAGTTAGTTTCTGATTGTGGCTCAACACCGTCAACCGCGCTAAATAGAAAAACCAAACCATCTAATACACGTAAGCTACGGTTTACCTCTACGGTAAAATCCACGTGGCCCGGTGTATCAATAATGTTGATATGGTAGTTTTGGTCTCTGTATTTCCAACCAACTGTAGTAGCTGCCGAAGTAATGGTAATACCACGCTCCTGCTCTTGTGCCATCCAGTCCATTGTAGCCGCACCTTCGTGTACCTCGCCTATTTTGTGGCTAACGCCGCTATAGTAAAGTATACGCTCGGTAGTGGTGGTTTTACCGGCATCAATGTGAGCGGCAATACCTATGTTTCTTGTATATCTTAGATCTCTTGACATGTTTATTTTTTAATGATTTCGCCGATGTTATTTAATGATTACACCGATTTTGCAATCATAACAAAATCGGTGTAACCCTATATTAAATCTGTGTAATCCTTTTTATTTAGAAACGGAAGTGAGAGAACGCTTTGTTAGCCTCGGCCATTTTATGCGTATCTTCTTTCTTTTTCACTGCTGCGCCTTCACCTTTAGCTGCCGAGATGATCTCGCCTGCTAATTTCTCCATCATGGTTTTTTCGCCACGACGACGTGCATAGCTTATCAGCCATTTCATGCCTAAAGCAATTTTACGCTCTGGTCTTACCTCTGTAGGTACCTGGAAGTTAGCACCACCAACACGGCGGCTTTTAACTTCTACCGCAGGCATAACATTGTTTAAAGCTTTTTTCCAGGTGTCTAAGCCACTTTCGCTGGTTTTCTTTTCAACAATATCAACTGCATTATAAAATATAGTGTATGCGGTAGATTTTTTACCGTCAAACATCATGTTATTTACAAACCTGGTTACCAAAATATCATTGAATTTTGGATCAGGAAGAAGGATTCTTTTTTTCGGTTTCGATTTTCTCATTATTACTATCCTCCTTTAATTATTTCTTTTTCTTAGCTGGCGCACCTTTTGCCGGAGCAGCTGCCTGACCTGGTTTAGGGCGTTTAGTACCATATTTTGAACGACGTTGGTTACGGCCGGCAACACCAGACGTATCTAACGCACCACGGATAATGTGGTAACGTACACCAGGTAAGTCTTTAACACGACCACCACGGATCAATACAATAGAGTGTTCTTGCAAGTTGTGACCTTCGCCAGGGATGTAAGCATTTACTTCTTTTCCGTTGGTTAAGCGCACACGGGCAACTTTACGCATTGCTGAGTTTGGTTTTTTAGGGGTAGTGGTATACACACGGGTGCATACTCCTCTTCGCTGTGGACAGCTGTCCAACGCTGGTGACTTACTCTTGTCAACCAGAGCTACTCTACCTTTTCTAACTAATTGATTGATAGTAGGCATTCTTGCTTTCTGTTTGTGTTTTTTTTAATTCCCAACCGCCATCCTTCATTAGAGGGCAGTTTTAGGGACTGCAAAAGTACGGACTTATTTTATGATATTCAAGAGGTTAGCCGAAAATATTTGCAATTAGTTATGTTACGTTGGGTTTGAGTGATTGAGGTGGGTGATTAGCGGGGGCATTAGGGTATTGGTGGGTGTTGGTTAGGTTGATTAGGTGAGTGGTGTTTACATCAAACAATGGCGTTCCCGTTAGCTAACGGGCCGCGCTGTGCGCTCTTACGCGCACAAGTCCGTTAGCCAACGGAGCGGGCCGGTATCCGCTGCCATCATTAACGCGGTATATAGAATCAATTAAATAGACCATTCATAAATTACTGATAAGCAGTTAATTATTACATTTTTTATATACCTTTATTATTCACCTAATATTAAACTTACACATTATGGGATTGAACTACCAAAACTTAGACGATCGTACTCGTCAGCTTATGCTTCAAGAATTTAATTATGATATTGAATGTGATAATTGTTATTTAAGCAAACGTTTTAGTGATCACGGTAAAAACTGTTTTGTTGAAATTATGCCCGAACACATATTGGTAGGTAATGACGATAGTTTGGCTGAAAATTTAAAAAGTGCGGATTGCTTTTTAACACATGAGGAAAGAAAAACCAAAAGTGGCACTACATTAGCTAAAGTACCGGACACGGCTTCGCAAACATTTGCGGAGGGCGAATTTAACAGGTTTTATATACGTGCCCTTGCTTTTAGAGCATTAGAAGAAGGAAAACAATTAGAGGTATATAGGGCCAGAGCTTCATCAAATCCGCGTCTTGAATCTGAAAATTTGATAGGCAAACATTTTAATGCTGAACAATTATTAACTGATTTGAGGGAAAACAAAGGCATTGATACTGCGTTTGGTCTGCCGAGTGGCCCGAATTCTGGACTATCAGTGAAATTAGAGTAAAACTTACTAAACTTCCCTATGGTTAAATGCTGATACTAACGCAGCTACACTCGCACGGGACTAAGCATCTATGGCCACGCCATGTTTCAGATAATAATTTATATTCTTTCATGTAATTAACGAACTTACTACTTTACCTTATTTAATTTAAGAGAAATGTCATCTTCAACCGGTACAAAAAAAGAGCTCATCGATTTTCTATGGGAATGGGCGGAAGCAACTGGTGATTGGGGCAAACTACTTGTTAACAATGTTATAGCAAGTGAAAAGCCATTATTAATAAAGGAAAGGGAATTAATTTTCGATTATTTTCTTCAATCCATACAATTAAATAAAGGTTTGCCGACCCTAGCCATCCATAAGCCTAAATACTCCCCACCAACGAAGAAGATAGAATTAAAATCTCTTTCGGAAGTAAAGGGCGTCAATAAACTCGCAGATTCTCAAATAATAAATTTTGGTAAAAATATAACTGTCATTTATGGTGAGAACGGCTCTGGAAAAACGGGGTATTGTAGAATATTAAAATCGCTAGGATTCAGCTATGATACTAAAAATTCGATTTTCTCAAATATAAATGAGGCCGAAATACCGCAATCTGCGCAAATTAAATACTCAGCTAACGGACTTGATGAAACGCTAATATGGGACGGATATAATACAAATAAAGATTTATCTTCTATTTCTGTTTTTAATAATAATTGTGTCCAAATATCTTTAGGTGATGGAAGGGGGTTGATTGTTTCGCCAATTGGATTTCATTTATTCAATCTCGTCGTCGATGAATTAAATGAGTTAAGTAACCTCATAACTAAGGCTATTAATGATCGACCAACAAAACTTGCGTGGAGTGTAACTTTAAACCCAGATTCCCCTCAAGCAAGCTTTATTTCTACATTAAGTGATAAATCTTTAGAGCAAACATTGACGGATTTATCTATTTTCACGGAAGAACATTTAGCAGAGTTAAATAGCACAGAAGCAGAATTAAAAAAACTAAATAAAACCTTAATTGATTCAGAAATCAAGGGATATTCTGCACAGATAAATGAACTTCAGGAGAATATTTCAACCATTGAATTAGCAAAGACAATATTAAACTCGACCATTTGGAAACACCTTTTAACCTTAAATAAAAATATAAAAAACTTAGAAGGGAAAACTCAGAAAGGTATAAAAGAAATAGCTGAATCTAAAGGCATAGAGTTTTACAATACTAACGAATTTCAAAGTTTCATTAAGTCAGCTGAGAAGTACATCCAGTTGCTGAACAAACCGAACTATCCAGATGGAGGTAATGATGTTTGCATTTATTGTCGGCAAGAGTTAGAAGGAGAAGATACAAAAGAGCTATTAAAAAATTATCGGCAACTTTTGAACGATACGACACAAGAGGAAATTTCTAAACTTACTAAAGAAAAGACAGGGCTGCTGGAAGCAATCAATTCACTAAAAGCAGTTGTTTTCCATTACGACACGTTTGGGCTTGATGAAGCGAACCGTGTTTTGCAACCTGATAAAATTATAGAATACAATAACAACCTCACCCATATCAAAGACCTCCTTATTAAAGACGAAATCGATGACAGCACATCATCTAGTTTAAATTACGAAATACTAGATTATTTAAAAATCATAGTGGCTGACTTAATTTCGAAACGTGAGCAAAAAACGAGCATTGTAGACAATATTGATATTCAAGAGAACAAATTGAAATCAAAAATTGCAGAACTTAAAGACAGAAAAATCCTCAGTGAAAACAAGGATGAAATAAAGAAAGTCATGATTTACCTCAAGGTGATCGTGAGGTTGGAAAAGAACAGAAGTAAATTTTCTACAAACTCAATAAGCAGGAAAACCACAGAGGCACGTGATCAACTTGTCAAAAAAAATTTCATCGATATTTTCAACAACGAAATTAAATCACTGAGGAAAGCTGCTATTAAAATCCAGCTGGATTTCGGCACTTCCAAAGGTGCATCAAAAATTCAACAAAAAATCAACAGCCATTATTCTCTGTTTGACATATTGAGTGAAGGCGAACAAAAAGCAATTGCATTAGCGGAATATTTAACTGAGTTGCAGTTAGACATGTCACAATCGCCAGTAATATTTGATGACCCGGTAAATAGTCTTGATCATCATATTATTGATGACGTTTCACGCAGGTTAATAAAACTTTCTGCTGATAGACAAGTTATAATTTGCACTCATAGTATATTACTTTTCAACAGTCTTTTACACTTTAGTGGCCAGACCACATTCAAGCATTTAGAGTACAAATTCTATAATTCAAAAACTCAATTTGGTAGAACAGGTTACATCACAGCAGCGGAAGAGGAAATTAATGGTGTTACTCCATTGATAAAAGTAATAAACGCTTTATTTAACAATACACCTAAAGATCGAGATGAAAGCGATATTGCTTCTGATGGATATGGCTATTTACGATCTGCGATAGAAGTTTGTGTAGAAAAAGAGATTTTTCAGGGCACTGTAAAACGTTATCAAAAAAATATAGTTTTAGGGTCTTTTGTCAAAGTTAACGGAGATTTAATTAATACCCATAAAGAAAAACTAAACGAACTTTTCGAAAGATGCTCCGGGTACATAAAAGGGCATAGCAGTCCATCAGAAATTCATAACGATCCAACTCTTGCTGAATTGCGAACGGATTTTGACGACTTTAAAAAGATAAGGAGCTTTTTCCTTAATTAGTTGTATTTACTCCAACAATAACGCATCATCATCAGTCAGACTTAATTGAATAACATCATTTCCAGCTATACCCTCAACAGACCCTTGAATATGAGCGGCATTGAGCAACACTTTTTCTAATTGCTTTTCGCGGGCTTTCCATAGCTTTTCCATCATATCTCGTTCTCGTTGAATGGATAAGCGCATACTCATAAAGCCCTCGCGTATGGCTTTCCACTGCTCTGAAAATTCGCTACTGGTGAGGTAGTCATATAAAAGGTGCATTTTGTCGCCTTTGTTATCCTGTGTTTTAGCAAGATTAGATAATTTAATTATCCCATCTCTTAACACATACGAAACAGCTTTTACCTCATCGAAAGAACAAATCCAAACGCCGTCCTTTTCCCCGAAACAATCCATGCCTTTAGGGTAACATTGCGTAACAATAACCGCTACATCAACCCCGATGGCACGCATATCTTTTTTTAGCTTATCAATCCAATCGGGACCAAAGTCTTTGGTGCGCTTGCTTTCATAAATAATGCGACCACATTCCTGCCCAAATTGATTACGGACAGTTTGCACACAATCTGCCCCACGTACACCTTTGCCAACTTCGCTAATGATATCAAACGGAAAATAGTTGCGCAGCTGTTCTTCTAAAATAAGTTCCTGGGCTTCGCCTTGCAATTGCATAGAACCTTGCTCTGCCTTGCGTTTCATCTCCTCAGCTAATTTCTTTTGGTCGTCCAACTGTTTTTCCAGCTCTTTAACTTTTAGTTGGTACTCAGTATCTTTTAGATTATGTTTTTCCGTTTCCTGTTTCCGTATTTGTTCGGTTAACTCATTACGCTGTTCTTGCAACTTGCGTTGCATGGCAAGCTCCAACTCTTCCTCCTTTTCTTTCAATGCGCGCTCTTTGTGCAAAAATTCCAGTTCTTTTTGCCTTGCTGCTTTAAGCTTTTCGTCAGATTCTTTCACATTACTTTCCAACATCAGTAACTGATTTTCAAAATCACTGCTTATTGATTTTCTGAGGTTTTGTTCCAACACTTCTTGTAACTGCCTCTTTTCTACAGTTAGGCGTTGTTCAAACTGCTCTTGTTGTAAGCGTTGCTTAGTGTTATACTCCTCATCCTTCCTTTTATATTCTTCCTCTTTTTTATGAGTATAGTCTTGCATTTTTTCGCGTAATTCCCGCTTGTATTCTTCGGCCATCACCTCTTCAATAGGAAAACCAACGCCACAACTTGGACACTTAACTTCTGTTGCCATAATAAATAATATAGGATTAAAGATAGAACTTAATATTAAACCACCCCTTATTTGTTGGTTACAACACACAACAGGTCGCTCCGCTTAGTTTTGGTTTTTTCTGCGGGAGACGCAAAGCATTGCGTCTCTACACTGTTTATTTCGCATTTTGCGGCGTGCAGGTGTGCCGCGTGTGCAGCAATTCGAAATGACAAAAACGCTTGTTTAACAGTATCCGTTGACCGCACATTTGGTTGGTGAACCCACGCATATAGGCGAAACAGATACCCGTACAGCTTAAAACTATTTAACGATACTTACCTAAAATGCTGGTAAAATATGGTACCTTATACCTTGCTTTAAACCAATATACCATGCTCACTATAGACAATTATCTCGACAATCATTACATTCATAGAAGCAATTGGCTGCGGGCAGCCGTTTTGGGTGCCAATGATGGAATAATATCCATTTCGAGCCTGGCGATAGGTGTGGCCGCGGCCAGCAGTACCCGGCAGCCTATCTTGCTGGCTACTGTAGCAGGGCTGGTGGCGGGGGCATTGTCTATGGCTGCCGGCGAGTATGTTTCGGTAAGTTCGCAAACGGACACAGAACAAGCCGATATAGCCCGGGAAGCACAGGAACTAAAAGACATGCCCGAAGCAGAACTAAGCATGCTGGCCCAGATCTATGAAAAACGCGGCTTAAAAAAAGAGACCGCATTACTGGTAGCTACGGAATTGATGGAGGTAGATGCATTAGGCGCGCATATACGCGATGAGTTGGGCATTAACGAGCTTACCCAGGCAAACCCCATACAAGCCGCTTTGGCGTCGGGAGCATCTTTTACGGCTGGCGGCGTGCTGTCACTGCTGGTAATATTGTTTTGCCCGGTAGCGCAAATGGAATATTACCTGTACGGGTTTAGCATACTATTTTTGGCTGCATTGGGGTCTATCGCCGCCAAAACCGGTGGCTCAAGCTTAAAAAAAGCCGTTTTACGGATAACCTTATGGGGTACATTGGCCATGGGGCTGTCGGCCCTGGTGGGTTACTTGTTTGGCGTTAAAATTTAACTTGCTGTACATTTCTGCCGGCACAAAACTAACCCTAGCCCCCCAACCTTTGTTAGCGCTGACTGACCAATAAGACTGATGATAACAAAAATGCCCGTTCAAAACCTGAACGGGCATTTCTATAATTAACTACGGACGAGCCGGTGCTCCCGGAGGGCCTCCGGGCCTTTGCCCCGCTTTTGGTAACGAACCGCAACTTGTACTTAAAGTGCCTATTAATGCTATCAGCATCGCGAAGCCAAATATCTTGTTTTTCATAGCGTTTGTTTTATTAAGTAATGTAGTTTAACGCTGATTTGTTTTGATAACCACACGATTAAGCACCATTATAACCCCAAAAAGCCTAAAAACACCCCGAAAAAACACGTTAAAACCGGCACTCCACCCATCAATCAGCCACTGTTTCCTTACTGCCTACCCAGCAAACAGCCCCAATTAAAAAGCTGAAACATCGTAAAAAAGCTATTTTGTGTCAAAAAACACAATTTCTCAACTCGCTTACTGTCAAATAGTTAAACGAAAATCTTGTTTCATTTTGTTTCACTCCAATTTTGCAAATATCTTTTAATCAGGCAATTAACCCAAAATCTTGTTTCACTTGTTTCATCTGTGTCACACACGCGTGAAACAAGCGACCATTGAACACCCTAAAACTCCAGGAACTTATGGATCTTGACATGTACCTTATCCCCTACCTGGTACTTGCCCGGCTCGTCGTTCAATAAACGCAGGGTGATGTGGCCCTTCTGCACCAGCAGGTCCTCATAGCTCCCTTTAAACAACAGTTGCTTAATGGTGAAGTCCTTGCGTGTCCAGCTACCGGTCGGGTTGGCCCACTCGGGGTATATCACTACGTGGTCAGCCTTGGCGTTGAGGCCAAATTGCGCGGCATCCTCCCTGCTCAGCACGTTGCAGTTAGTAAGCAGCTTAGCCGTATACAGGTTCTGCGGATGCTGGTACAGCTGCTTAGGTGAGCCCGACTCAATGATCTGCCCATCCTTCAAAACGATCAGCTCATCCGCCATCGACAGCACCTCGGCCGGGTCATGCGATACCATGATCACCGTCAGCCCCGTATCATGCACCACCTGCCTGATATCCTGCTGCAAACCCTCGCGGAACGAGGTATCTACCTGGTTAAAGGGCTCGTCTAACAGCAGCACTTCCGGTCGGGTGGCCAGCGCGCGGGCTATGGCAACGCGCTGCTTCTCGCCCCCGCTCAGGTAAAACGCCTGGCGGTCAGCCAGATGCAGTATGTTCAGTTGTTTAAGCACCTGTGTGGTACGGTCGTGCTTGTCCTTGATATCGGTATTAGGCATCAGTACGGCTACGTTGTCCCACACTTTGGCATACAGGTTCAAGCCGTCGGTATCCTGGGTCACCATCTTCATGGCGTCGTGGCCGGGTATCAGCTTCTCTTCAGGTCCCCAAACACGCTCGCCCTTAAACTCAACCCGCCCTTCCTCTGGTGATAGCAGCCCATACAGCATCTTTAACAAGGTGCTCTTGCCGCTGCCGCTCTCGCCAATAATGGCCGTCACCCTTTGGTGTTTGATATCAACACTCACGCCCTTAACCCCTGCCATGCGCTCGCCGGGATAGGTCTTAGTTACTGATAAGGCTTGTAAAAAGGGCGCGTTAGTCATGCCGCAAATATAGCCATAAACAACAAAGCCCCGATCAAATCGGGGCCTTGCCACTAAATATAGATTAGCTAATGCCTAAAATCCAAAAGTCAAACCAACAGCGAAGTTCTTTAAACCTGCCTGTGCCGGGCTGTTCTCAAACATGTCATTAAAGTAATACTTGGCATAAAAGCCACCGAAACCATAGCCAACCCTAGCAAAGGCGCCGTAACGTATCTTGGCGAAGTGATAGTCGTCGTCCAGCTTCTGCTTTCCCTTCTCCTCGCTGATCTGCTTAACACGGGCACCGGTCAGTATACCTGCCTCCGGACCAAACACAAAGCGGGCACGCTTGCCATCGCTATACTCACGGCTCCTGATCTCAAACGACAACGGGATCCTGAAATAGGTTGATGAGAAACGGTTCTTGCTATAGTGTATAGGGTCGTTAACGTAGGTTAAAGTTGGCGCGTCGCGCTGTATAGTGATGTCTTTACGCAAGCGGATCAGCGTCCAGTCAAAACCACCAGATAGGTAGATCTTAAAATGCGGGCTCATGCGGTAACCAAACTGGATCAGATCAAACCCCACGTTGCTTGATTTCCATGAGCGATAGCTCAAAAAGTCGTTATTGGGCGACAGCGTGAAGCTGCCATTATCAACCAAAGTAGTTAAGCCCAGATCGAAGCGTGAAAAGGTCAAACCAAAGTTAAACCCTGATGCCTTGTTATCCTTACGCCGCAAACTATCGCGGCGCGACTTGAAATCGCCAATGCTGACGGTGGTTTTTGTTTGCGTGCGGGTAGTTGTACCGCCGTCTTTTAAACTATCTGTTACGGTGGTAGTTGTAGTGGTTTTGACTTGCGCAAAGCCTAATGTTGCTAAGCCGCATAGCATAGCGGCTATAAGTAAACGTTTCATATAATGGTTGTATTTAGATGGTAAGTAGGTTTATTGATTATTGTTTCTTAATTTTTAAAAGGCCCAGGTTGACGCCGGTTACTTCAGTGGCGTTGTCATCGCCATCATCGCCATCGCTAAACTCAATAAACTTATCGTCGCGTTTATCAAGCCTGGCAACTACGGCGTTTATAAGCCCGCCCAAGTTACGTATGCCCCGTTTCTTAATTGGTTCTATTACCTGTTTTTCTGCAGATGTTACAGCGGCTTGCCTGATAGACTCTTCATTATCTGTATCTAAGATCCTCGGCGTTAACTTAACATCCGGTAAAATGGCCACTGTTTTAGCAGATGCAGGGTTAGATACGTTGGCAAGTATAGGCTCGCTGTTAATTAAGGGATCATGATCTACAATGTCAGCCGGTGTTACAGCAACCGATATAATGGTTTTGGCTATACTGACTGTCTTGCTTTGCTGATGTTTGCTAGCCGATATCTTGGTTATGGCTATAGTTGGCTTGGCCTGCTTAATGACTTCTGCCTGCGCTATTTCTTTAGTCTCTTGTTTAATGGATGCATCCGGTTTAATGCGGTTTGCTACTAACTTGCTGTTCTTATCAGTAATTTGTACATCCTTTTTCAAAAACAGCATTCCGGCAGTAGCCACGATCAAAACAGCTGCAGCAATACGTATCCAAGGCAAACCAGAAGGTTTAGCTTTTTTGCCGTCCAGCTCTGCGGCAATATTGTCCCATGTCGTTGTTGATGGCTCAACCTCAAAGTCCGCAAACTTTTGGTTAAGTAGTTTATCAAAATCTTTATCCTGCATAGCCATACCGCTTATCCTCCATTTTTAAAACCATATCCTTTAATATTGCGCGAGCTCTTGATAATTGTGATTTAGATGCACCTTCTGTGATCCCCATAATTTCGCCGATCTCTTTATGCGAGTAACCTTCTATGGCGTAAAGGTTAAACACCATTTTATATCCAGGCGAGAGTTGCTGTATCAAATTCAACAGGTCCTTTGCCCCCATATTGGCTATTGCTGCCGGGTAAACAGACGGTTCATTATCCATATCAGCCACATCCATCACCTGTATCATTTTATGATGCTTGCGGTAATACTCAATTGCGCTGTGCACCATTATTCTCCTAACCCATCCTTCAAATGATCCTTCGCCGCGGAAATCATTCAGCTTATTAAACAATTTAATAAATCCGCTTTGCAACATATCTTCAGCCTCCATTTTATCTTTAGCGTAGCGCGTGCAAACGCCCAGCATTTTACCGGCTAGTTGCTTGTATAGCAACGCCTGTGCCTGGCGCTCGCCAACTTTACAGCGGGCAACTAATTCATCAATTGTATAAGTAGGTTTCAGAAGCATCATTTATTAGTAAGATGGCACTATGCGGCAAATGGTTGCATGGGTTATAAAGTATTTTCTTTGATTGATTAGGTAAAGGTAAATAAGCTTAACAGATAGCTGATATCATGGATATACATTGCTGATAAATATTTTATATTAGCCCCTCCAATTATATCTACTTACGTATAAATAAACCGATCAGCATGACCATTATTAAAAGGATAGCCCTTGCTGCTTTATTAGTAGCTCCAACTTTTTCAATAAAGGCCCAAATCATTGTCGCAGCCGAATCAAAGCAGAACGCACTAGTTTTACAGGTTACACCTAAAAAAGAACTAAATACCCTTTATTTTGGCGCCAAGCTGGGTAATGCAGGCGACTATTCAAATATAGCTAAGCAATACCGCTACATATCGTCTACCGGCGAAGCGGACCAAGCCTATTCAACAGCAGGCAACATCAACATTTTAGAGCCGGCCATAGCCGTTACGCATGCTGATGGTAACAGGTCATTAGCACTAAAATATGTAGATCATAAAACAAAGCAGGTAAGCGATGGCGTGACGCTGGTTAGTATTTTGCTGCGCGACTCGGTTTACAATTTTGATGTAACCCTTAACTACCAGACCTACTTTAACGAGAACGTAACTGAGCAGTGGACCATAATTAAGCATCGCGAAAAGAGAGAGGTGGTTTTAAACAAATACGCGTCTGCAAACCTGTACCTGCAAAACAACGGTTATTGGCTTACCCATTTTAACGGCGAGTGGGCGCAAGAGATGCATCCCGAAGAGGAAAAACTATCGCACGGTATAAAAACTTTAGATAGCAAATTGGGTACCCGCGCCGATTTATTTCAGCCACCAGTGTTTATGGTAGCGCTTAACAAACCGGCTACCGAAGACGAGGGGCAGGTGCTTTATGGCAACTTAGAATGGAGCGGTAATTTTAAGATAGATTTTGAGGTTGACCCCAACAATAACCTACGCTTAATTGCCGGCATTAACAACCATGCAGCCGACTACACACTTAAGCCAAATAAAGAATTTGTTACGCCTAAGTTTGTGTACACTCTAACCGATAAAGGTAAAGGCGAAGCCAGCCGCAACCTGCATAGATGGGCACGCAAATACAAGGTTGTTGATGGTATGGGCCCGCGCCTAACGCTATTGAACAATTGGGAAGCTACTTACTTTGATTTTAACGAACCCAAGCTAACTGAGTTGATAAAAGCCACCAAAAATTTAGGTGTCGATCTGTTTTTGTTGGACGATGGCTGGTTTGGTAACAAATATCCGCGCAATGGTGATAAATCTGGCCTTGGCGATTGGGATGTAACTAAAACCAAACTACCAAACGGCATTGCCTATCTAACTAAAACCGCCGAAGAAACCGGCGTGAAATTCGGCATCTGGATTGAGCCCGAAATGGTGAACCCTAAGAGTGAGCTCTATGAAAAGCACCCCGACTGGGTAGTTAAGCAACCCGCACGCCCCGAGTATTATATGCGTAATCAACTGGTGTTGGATCTGACCAATCCTAAAGTGCAGGACTTTGTGTTTAATATAGTTGATGATCTGTTTACTAAAAACCCAAAACTGGCCTATATTAAATGGGATTGCAACTCTGTAATATTTAATGCCAATTCGGCTACCATTGCCCACCAGGGTAATTTTTATACGGATTATGTGTTTGGCTTATATAAAGTATTAGATCGCGTTAGGGCTAAATATCCGAAAGTGCCTATTATGCTTTGCTCTGGCGGTGGGGGCCGTGTTGATTATGGTGCACTAAAATACTTTACCGAATATTGGCCAAGTGATAATACTGATCCGCTGGAGCGCGTATTTATTCAGTGGGAATACTCGTACTTCTACCCTTCCCTAACCAGCTCAAACCATGTTACCGACTGGGGTAAGCAACCAATCAAGTTCCGTACAGATGTGGCCATGATGGGTAAACTGGGTTTTGATATTGTGGTGAGCAAATTAGAGGCTAATGAGCTGGCTTTTGCACAAGGTGCCATCAAATTATACAACCAATTTTCTGAGGCAATCTGGCACGGCGATCAATACCGCCTGCAGGACCCATGGAAAAACGACGTAGCATCGGTTATGTATGTAGAGCCCAACCAAAGTAAAGCCATTATGTTTAATTATCATGTAAGCAACCGCTACCGCTCTGCATCGATAAGGCCAATAGCTTTAAAAGGCTTACAAGCTGATAAAATGTATGCCGTAAAAGAAATTAACCTGATGCCTGGTCAGCGTTCGTCAATGCCGGGTGGCACATATTCTGGTAAGTTTTTAATGACGATAGGTATAAACCCGGTAGTTAGCGATGGCGGCCGAGCGAGTGTGGTAGTTAGTATTGAGGAGGCTAAATAAGGCTTATTTAAAACTTAAGCATTGACATTTTGAAGATCGGAGAATATACATGATAGACAGCAGACTGGACGAGTGTATAAGTTCTCTCTTTGGTCTAAATGACAATAAATATTACTGCCTGTCCCTAAACCGCTTATATATCTTCACCGCCATCATAAGTACAATGGAGAATCCAATTATACCCACCACCCCAAAGATCCAGTTTAAGGAGTTCTTTAGTACCACCAAAAACACTATCGCAAAAAGAATCAGCGTAGCTAATTCATTCCATAAGCGCAACTGGGTTGAAGTCCATTTATAGATACCTTTGCGCATTTGGTTCATTTTATACTGGCAGATAAAATGATAAGCAATCAAACCGACAACAAACAGCAATTTAATATGCATCCAACCCATTTGTAGCCAAACGGGCCTAATCCAAAGCATAGTGATACCAGCTGCCACGACAATGTACATGGAGGGTGTTGCGATGATCCACCACAACTTTTTCTCCATCACCTCAAACTGTTCTGATAGAATAGTACGGGCAGGTTCAGTGCGCTCCTGCGCTTCGGTGTGATAAATAAATAGGCGTACCATATAAAACAGCCCCGCCATCCAGCAAACTACAAATATGATATGTATGGATAATATGTAGTAATAATACTCAACCACCAGCCTTGTTTATTTGCCATTGCGAGGAACGAATCACTCGCTAACTTTTCAGCGTGCGATAGCTTCGTTCCTTGCAATGGCAGTTAATTAGTATTTAAACTCTTTTATCACTTCTACCGCGTACTTCACGTTATCAAACGGAATATCGGGCATAATGCCATGACCCAGATTGAAGATGAAGCCCTTCTCGCCTTTCATACGGTCGAACAAGCGGTAAATCCTTTCTTTAATCACCTTTTTATCAGCATACAAAATATGCGGATCAAGATTGCCTTGCACGGCGATGCCCTGCGGTAACCGTTTTTTGATATCTAAAAGATCAACATTCCAATCGATAGAAATAACATCGGGCTTAGCCTCTGCCATTAACGGAGCGAATACTGAACTACCTTTGCAGAATGATATCACCGGGATATCTTTACGGTTCAACTTGCTTATGATCTCTACAATATAGCGATGCGAGAACTCGGTATAATCATCCCATGATAATGCTTGAGCCCAGCTATCAAATATCTGTACTGCATTAACACCGGCGGCTATCTGCAGGTTCAGATAATCGGCAGTAACAGTAGCAATTTTTGATAATAACTGATGAGCCAAAGCAGGCTCATTATGTAGCATCAACTTGGTTAGCTTAAAATCTTTTGATGATCCACCTTCAACCAAATAACTCATTACCGTAAAAGGAGCGCCTGCAAAACCTATAAGTGGTATGCTACCATTCAAGCGTTGTTGAATAACTTTTATAGCGTCGGCAACATATTGCAGTTCGCCAATGCAATCAGTGCTCAGGTTATCAACGTCCTTTTGTGTGCGTACCGGGTTAGCAAATTTAGGACCGACACCCTGGGTAAAACTCAAATCGCCGCCCATGGCCTCGCCGGTAACTAATATATCCGAAAATAATATAGCGGCATCTATGCCTAGCAACTCAACCGGTAACATGGTAACATCGGCGGCAATCTCCGGCGTTTTGCACATTTCAAGGAACGAATATTTATTCTTGATCTCCCAGTACTGCGGCATAAATCGTCCGGCCTGGCGCATCATCCATACGGGTGGGCGCTCGGTTTGTTGTGATAATGCTGCTTTTAAGAATAATGAATTTGTCATAATTTGTATTGTAGAGACGCAATGCATTGTGTCTGCCATGGTGGTTTATTTCTTATCTAATTCCTGGTGAAGGCGATCTATTACATCCTTCATTTTGGCTGTTATTTTTTCTTTGTGTTTATCGGCTAAACCTAAATAAGCTTTGGCTTTGTCTATATCGTTGCGCCTGATGCTGATATTAGCTACATGCACCAGCGCCGCCACATGGTCGTTGGCAGACCGCAGTGGATATTGCGCGGCTATTTCATAATGGCGTTCGGCTTCGTTATAATCCTGCTTTTGCAGGCAAATGCCACCGTACATAAACTCATAAAATCCGCGACGCCTTTTGCTCAGCCAGTTTGGATTGCTTATTTGTAGTAACAATGATTCGGCCTTGTCATAGTCTTTATTATGAAAGACTTTGGCTGCCATAACTACGGTACCATCTTTAAAATAGCCCCAAATCAGCATTAAAATAAACATACCTATGGCGGCAGCTATCTCATAAACTTTATAATTGATAGCAACTGCCATTGCAATTATAAAAGCGCCGATAACTAAAATGCGTGCCCTATTAGTGAACATTAATTAGTGCTGATCTGTAAATTTATAGCCAACGCCACGTATTGAGTGGAAGTAAACCGGATTTTTAGGATCCGGTTCAAAATACTTACGGAACGTTAGGATAAAGTTATCTATCGTACGGGTTGACGGGTAAACATCATAGTTCCATACGGTTTCCAAAATTTGCTCGCGCGATACCGCGTCATTACGACGTTCGATCAGCAACTTCAAAAGCATGGTTTCCTTTTTAGTTAAAGGAGTGATGCTACCATCGCCGTTAACCAATTCAAACGAGTTGAAATGGACGGTCTTATCGCCAATTTTATAGCTATTAAACTCTTTCAAATCGTCGCCTTTTAGGCTGCGTTTTACCAGGTTGTTAACACGCAATATCAGTTCTTCCAGGTTAAAGGGCTTGGTTAAGTAATCGTCGGCACCTTTTTTTAGACCGGCAATTTTATCCTCGTTGGTGTTCTTTGCGGTCAAGAACATGATAGGCACTTCTGAGTTCTCTAACCTAATGGTTTCTGCTACTACAAAGCCGTCAATTTCGGGCATCATTACGTCCAGTATCACCAGGTTAAAGCGTTCTTCTTTAAATATCTGAAGCGCTTTTTTGCCGTTGCTGGCGGTTGATACTTTATAACCTTCTAACTCAAGGTTAAGTTTAATGGCCTCTAAAAGATGATCTTCATCTTCGGCTAATAAAATTCTTTTTCTTCCGGGCATGATATGATTATGTTAGGTACATTATTATGTTAAAAGACAACCTCAAATATGCTTCCCACAGGGCGGTTGTCCTTAACCCTGATACTGGCTTCATGTTTATCCAACACTTGCTTTACAATGTATAAACCCAGGCCAGTGCCTTTTGTGTTGCGGGTGTCCTCGCTGCCCACCCGATAAAACTTATCAAAGATACGTGGTTTTTCCAGGTCAGAAATACCAATACCATGGTCAGCAACCTGAAAGTATATCCTGCCTTCCTTTTGATATAACTTAACATCAACCGGCTCGCATGGGCCCGAATATTTGATGGCGTTCTCAACCAAATTAGTTACTACAGATGTTAGCGCAAACTTGTCGCCGGTAAATTCAATTTTAGGTTCAATTTCGGCATTTATAATCTTTTGTGTGCCATCGCATTTTGATATCTGTAGCCGGTTAACAATACCATCAACCAAAACAGACAGGCTAAAACTAGCTTTAGGAAAGCTGTACGATCGGTTATCAATCTTAGATGCCAGCAGCATATTCTCTACCATATCATCTAAACGCTCAATATCCAGTAAAGACTTTTCTATAAAATCTTGCGTCTGGGCTTTGGTGAGATCGCGCTTTTGGATGGTTTGGAGTAATAGTTTGATAGATGCCAAAGGCGACTTTAACTCGTGCGTTACCGATAAAAGGAAGTTCTTTTTTTGCTCCTGTAATTTACGCTCGCGATTGATGGATTGATGCATATAATATGCCCCAAACGAAAGCACAATAATAAACATTGATCCTTCGCTCAGTATCATTCCCAGCTTTTTGTGTTGCAGGTTTACCAACTGGTATCCCCACCATATTAATTGTGCTGCCGCGTAGATAATTAAAGCATAAAATATAACGAGCGATCTTTTCATAAAATCTTACTTCTTAAATACTAAGTCCAGACTATCAAATATAGCTCTTTTTGTTTTCTCTAAATCGATCTTGGTATGGGCCGATGAAATGAAACCAACCTCGTAACCAGACGGGCCCATGTAAATGCCGCGGTTTAGCAATTCGCGGTGCATTACCTTGAATTTCTCCATACTGGCCGGATCTATCTCTTCGGCAGTACTAACAGTTTCTGCAGTTGTAAAGGCAAACCAAAATATAGACCCTATACTAAACACCTTAAATTTATAACTACGTGCAGTAGCAAAACGCTGAACAGCTTCGGTAAACTCGGCAGTTTTATTGTTCAGGTCTTTGTAAAAACCCATACGGAGCAGCTCTGTTAACTGCGCGATACCCGCTGCCATAGCCACCGGATTGCCCGATAATGTCCCCGCCTGGTAAACACCGCCATCTGGCGATACATGGCCCATAATCTCGGCAGACGAACCGTACATTCCTACCGGTAAGCCACCACCAATGATTTTTCCATAGGTAATAATATCCGGCTGTATCTGGTAATAGCCGGCCGCGCCTTCAAATCCTACGCGGAAACCCGAGATCACTTCGTCAAAAATCAACAGTGTGCCGTTAGTTGTACAGATGTCGCGCAGTGACTGCAAGTATTCCTTGGTTTGCAGCAATAAACCGTTGTTAGCCGGGATAGGCTCAATGATCACTGCCGCTATCTGATCTTTAAAATCGGCAAATGCTTTTTGTAAAGCATCAACATCATTTAAGCCAATAACGATGGTTTCATCTGCAAAGGCTTTGGGTACACCGGCGGATGAAGTTTCGCCAAAGGTTACCAGGCCTGATCCTGCCTTTACCAGTAATGAATCTGAATGACCATGGTAGCAGCCCTCGAACTTTAAGATCTTATCGCGTTTGGTATAGCCGCGGGCCAACCTGATGGCCGACATTACGGCCTCTGTACCCGAGCTCACAAAACGTAGCTTTTGTATGTATTTGTTATTTTTAAGGATCAGCTCGGCAAGTTCATTCTCTAACGCTGTAGGTGCGCCGAAAGACATGCCGTTTTGCATCACCTCAATTACTTTGTCTTTAACCTTTGGATGGTTGTGACCTAAAATAAGCGGCCCCCAAGAGCAGCAATAGTCAATAAACTCATTATCGTCAGCATCCCAGATATGGCTGCCATCGCCTTTTTTTATGAAAAGCGGCGTGCCATAAACAGATTTAAAAGCCCTTACCGGCGAGTTTACCCCACCCGGGAAGAACGTTTTAGCCTTTGCGTATAATTCTGAGGATTTTTCCCTGCTGATATCAGGCTTACCCGTAGTATTCACCAGCAGGTCATCATCATTGGAAAACATTTTCTTTATTGAATCAAGCATTATTTTTTGCGTAAAGCTGAAAGCAAAAGCTTAAAGCTTATTTTATATTTCATTGAGTTGCCTTTAGGGTCTTTAGCTTTAAACCCTACAACCAATTATTCTCTAATACCTCTTTAGCGTGGTACGTCAATATAGCAGTAGCGCCTGCACGGCGGATACTGGTTAACACTTCGGTTACAGCGCGCTGCTCGTTTAGCCAGCCTTTTTGTACGGCTGCTTTTAGCATGGCATATTCGCCGCTTACGTTGTAGGCAGCCACCGGCAACTCCGTATCGTCCTTTATCAGTTTTATTACATCAAGATAAGCTAAAGCCGGCTTCACCATCAGGAAATCGGCACCTTCGGCTTCGTCCAGTCTCGCTTCTATAAGCGCTTCGCGCTGATTAGCCGGGTTCATCTGGTAGGTCTTTTTATCGCCAAACTTAGGGGCCGAATTCAAAGCGTCTCTAAAAGGGCCGTAGAATGCGCTGGCGTACTTAGCCGAGTATGACATGATTGACACGCCGCTAAAACCATTATCATCTAACACCTCGCGGATATAGCCTACCCTTCCGTCCATCATGTCACTGGGGGCAATAATATCAGCGCCGGCCTGGGCTTGCGCTAACGACATTTTGCCTAATATTTCCAGCGTTTCATCATTTAATATCTGGCCATTCTCTACAAGGCCATCGTGGCCATCGCTGCTGTATGGATCCATCGCCACGTCTGTAACCACACACGCTTCAGGGAAATGCTTTTTAACCTCGCGGATTGCCCGCAGGTACAAGCCCTCTTCACGATGACTTTCGGTAGCGTACTTATCTTTTAATGCTTCATCGATATTTGGGAACAAGTCAAATGCCTTTAACCCCAGGTTCATGCAGCTCTCTACCTCACGCAACAGGTTATCTATCGAGTACCTGTAGATACCCGGCATTGATGATACCTCTGTCTTTTGGTTGGTACCGTCAACGATAAATAACGGGAAGATAAGGTTGGCCGCGCTAACATGAGTTTCTTGCACCATTTGGCGTATAACTTCGCTTTTTCTGTTTCTTCTTGGTCGTTGTAACATAAGCCCCCTCTAAATCTCCCCCGATAAGGGAGACTTTTTATATTTTTTAATAAAGCCCTATCACTAAGTCCTCCCTACCGGGGAGGGTTGTGTGGGGCTTAATCCAAATACTGCCTCAGCCAAACCAACTTCGTCAGGGCTGAACGGCAGTTTATATTTCACGCCCATCTCATCAAACTTTTTGCCGGTCGATTTACCTATGGCAATTACTTTTTGATACGGATCGAGCAAATTATCTGCAAAATAGGCATCAACGTTTGATGGACTGGTAAACACCAGTACCTCAGCGCCAGAGCCTTCTATTTGTTCTTCTAATACAGTTTCGTAAACAGCAAGGTTTACTATCTTCGTTTCGGGCGACAGGCCTTTTTGAATACTGTTAAGCGACTCTTGCGCACCCGGAAACAGCACATGTGTGCCATTAGCCAGCTTGGCAAACTCTTCGGCCACATCTGCCGGGTCCACACCCAAGCCGGTGAAGTCAGCGAAATAGCCTTTACGACGCAGCATTTCTTCGCTGCCCGCGCCCATTACCCCAAACTTTACGTCTTTAGGTAGTTGTGGCTGTAGCTGAAAGAAGTATTCCACAGCATTCTTACTGCTAAAAAACACCCAGTCTACGTGTTTTAATATGAATGAGTCAAGCTTGTTGATTACCGGCACGGTGCGAATCAAGGAGCGGTCGTCTATCTGTATATTGTGTTTTTGTAAGGCTCTCCTGAAATAGCTTTGTTCTGATGCTTCGCGCGAGATGAATACGCTTGACGGCAACTTGCGCTCGGGGCTAAATGCCGCCACTACTTTAGCTGACAGGCCCTCTGTCGTATCAGCCTCCAGGAACAAACGGTCAGGAAACTGGTCGCCTTCTTCGGCCCTTGACGTAAACACCTGGTACTTGCCATCCTCTTTACGGCAATAGCAACCCAATGGTAAATGGCAGCCGCCACCGAATAACTTTAGCACAGTACGCTCTACAGCCAACTGCTCAGCCACATCAGCATGATGCAAAATTTGCAGGGCTTTTAACAGCTCAGTATCGCTTTCGCGGATCTGGATAGCCAACGCGCCTTGTGCGGGTGCCGGTACTATCTCGTTAGGTGTAAGTACTTCAACGTGGAATTCGCTCAGGTCAATACCCAAACGGCTTACGCCAGCCTTGGCCAGCATGATGGCGTCATACCCTTCGTCGCGCAGTTTACCTATGCGGGTAGGTACGTTGCCACGCAGTTCTTCAATTTCCAGATCAGGCCGGTAAGCCAGTAATTGCGCTTTACGTCGGTTACTTGATGTACCCACAATGGCGCCGTATTTAACTGATAGTTTTTGCTTTACGTCCACACAATCCTTCAAAATCAGCAACAACTCAGACGGGTCCTCGCGCTCTGATACCGCAGCGATGATAAGCCCGGGAGGGTTTTCTGTAGGCAAGTCCTTGTGGCTATGTACAGCAAGGTCAATAGTGCCTGCTAACAACTCTTCTTCAAGCTCTTTGGTAAAAAAGCCTTTGCCTTCCAACTTATCAAAACTTAAATTAAGTATGCGGTCGCCTTGCGTTTTAATGATCTTAAGCTGGGCAGCGATGCCTGCATTAGCCAAGCTATCTTTAACAAAGTTTGCCTGCCAAAGGGCTAGTTCGCTACCGCGTGTGCCTATAATTAATGTTCTTTCCAAAGGGGTAAATTGTTTACTGCCGCAAAGTTAATTTTTTATGCCCATGGTTGTAGTTTTTATTGGCGATATGAGGATTTGGTGACGATTGATACCGTGCGGATAAGCGAATGACGATTACCTAATCACTGATCCACCGTTTGCCTGTATCGGTTGGATCACCTGGATCACATCAAATCCCTAACTGCTTGTCTATCAATATAAATTTAAAACTAAGCTTTTCGTTTGGATCACTTTTGGTCGATTCGGGTCAGTTTGGATCACCTTGGTTTAAGGTTGACGGCTTGAGGTAAACTTTGAAAAATACCAGTGAATCATGTGTAAAAAACAACTAAAAGACCACTTGAGGGCATGTAAAATACATGAAATCAACACTAATCAGCAAGTAAATACGGGTTAATAAATCTCAATATTTATCAACTAAAAAGCCCGGGATGCAAATCCACGGGCTCAACTGATCTTAAAGGTTTGGGTTATTATTTTTTCACGAATGATGTTCAAGAACTTCATTATAGCTTATTTCACTATCAACTTCTACTTGTTCGCGAGCTTAAACTAATTTAGTGTCGGTTTGGCTTTAATGGTTAAAAAATCTTGCTGTGGGTATTTACTCAAAACCCTGCACGGTCGCCTTAATATTATTTAGTCTACCAGCCCAAATACGGTACAGCACCCACAATTGAAACAAGAAAAGTAAACCGATGATTGCAATTGAGTAGTATTTGGCGGTGGTAATAGTTAACCCATAAGTAAAAAACAAAACAAACCCCGCAGCCAATATCACCCGCGAACCAATGGAAACTACAGCATACATTTTAACTTTTGACAGGTAAACAATTAACGATTGCTTAAGCGACGTGCCATTTATCAAATAGCGCGCGAAACTATAACCCATCAGGTTATGGATAATAGGCAATAAAACGGACACAACCAGCACGGCGTTTACCCAAACCGGTTTGGTATCGCCATCAAACATCGTGTAATAGCATAGTAAGAAAATCGACCACACCGCAACTTCTATAATAACCTGCTTGCGTATACCCTTTAAAACCGGGTGATTATTCTCTGATAGCATTGTCGCAATTTTATGGGCCGGCGTGTTTGGCGTGTTTATATTTTGCCAGGCATTTTTCAATTCGTCAAGTTCCATATTATTTAATAATTAGTTGCTGAAGTTTATGTTTAATACGATTGATCTTTACCCCTACATTGTTCTCGTTAATGCCCAATACTTCGGCAATTTGACGGTAGCTCATTTCTTCAAAATAAAGGGTAATGATAGCCTTCTCCGTATCGTCTAACTGTTTAAGTGCAGCAAATAATTGCTCTTGCCGTCGCTCATGCTCCTCATTTGGCGGCTCGTCGGGCATGTCAGGCATCACCGAAGGAAATTCAATATCCGGGCGCTTTTTTCTAAACACGGCAATAGCGGTATTTAAAGCTATCCGGTACATCCAGGTAGTTACTTTGGCTTCGCCTTTAAAATGGGGCCAGGCTTTCCAGAGTTGAAAGGTTATTTCCTGAAACAGATCTTCCCTGTCCTCTTTGCTGTCACGATATAGATAACAAACCTTGTGCACCATGGCCTGGTGTTCTTGCATCAACCCAACAAACTGTACCTCGTTCATTATTTAATTTTATTAAAGCTCAGGTTTTGGCCACGGCCATCGGCCAGCAATCCGGTAATTACACCTTCTTGATCTTGCTTAAAGGTAAACTTTATGTTTACTTTTTTTCCATAAAACCCAAGGGGCGATTCGGGGTAAATTTCAAAAGCGGGGTTAGCGCCCAGTTTGGCATAAAGCTGCTTGTTATTGGCCATGATATCCAATTGCATTTTGCCATCATCAGTGCTGTAATGCCCTGCCATTTTATTTAATTCGGCAGCATTAATAGCAACTTTATCGGTCTTATTGGGCAGCTTAAAGGGTTCGTTAAATATAATTTTTTCTATGTCGGCCCATATTTCATTAACAGGCAGTGTTGATATATTACTCAATATCACAATTGAAATCTTTTTCTGCGGATACAAAGCAGTAAGTGCTGAGCACCCATAGGTTCCGCCCCCATGGAAATATGCCATTTTCGTTGGTTCAGCATTATTATGGATAAACCAGCCATAGCCGTAAAGATCCTTGTTGTTGTGCAAAGGCAGGCCCGAATGAGGCGCGAAAACCTGTGCTTTGATATCGCCCCATTGATCGCCCGAAAAGCTGTTTGTCCAGTTCAGCAAGTCGCCGGCCGAGGCATACATATCGCCTGATCCTTTCATTAGTGAGAAATCGCGGTAAGGCGCCACAATCAAACTGTCGCCCAGTAAATGGTATGATGATACCATGTTTGGGATAACCAACCGCGTGTTGGCTACGCCCGTTTGGTTCATGACCAGCGGCTGTGTAATCTTTTCTTTTAAAATGCTTTCATAACTTTTTTTGTAGTTATCTTCTAATATAGCAGCAAGTAAAAAGTAACCGGGACTTGAGTATTTAGCCGATGTGCCGGGGTTGAAAACCAGTTTTGTTTTAAATATCTCTGCGAGCGCTTGCTGCTTAGTTAAAGGCAAAAGCGCTTTGAATAACATATAATCGGCGATCCCTTCATTATGCGGTATACCTGAGCGATGCGACAGTAACTGATCAACCGTAATGTTGCGCCATGACGGTTCTTTAAGTTCAGGAAAGAAGGTGACTAGCGAGTCGGTTAATTTGAGGCGACCTTCCCGGACGGCAATCATCACCAGCATTGCCGTAATTGATTTGGTAATAGACGCTATTTTAAATACAGCGTTGGCTTTAATTGGTACATCAAGCTCCACTGATGAGCGTCCAATAACTTCTGTGTAAATAATGCGGTTGTTTTTTGATATAAGCACCACCCCATTAAAGCCCAACCGCTTTTGTTGTACTAAAAGGTATTGATGCAATAATTTGCCAGCTGCTGTTGGTTGTGCCCAACTGTTAATGCTGCCAATTAACAGCATTACTAACAATAATGATTTAAACCTACCCATAATTGATTATTTGCCATATAGGTTGTTAGTTTGCCAAAAAACTTACAACTGCCCGCAAATATTTATTTACAAACAACTGTAAGTTTTTAAACCAATCTGCAACTTATTAGCAAAACAATAAAAACATGAAATCAACAATCATTATCTTAATTGGCACCGTAGTATTAACCGCATGTGGCCGCGAGTCGTCTCCTGATGGCAGATCGCAAATAAGGGACGAAAAAATTCAGCAGCAAATTGACAGTTTAAAGGCCGAAACGAGGGCGCTGGCCGATAGCATAGGCATCATCAACAAAAAGTTAAAACCGATGTAAAACAATATTGGCAGGATTTGTGTACTCATCTTTGAAATATTCACAACAACAGATCATGAAAAAGATAGTACAGATCACCTTCGCATTTTTAGCCCTTGCTTTTATTTTACAGGCATGTTCAACCACCAAAACTTCAGGCAGCGCCAGTGCGTCCCGCGGGACCTTTGTGGGCACCTGGACCATTACCAACGTAACTTACGAGGGTCTTGTAGCTAACGCGGTACAAGATGTATTTAACCAAGCTAAACCCGCCGACTTTGTAAACAGCGTATGGAAGCTAACTAATAGCGGCAACGGCATGTATACTTTGCAAAACGGCACATCGCAAACCATATTCTGGAGCTTTAATAATGCTGATAAAGCAAACCCGATGTTTCAGTTCAAAAAGATTTTTGAAGGCGATAAAGCCAAAAACGTTACCGAAGGCTACCAGCTTAAGGTGGCCCAGGCTGGCGGCGGCACAATGACGCTTAAAACACCCGTAATTATGAATAACAATACGGCCTACGTGGTTTACACATTTACCAAGAATTAAGCTATAATTACTATAAACAAAACGGGCAAGTGGCGTTAGCTGCTTTGCCCGTTTTGTTTATATCAGTATGCCGATCAAGTATTGAAGATGCTTCTGGATTTATTGGTGGTGCGTTTCTGAGGATCACACACTATTTGCAGTTTGTCATTCTGAGCGATAGCGAAGACTCTTATACCCTTGACAGGTATGCGTCTGCTAATAACGTATAGAAGACGCTTCGGTACTTAACATGACCAACATGTTGAAAATCCAAAAGAGTTAAGGAAGTATTAATTATTGATCAAAATATCCTTAGCCATGATCATAGGTACGCTAATATATTTTTTCTCCATGTAGTTGATCACTTTCTCCAGTACCTCGCGCGATTGCTGATCCATGCCTAAAAGCTCCTCCGCAAAAACGCTGTTGATAGCGGTGTTACGAATCTCTTTGATCTTCTCGGGCACCTGGCGCATGGCCAGTTCAATTTTGCGTTGTTTTAGTGTTACGCAAAATTCAGCAATGTTTTGGTCTATGATAGTTTCGGCGTGGCTAAGCTCCTGGTAGCGCTCGTGCAGGTTGCGTTTGGCAACTTCGTTTAATGAGAACACTTCGATAAAATTAACAGGGAACTGCTCCAAAACCTCGGGGGCAGTATCGTTAGGGATAGCCAAATCGACAATTGTCTTTTTGCTGGTGTCACCGTTTAATAAGGTGGCGTATATCTCCGGGGTGATGATAGGCTCAACCGCCGATGTGCAGGTAATGATGACATCAAAGCCCTTATTATAATCTTTTAAAGCACTTAGCTCAAAAGCCTGGCCGTTTAGATCTTTGGCTAATTTTTGTGCTTTAGACAACGTACGGTTAAACACCGCGAAGTTGCTAAACTTATGCTTCTGTAAATATTTTGAAATGTTTTGGTTAGTCTCGCCGGCACCGATGATCAGGATGCGGGCATTTGAACAAAGCTTAAGGTCTTTAAGCTTACGGTAGGCCAGAGATACTACCGAGATAGGGTTTTTAGCAATGCCGGTGTGTGTATAAACCTCTTTAGCAGTTTTGACGACACAATTCATGAACATTCGCAATCCATCGCCGGTCAGGCCCGCTTCGCGGCAATTGTCGTAAGCCTTACGCAGTTGGGCCAAAATCTCTTTTTCGCCTACTACCAGGCTTTCCAGGGAGCATGACATGCGTAGCAGGTGGTTAAGCGCTTCGCGATCCTCGTAAATAGAAGCGGCCTCAACAAACAATCCCGTATGGTGCGAGCAAAGGCCGATATTTAGTTTCTGAATAAATTTTGTGGCAAACGCTTTGTCTACTAGCTGTGGTGTAATTAGCACAAATTCGACCCGATTACAGGTAGCCACATAAAAAAGCTCTGAAATACCAAACTCAGCTTTCACCTCATGGAGCTTGGCCGTAAGGTTCTCTTCGCAGATCACCAACTTCCCTAATTCCTTCAGCTCAATCTGTTTGTGTGTAAAAGCTATTACTTTTAGATACTTCAAAGCGAATTTAAATTTAACCCAACAAAAATAATATCTTGAACCAGAACCAATGTCAAGACTTTGTCATACAGAAGTATTTAGAATGTTTATAAATAACCTATATATTCGCACTCAAACAACTGCTTTTCAACCAAAACCGTAATTACCGTTGTAATTGCGTTGCCAAAATTATGAAATTGATAAAAACAATAAGTCTGATTATTCTAATAATTGGCTACATAGGTGCCGGGGCTAATCATTTTATTCATCCGGATGGTTATGTGCATATCATTCCGCATTATATTCCTTATCCCGTATTTTTTAATTACCTGTCGGGCGCGTTTGAAATATTGTTGGGCTTTTTGCTCATCTTTAATGCTACCCGCAGCATAGCCGCCTGGGGCATTTGCCTGTTGCTCCTAGCGTTTTTACCGGTACATATCCAGATGGTTATTGATGCGCCCTTTAAGTTGGGTACGTTAATGGTGACACCTTTGGCTGCCTGGGCAAGGCTGGCTTTGCAACCTGTGCTGATATGGTGGGCATGGTGGTATACACAGCCAAAACGGCGATTAAATAGCCTATAATTTGCTTGATACAGCGTAATGTGGTAATATTGGTATCTACTATGAGCAACTATAAATTTAAAGAGGCCGAAACAACCGCATGTTTTATGTGCGACCACGTGATGAACAAAACCCGGCCCATTATGCTGGTAACCCATGATGAAGATGGCGAATACGAATACTGGCAGTTTTTATGCGGCGAAACCGATCATAATGATGGTGACATTAAAATCACATCGTTGAAGAAGGCTACCCAAATAGACCCCTCAATAAACGACTTACACGCTTTAAAATTGGGTGTAAGCGCAGACAGAAAGACAATAGCAGCACCATGGGAACTGTTTAAAGTGACCAATAAAAAGTAGTGGCGGGATGATCAAGAAAGAATATTTCACCCTCGCGGGGGCCGAAGACCGGCCCATGCTGACCGACCTTACTTATGACGATCGCCATAAAAACGCGCCGCTGGTTATTTTTTCGCACGGTTTTAAAGGGTTTAAAGATTGGGGCACGCACAACTTGCTGGCTAATTATTTCGCCGAAAATGGCTTTCGCTTCCTCAAATTTAACTTTAGCCATAACGGTACCACTATAGACAGCCCGGTTGATTTTACTGACCTGATTGCTTTTAGCGAGAATACATTCAGTTTTGAGCTTGAGGATTTGAACACGGTGATCGACTTTGCCTGTAATGGTAATTCCATCCCGAGGGCCAAAACCGTTTACCTTATAGGCCATAGCATGGGCGGCGGCATCAGCATTATAAAAACAGCCGAGGATAAGCGCGTGGCCAAATTGGTCAGCATGGCATCTATCTGCAGCTTTTATAACCTTTGGCCTAAACACGCCGAAGAGCAATGGCGCTTGCAGGGTATATTATATATGCATAATAGCCGCACTAATCAGCAAATGCCGCTAAAGGCTACGCTGCTAGATGATCTTGAACGAAACCCTGCCCGATTAGATATTTTAGGCAAGGCTGCTACTATTAGCCAACCCTGGCTTATTATACATGGCGACAAAGACCCCACTGTACCACTGGCGCATGCAGAACAGCTAAGAGCTGCGCAGCCAACCGCTGAGTTTTTATTAATTAAAGATGCTGACCATACTTTCAACTCGGGCCATCCCTACAACAAAGACACCATGCCAGATAAGTTGCTCGAGTTTTGCGACGCAGCGATCAGCTTTTTTAAAAACGACTGAACTGAACAAACTGCTTAAAGCATTTGTTACGTATACTGGATTACTAATACAGCCATAAAAATGAGCATCTCTCCATCCAGAAAAATAAATAACAAATACCAAAATCCAATACCAACCGACGAAGCTGGCTTTGACAAAATGTGGCCAATTATTAAGGCTTACATAAACAACAAAGCAGAGGTTGTACCGAATAAACAACTGGGACCATTTAAAACGGATACCAGCATATATAAAACACCACCCAAAAGCGGCTTGCGGGTAACGTTGGTGGGCCACTCGAGTTTATTAATTGAGATTGATGGCAGAACGATACTGACCGATCCGGTTTGGAGCAAACGGGTATCCCTATTTCAATGGATGGGCCCCAAGCGTTTTTTTGACCCGCCTTTGCGAATAAGCGAGTTGCCGCCACTGGATGCTATCATCATATCGCATGATCATTATGACCATTTGGACATGGCCACTATTAAGCGTTTTGCCGGTACAACTATTCCTTTCTTTTGCTCATCGGGCGTTGGTGCCCATTTACAGCGATGCGGCATTACCCGTAATTATATTAATGAGATGGATTGGGGCGATAGCGTGATGATTGATCATGACTGTATTGTAACCGCTACCCCGTCCAGACATTTCTCGGGCAGAGGGCTCACCGGTCGTAACGAAACGCTATGGTCATCGTTTGTTATTAAAGGCAAAAAGCATAACATATTTTTTGGTGCCGATTCTGGTTACTTTCCCGGCTTTAAGGATATTGGCGAAACCTTTGGCCCCTTTGATTTAACCATGTTGGAGATAGGCGCCTACGGCCAATACTGGCCGGATATACACATGGGGCCAGACAACGCATCAAACGCGCACCTTGATCTTAAAGGCAAACTGATGATGCCTATCCACTGGGGCACCTTTAACCTGGCCCTGCACGATTGGTATGAACCCATTGAACGCCTGGAACAATACGCCATCGACAAAAAAATAGCATTGTTTGTGCCCGAACCGGGTAAACCTACCGAAGTTGACGGTCCGTTTAATTCTGAGTGGTGGAGACCCTTTATGGATTTATAATCGTTGGTCAGAACGCCAAACAAGAGTTATAATAGCGCTTATTTAACTTTTCAGGGTTAGTAACTGTATACCTTCCATATCCATGGTTTTTGAAGTTGACGTACTATATCCGTTCGCTATGCGGGCAAGCCTGCAGCTGTTGGTTGTAGCCACAAATAGGATTATTTTAACACTAACCATTGATACAGAGCAGGGTTTTGGTTTTTATAAACCAGCCAAAAGTATATTTTTCTGACCGATATAATACAAATCAATCGACTCGCCAAAACCATTAAAATGTCAATGAAATAACAAATTTATTAATAACTTAACAAGTACTTAGCGTTAATATTCGTAATTTTGCAACGAAGCGACGAGATAGATAATATGGAAAGAATAGCAATAGTTGCCTATAAGCCAAATCCGGGCAAAGAAGAGGCCCTTAGGACATTAGTCAAAAAACACCTGCCGTGTTTAAAGCAACATGGGTTGGTAACAAATAAAGAAGCATTTATTTTAGAAACAAAAGACGGAACAATAGTAGAGGTTTTTAAATGGGCATCAGAAAAAGCCAAAAAAAGCGCGAATACCATCCCTGATATACAACAGCTTTGGCGCGAGTATGCTAAAGTTAGTACATATACCCCACTTAACCGGCTATCTGAAGCGGGCAATTTGTTTGCCGAGTTTACTCCGTTAAACTAAAACTACCATTCAGGACGTAGCCGATCTCTACGACGACGCGATTATAAGTTTCGGCGCCGATAGGTTAAATTCAGTTCTAAACTGCCATCTGCAAACAAGGGAATATCCGAGCCTAATAACGCTGGTACACTTGTAATCCACATTTAGTTTATCAGACGGTTTCACGGACAATGTAACCATTAATCCTTGCTGTTATTTCTGCAATGTTGGCTAGGGGCATATATTAATGTGTTTCTATAGGCTCTATCCAATTACCATCCTCACGAATGATATTGATCAACTCATCGAGCGCGTTGGCAGATGCAATATTTTTCTTAACAGCCTCTTTACCACGGTAGAGGGTGATTTTATCGGTACCGGAGCCTACATAGCCATAATCAGCATCGGCCATTTCGCCGGGGCCATTTACTATGCAACCCATGATACCAATTTTCAAACCTTTAAGATGACTGGTACGGCTGCGGATCATCTGCGTAGTAACCATCAGATCAAACAAGGTACGGCCACAACTTGGGCACGATATATATTCGGTTTTTGAAATGCGCGAGCGGGTAGCCTGTAAAATGCCAAACGCTGTAGAAGTTATTGTTTTCGTATCAACCTGCGGTGCGTCAATCCAGACGCCATCGCCAAAACCATCTATCAGCAAGGCGCCCAAGTCTGTAGCGGAAAAAAGTTGCAAGTTGGTGGCAGCCCCCTCTAAATCTCCCCCGGTCAGGGAGACTTTTGTTTGCCTTTCACTTTCAAAATCCCTCTCTTCCGGGGAGGGTTGGGTGGGGCTGTAGGATCGTTTGATAATTACGGGAACTTCAAGACCCAGCTCTTCCATTTTTAAAAAGAATGCGCGTTGATCTGCCATGCCATGCACGGCATCAGTCTCTAATACAAATACCAGCGAATTGCTAAATGGCAATGATCCAAAAGCATCTGATTCTATGTCGGCAGGCTTTATTATTACCAAATTGAGGGCTGATGTTTGATCGTCAGCTCCAACAAATTCCGGTAAGGTATAAACCGGGTGGCAAAGGGTTTTATCAGACAGTTTTTTCCAGGTTTGATAGTTGTATAGCTGTTTTAAGTTTGATGGTAGATTAAATGAAGGTAGCTCATCGCCAAAAAATACAAAATCAACCGACTGCTCGGCCATGTTGTATTTATCCAGCAATGGCGAGTATAGATAACCGGCCGCGCTTAATACTGACGCGTCTTTTAAGTTTTCTTTAGATAAATCAACCACTACACGCGGCACCATGTGGCCACCGATAAACGCATTTGCTTCGTAAGTTGTGCGTTTTATGTATTCGTAGGGATGGTGAGCCCCCTGTAAATCTCCCCAAATCGTGGAGAGTATGGATGGGGCTGCTTTCGCCTTTAACCTTTCCGAGTATCTGTTCACCAATGCAATGGCTACCGGGGCCTCGGCTTCTGGTTCTTCGGTTAAGGATACGCGGACGGTATCGCCCAGGCCATCCTCTAATAAAGTACCAATGCCAACGGCAGATTTTATACGGCCATCCTCTCCGTCACCGGCTTCAGTAACGCCCAAATGCAGCGGATAGTTCATGCCTTCGGCAACCATCGTCTCCACCAGCAGGCGGTAGGCTTGCACCATCACCTGTGGATTGCTCGATTTCATAGAGATCACTAAATTATAATAATTCAGCGTCTCGCACATCCGCATAAACTCCATTGCCGACTCGACCATGCCCTGAGGGGTATCGCCATAGCGACTCATTATCCTATCGCTCAACGAGCCATGATTAGTGCCAATACGCATGGCTGTACCATACTCTTTACAAATATTTACCAGCGGGGTAAACTTGTGAAAGATCCGGTCCAGCTCGCCCTGGTACTGGGCATCGGTATAATCTAATTGATCAAATTTCTTTTTATCGGCGTAATTGCCGGGGTTAACGCGTACTTTTTCAACTATACGGGCAGCAACCTCGGCGGCGTTTGGGGTAAAGTGGATATCGGCAACCAGCGGGGTATTGTAGCCACGCTGGCGCAACTGCTTTTTTATCTCGGCAAGGTTTTGCGCTTCTTTAATGCTTGGCGCGGTAATGCGTACCAGCTCGCAACCGGCTTCTATCATGCGGATAGACTGCTCAACCGTACCCTGGGTGTCCATGGTATCGGTAGTAGTCATGCTTTGTATGCGGATGGGGTTATTGCCCCCCAAAGCCAGATCGCCGATCTTAACCTCGCGCGTAACAAAACGCGAATATTCGGTTAGCGAGTTACAATAACGGCCGGATAATAGTATAGCGGGGGTTTGCATGCAATATGTTTATTTCGGCTCAAATTTACAAAATATGTTGCTGTTGATGAGGGGTGAGTTTGAAAATGATAGATTACAACCATTAAGGTGTATTTGTTCTGAATATCATTTTGGTTAAACCAAAGGAGCAATGGCAAGCAACGGCTCTTGATTCCTTGCTTTTTCCCAGTTGTCCAGCAATTCGTCTTGGTGCAATGCAGTCCATTCAATCACAAGCCCCAGTACTCTTGGTGGTAAACTTCCGCCTATTACTTCCAGCTTTTGAATATCAACCAGGGCCTCATGTTCGGCATAAACGGCATGAAAATGGGGTGGATTATGATCCCTATAAAACATACGTATTACTATACCGAGAAAAAAACTAATTTGTGGCATGAATTAGATTTTCTGAAAGGATATCCGCAGGGCTTTTGTTAACTAATTCTGCATATATTGTAATGGCATCTATCTCTAATTCATCATTCCAGGCAACCGAATAACCGGTGGTGTATACTGCATTAAAAAGTTTCGTATTTTTTAATAAGGAAAAAACTCCTTTCTGAATATAATCTTTCAGATCGACTAATCCCTCTACCCCATCATCAAACACAACATACAGCTGGTAATCTGCTTTCGCCTTTAAGTGTGAAACTTTCATCGCATTTAATTACTTTCTGTAACGAATATACGAAATGTTTTTAGCCCAGATTTTAAGAGTAAAATATTTACCTTAAAGAACTACTTTTGCATAACATGAACAACGAATATTATCTGGTTGAAGGCGATGAGAGGAAGGGCCCATATACATTAAATCAATTAATGGACATGGATATTAATATCCATACAGAAATTGTAACCCCAAAAAGCGATTCGCCGCAATATGCCTCAAACCTGCCCGAGTTTATTGATTACTTTGAGGCTAACGGCATCTACTTTCCCACGGGCGAAAACATGGCGTCTTTCGGATCAAGAGTATTAGCGTTTATTATAGACTACTTTTTGGTAAGCATGATTTTATTATACACGTTGATAAAACTGGGCTGGATAGCGTTGCCAGCGCAGCCAGCAATGCTTCCTTTGGCTCAAATGGCGTTGTTGGCCAAGGTGTTTTACCCTGTGTTTTTTGTTTATAATGTTCTGTTCGAGATATCGAAGCTTAAAGCTACCCCCGGTAAATTGCTCTGCAAAATAATGGTGGTTGATATAGACGGCCAGAGCCTGAAATTTGGCAATGCTGTATTAAAAACGCTAGGCATGTGCCTGTCTCTGGTAGTATATGCCCTACCATTCCTATCGGCTGTGTTTAATGAACACCGTCAAACCTGGTACGAGCGTATTGCAAAATCATATCAGATAACTAAAAACCAAGGTTAAGAGATTAATATCTCTCAACCTTGAAATCGGCCATACCGCCGCTTATTTTTATGTGTAATTTATTAGTTGCGCCTGCAAAGCCAGGAGTTTCATAATTACCATCCTCTTTCTTATCGAAACCATCAAAGGAAGTTGATGATAAACCTGTGCTGCTTTTTATATGACACGCTGCCCCATTAGGTATCCGGATAGTTGTTGATGACATACCAGTTTCTACATTGACATTGGTATTAGCTAAAGGCTGACCCAATTTTACTTCAAAATCGGCCGCACCACCTGCAACATTAAGGGAACGTACTTTAAATTTAGATAGATCGAAATCTAATTTAGCCGCACCTGCTTTAATATTGATTTCCCACTCTGGCTTCGTATTTAGCTTAAAGATTGCCTCGTTGTTGCGGGCATTGTGGTTTTTACTGCCAAAGTTAAATTTCAAATTACTATGGCCCTGCATTTTAAAGTTTAGTTCGGATACAGAGTCTTGTCGGCTGTGGCTATATACGTACTTACCTTTAAACTCGCGGGTTGTGGCGCTAAATAACTCATTGGTAGTGTCACTTAAAGTGTAAACTGCACCGCCGCCGCTAATGTTTAAGCGGGCAATCTTTATACTGTCTGTGTACGGTGCCAGGTACTCGCTGTTACCTTCAACTTTGGTTACATTATGGTTATCGTTGTTATCATCATCGTTATCATCGTTCATATCCATATTGAAACCATATTGGTCGCCATTCCAAAACTTGTGGCGCTTGGCAAAGTCGCCAAACAATACCAAAGCAAAGCCTACTATTACTATCGCTATTTTAATACCAACTGCTGCCGGCGATGATTTTTTATCACCAAATATCAGGTTAACCCCCCATAGTACAATTAGTATAGGTATCAGGTATACAAAGTTTAATAAATGAAAGCCCAGGTAACCGTAGTTATGCAATAATATTACTACCCCTATCAATACAAGGATTACACCCGGAATTATTCTATCGTTTTTCATGATCTTTTTATAGTTAATGGTTATTATAATGCCGGTGGCGTATCTTCAGTTTTATTGTCTTTATTATCAGTTGGTTCAGCTGGTTCAGCTTTATCAACCGGGGTTTGGGCAAATGGATCTTCTTTCTCAGCTTCCCATGGTTTATCCGCACTTTCTTTGCGCGAAAATATTAACACCACACCCGCAATAACCAATACATATGGCCATACGTGATCGAAATCCCAATCGGGTATAAGGCCTAAATTATCTAGCAAAAAGAATGATCCAAAAACCACCAGCGCTATCCCGATAATTACACCGGCGTTTGATTTCTTTTTGGGCGGCATAGCAAACGGCTGTGCGCTTTGCTGGCTGTCAAAGCTGGTAAAGGCATTCGGCACGCTGTAATCATAGGCGCCGGTGTAGCTTTGTGGCGGTACGGTATAGTCAACCGTTGGGTCGCCGCTGTTAAATTTATTATTGTTAAATCTGTAAGATTTTTTTGGCATTACTATCCACAATACCACATACACGGCAAAGCCGCTACCGTGCAACACTAATGATAGCAAAAATAAGGCACGTATAATAGTAATATCGATGTTGAAATACTCGGCCAGGCCAGCGCATACGCCTGCAATCATTTTGTTATGTTCATCGCGCTGTAATTTCTTTTCCATTTTTTTAAGTTTTAAATCAGTTTACAATTGTCCGCCCGCAGGCTTAATAATGAGTTGGTCAACATTGGCGCCCTTGCTCATGTTTAACACATTGACTATAGCCGATGCTATGTCTTCTGGTAATACCATGGTGTCTTTATCCACCTCCTGGCCTTTCCATGAATCGGTTAGTGTTGAGCCGGGGATAATCGCGGTAACTTTTACCCCGTGTGGCTGCAGCTCTAACCGCATAACATTATTTAAGCTTAGCAACGCCGCTTTTGTTACGCTGTAACTGCCTGCCTCAACCACCGGGTTAAGCGACGCTACAGAGCAAATGTTGAATATATGACCCTCGCCGGCAGCTATCATACTTTTACCAAAGTGACGATATAGCAGGTACGAAGGCATCAAATTAGTGCTGATCATTTTTTCAAACAAACCAGCTTCATCATCTAAAATTTTCGAGTAAGCATATATGCCTAAATTATTTACAATGATGTTTATTACGCCTAAATTTTGCTGCGCTTCTGTTGCAAATTGCAGCAGTTGCTCTTTGTTGCTTCCGTCTGCAACCGCGGTAAAAACTTTTATGGCGGGGTTAATTTGCATTAGTTCGGCTTTAAAAGCGGCAAGTTCGGCAGCGTTACGCGAGTTAATGGCAAGGCTGATGCCCTGTTGTGCAAATGCTGCAGCTATTGCACGTCCCATTCCTTTTGTTGCGCCGGTAATTATTGCGTTTTTCATAGTACGAAAGTAGATATATTTGACAGATGCCGTTCATGAAATTCGGGGAACGGGCCTGAATAGTCGGTGAAATAGTTTTTACACTCGGGCGACGCATGTTGCTAAATTTAAAAATTGAATTATCACAGACCGGTTAATTCCAAACGCGATGCCCATTATTTTATGGTTTTTCAACGTGGAGACAGCATTAAATGCGCCATCAACTACGTTGGCGCCGAGGCAACAAGGGTTTTAAAACTATCGCCTGCTTGGACTCCCGGATATCAATATGGTTTTCCGGTATATGTAACCTATATGGTGCCAATTGGCTTCACTCTCGAATACTAAATTTTTAGGTGAATGCACTAAACATTTAAGCTACGTTCCCGTTAAATAAAACATTACACAATCAGGTTCAAAAAGTAAAGTGTATTTTTAGCCGGTTTAAAATGATAAGATGTTTTACAGTTTTGGCAGGTATATAAATTTATTGCGACTAAGTTTTCGACAGCCCGAAAAATTTAGTGTTTATTGGGCAGAGATTATGCGCGAGATGGTATCCATCGGGGTAGGCTCGTTGGGTATTATTGCTATAATATCGGTATTTATTGGGGCGGCTACCACTATACAGGTTGCATTTCAGTTAAGCAGCCCATTAGTATCACCTGCTATCGCCGGTAAAATTGCCCGCGACTCGACCATTTTGGAGTTTAGCCCAACCATATCCGCGCTGGTATTAGCCGGTCGGGTGGGTTCAAGCATTGCATCGCAAATTGGCACCATGCGGGTTACCGAGCAAATTGATGCCTTAGAGATTATGGGCGTAAATGCCCCCGGTTACCTAATATCGCCAAAAATCCTTGCCAGTATCACCATGATACCGCTGCTCGTTATTCTTTCTATCACTTTAGGCATTACCGGTGGTTATATTGCTTGTGTATTTTCAAGCGGCATTACTCCCGATGACTATTTAATGGGTGTCCGCGATGGTTTCGATGGCTTAACTATTCAGGTTGCTTTGGTCAAGGCCACCGTTTTTGGCTTCCTGATAGCTTCAATCTGTGCTTACCAGGGGTTTTATACGTCGGGCGGTGCTTTAGAGGTTGGCCAATCGTCAACCGCGGGTGTAGTTTATAGCTGTGTAATGATATTATTTGCCGACTTAGTGATAACCAGTATAATGTTATGATCGAGGTTAAAGATATTTTTAAAACTTTTGGCGATAACGACGTATTAAAGGGCATATCTGCTACGTTTGAGCAGGGCAAAAACAACCTGATCATCGGCGGCTCGGGCTCCGGCAAAACCACACTGCTTAAGTGTATTGTTGGCCTGCACGAACCTACCAAAGGAAAAGTATTTTTTGATGGTGAAAGCTTCACCGAAATGACTTTCGAAGAGCGCGTACCCATCCGTACTAATATTGGTATGCTGTTTCAAAACTCGGCACTGTTTGACTCTATGACGGTTGAGGATAACATTATGTTTCCCCTTAATTTGTTCAAAGATCAAAGCGCAGGTGAGAAACTCGACCGAGCCAATTTTTGCCTTGAACGGGTTAACCTTGCCGGTAAAAACAAGCTTTACCCTGCCGAACTATCAGGCGGCATGAAAAAACGTGTAGGTATTGCCCGCGCCATATCTATGCAGCCTAAATATTTGTTTGTTGACGAGCCTAACTCGGGCCTTGACCCTAAAACATCTATTTTGATTGACGAACTCATTAACGAACTTACCACCGAATATAACATGACAACCGTTGTGGTAACGCACGACATGAACTCGGTTATGGGTATTGGCGATCATATCATCTTTTTACACCAGGGCCAAAAATGGTGGGAAGGCAGCAATAAAGAGATTGCTAAAACCGACAACCCTGAGCTTAACGATTTTGTATTTGCCAGCAAGTTTATGCAGGCTGCAAAAGGAAAGTTGTAGTTGGAGATTGTTATTGAAGATTAAAGATTGGGCGCGCCTTTATTTATCGCTCATTAATTATTACCTCACCGGTTTATACTCGCCCCAAAGGTCGGTGTCGCTCCTTGACACGTCATAATATTCCCGGGCAATTTTTGGGTCTCCTGACATTCCTGCATAATTACCTGCAGCATCACGGAATATCTCTATACCCGGCACGTAATCCAGTGCTATTCCGTTCAACTTGATGTTATAAGTAAACTCGACCAACTTCGCAGAAGTTATGTTCAATGTTTTTAAATCAATTCCCAACTCAACAGTATATACCAGTTTATCATCAAAACCAGACTTCGCTCTTATACCGTCCAAATTATATACCGATATTAGGGTGTCAACGTCGGGCACATTATTTACCCTTATGTATTTTGCTTTATCTTCGAGGCTGTTATTGTAGCCCAGCATTACTGAATCGCGCTTTTTTTGATCTTTTTCATTATCTAACGCTTCAGATAAATGATTGAAACCTATGGTTGGTCTGTTACCCCTGGCAAATATTGGGTAAGTAACCATTACGGCATCATCGGTAGATTTCTTATTGTTTTTATTGATGCTGAATGATATACCGCCATTAATTATCTTGTTAATGATCTCGCGCTTATCGGCCCTAACAATCAGGTACAGGCGTTTATCGTCGTTAGCTACGGTGTACTGCGCCTGTATAGCCCGGTTATAGGCCTGCAGGCCATGTCTCCACTCTGTTGACTTGCCGTCTATTTTGATATTTAATGGCGCCTTTACGCCAGCCTTTTGCAGACTTGGAAGCCTCTGAGCCGATGCAGAAAGCGATACCGTAAAGATAAGTAACGCCAGTGACCTGCATTTTAAACTACTGATTGCCATAAGTTTGGTAGATATATTCAAACTTAACATTCTAACCACAATTAAACTAACACTTCAGTAATAAACATACTTATAAGTAATTTTATTACTTAACCAACGTATATTGGCCCCAACAATCAGTAGGCGATAAAGCGGCGGCAAACGAATTTGCCAACTGCGGATTGGCCACAAATATTTTGGTCACAAAACCTTCGTCGTTACGGGCTATTTCCATGCCGGGCACAAAGTCAATATCAACCTCGTTGAAACGGATATTGTAGTTAAATTGAGTATGATCTGCGGCAGACATGTCCAGCAGTTTCAAATCAATAGCCAGCTCATAAGTATAAAACAGTTTATTATCCAAAGCCGCACGGGTACGGATCCCGTCTTTATTATAAACAGATATCAGCGTGTCCAGGTCTTTTACTCCGCTCAGCCTAACCAGTTTTGCCTTGTTTGCAAAGGTGGCATTAAAAGTTTTCATCAACGAGTCGGCTTTGTGAGCCGGGTTCTTTTCATCAGGCTTTATCAATGCTAGCGCGTTGGCATTAATAAACGGCCTGTCGTCTTTATTAAATATAGGATAGGTAATCGTTGTACCGCCAATCAGGGTTTTTCGGGGCCCTTTGTTTATAGTGAACGAGATACCGCCGTTAATGATCTTGTTTACGATCTCTTTTTTGGCAGCATAGATGGTAAGATACAGCCTGTTGTCATCATTTGATAAGGTGTACGATGCCTGGATAGACGAGTTATATGCCTGAAACATATTGTTCCACTCGTTAGCCTTACCATCAATTTTGATGTTAGAGGGGGCTCTCAATCCACCCTGCTGTACTTCAGGTTGCTTTTGGGCGTAAACTGTTACAGAAAACAATAACGCAGGCAATATCAGCCTTAAAGGGGTAACTAAATATCTTTTCACGTTTGGGGGTTTGTTGGTTAACTAAATATACAACTAAACGCAGCGAAAAAGAATTTATTTGGCCCAAAAATTATTCTTTAGCCAGCGTATACTCACCAACAAAGTCGGTGTTAAACTTTGAGCTGCTGTATTGCTCCGTTTTTGTAGGGCGTTGAATTTGTAATGAGTCTTTCTTTAAGCCTTCAGTTCCGTCAACTACTTCAATTTCGGGTATCCCGGATTGATCAACGGCTATCAGTTGAACATGGTAGGCTATTTTAGTTTGATCCGCAGCAGATAGGCCCGGCAGTTTCAAATCAATGGCAAACTCAACCGTCAACGCCATTTTAATATCTATAGCAGCGCTGGCATTAATGCCTTTACTATTATCTACAAACATTAAGGTATCTACACCTTGCATGCCACTTGTTCTGATATACCTGCTAAAAGAGTTGATGCTTAAATTACTTAAAACCATGGCACTGGTGGCTTTCTTAACTGCAGCAGCTTCTGTACCTGGCCAATCCGCGCCGCTAAAATCTACACTCGGCCTGTCGTTACCCTTAAAAACCGGGTAGGTAATGCTGGCACCATTACGGTCTTTTTTGCCGCCCTTTTTTATGGTTAAGGCAACGCCGCCATTAATAATTTTGTTGATGATGTTTCTACGGTCGGCCTGGATGGTAAGGTAAAGGCGATTATCATCGTTAGCTATGGTGTAAAAAACTTCGGTCGACTTATTAAAGGCGCGGAACTTGTTATCCCACTCGGCAGGCTTGCCGTCAATTTTGATATCTGCCGGAGCGCGCAACGATTCTTTTTGCAGGTCGGGCAAACGCTGGGCCGCTGAGGTTAAAACTGAAGATACGAACACAGCAAACGCTGTAACTACTATTTTATTTAACTTGTTAATTAGGTGCATAGTTGCGCTAAAGTAACTATTTGGCCTAACGCGTTATAATTTTTATGTTAAATTTGCCCCGGTTAACTAATCTTTGATCTTCCATCCCATAAAAACAACATGATCCAACTCCTTACCCCCACCCATTGGAAAGATTACGAGCTTATTGATTGCGGTGATTTTGAAAAGTTGGAACGCTTTGGTAATGTAGTATTAATTCGCCCTGAGCCACAGGCGGTTTGGAAGAAAGTGTTACCGCAGGCTGAATGGCAGCGTTTGCATGATATTCGTTTTAAAGGCCGTTCGGCAACATCGGGCGAGTGGATCAAGAAAAATCCGGCTACGCCGGACAGGTGGCATGTTGAATATAAAAACCCCGAAGCAGCTATAAAGTTCAGGCTGGCCATGACGTCGTTTAAGCACGTCGGTATTTTCCCGGAGCAAGCCGTTAACTGGGATTATATATCAGGCAACATCAAAAAATTTAAAAACCCATCGCCAAGGGTACTTAACCTGTTTGCTTATACCGGCGGGGCATCGCTTATTGCGCGTGGTGCCGGTGCAGACACTACCCACGTTGATTCTATACGCCAGGTAGTAACCTGGGGTAATGAAAACATGGAACTGTCGGGCTTAAAAGACATCCGCTGGGTAGTTGAGGATGCTTTAAAATTTGTAAAACGCGAGCTTAAACGCGGCAAAAAATACAACGGTATTATATTAGATCCGCCTGCGTATGGCCACGGACCAAACGGCGAAAAGTGGAAGTTGGAGGATCATATCAACGAAATGATGACCGACGTGGTGCAGTTACTTGATCCGGAAGAGCATTTTTTGATATTAAATACTTACTCGCTTGGTTTCTCGGCAGTTATTGTTGAAAATCTGATCACCAGCGCTTTCCCTCAAGTACAAAATTTAGAGATAGGCGAGCTTTACCTGCAAGCCACATCGGGCATTAAATTGCCGCTGGGTGTGTTTGGTAAGTTTTATAAACACAAATAAGCCTTTTGTGGATAATTATTAAATAGCGGACAAGGTAAAACACTTTACTTTGCAGCTTGTATAATTACACTGAGCCGGGACTTTAAGATATCCCTTTAAAACAATCAAATATTTATTAAATGAAGAACGTATTATTAAAGTCTGTATTGGGCCTTTCATTTGTGATGTTGTTTTCAAACTGCCAATCAAGCGGAACGAAAGCAACTAACGACACTGGTAAAAAGGTAGCTGTGGCAAATGGCGAAGAGGTTGACCCCGCTGACACCATCACCCTAAAAAAGAACAATTACCCGCCCATTGACAAAGCAAAATATGATGCGTTGATGAAAAACATGGCCCATGGTGACACCACCGGTAAATGGCCTGTAAAAAATGCACCTTACCCTTTGCCCGGCGCCGTATTGCCTTACAAACGTATAATAGCTTATTACGGCAACTTATACTCTAAAAAGATGGGTATTTTGGGCGAGCTGCCACCAAAAGAGATGTTAGCCAAACTAAAAGGCGAGATTAAAGCATGGGAGCGTGCCGACCCAAAAACACCGGTACAACCTGCCCTGCACTACATTTGCGTTGTTGCACAAGGGGATGGCGGTAAAGACGGTAAGTACCGTTACCGCATGCCGTTTAAACAAATTGACAGCGTACTATCTATCGCCAAAAAAATTAACGCCCTGGTGTTTTTAGATGTACAGGTATCATTAAGCACTATACAGCAAGAGTTGCCTTTGTTAGAGAAATACCTTTCAATGCCGCACGTTCACTTTGGTATGGACCCTGAGTTTTCTATGAAAGACGGCTCAAAACCAGGCAAAAAGATAGGCACTTATGATGCCAGCGACATTAACTATGTAACAGGTTACCTGGCAGGTTTGGTTAAAAAGAATGGCTTGCCGCCAAAAATGCTTGTGGTACACCGTTTCACCAAAAAAATGGTTACCAACTATCAGAATATCAAATTACGCCCGGAAACACAAATTATTATGGATATGGATGGCTGGGGCGAACCTGACCTTAAAGAAGGCACCTGGAGATACTTTATCTATAACGAACCGGTACAGTTTGCAGGCTTTAAATTGTTCTACAAAAACGATATCAAGAAACCACCGCACCACATGCTAACGCCGGAAGAGGTTTTGAAAAAGAAACCTTACCCAATGTATATTCAGTATCAATAAGCCCAACCCGATCTCCCCGAGGGGGAGAAATAGATATAAATAAAAATGCCTTGAGAAATCTCAAGGCATTTTTATTTATAACGGAATTACCCAATAGTTGTTATTTCGAACGATAGAGAGAAATACGTACATACGGCAAGTCGGACACTGATCCGTGTATAGATTTCTCCCGTTGGTCGAAATGATATTATTATTTGACAAAAGGTTGCACTATACAGTCGGCGCCAGCGTAAACACGCTTTTATAATACTTAAAGTAAGCAACGCATAAAAACACGTTTAAGATTATTATACCCGCTCCCATTGGCGCGCCGGCCGGGGCCAATATCGCATGAAACAAGAAAATGTTAAGGCTGATTGGTAATAGCACCAACAAGAAGAAAGCTGTATAGCGGTTAACTAATAAAGCCAGGCCGGCAACAATCTCCAACACTTTCATATACTGAAAGAAATAACCTGAGCCGAATAAACCGCCGGAAAAAGAGGTGGCTTGGGCGCTCATGGCTGGTTGAGGCATATTTAAAAATCCAAAGTGGAAGAAAAAATTTAAGCCGAATACGACAAAGATCAGACCCAGCAATATGCGGGCAATTAGTACTGCAATTTTCATAATGTGTGAGTTTTTTTAGTTAAATAAATTTAGACATTAGTTTCATAAAACTACAAGTTTAAACATACAGTTTTAAATCAAACTGTCATACCTTCGTTATTTAATACGTATAGCATGAAAAGGACGTTGCTGCTAACTGCAGCTTTATTTATTATTCTGTCGGCAAAGGCGCAGGATGCACCGCTGTCGATAACCAATGGCGGCAAAACCTGGGCATCTTTATATCAGCAGCGGGCTGCCGAATATAAAGCCTTATGTTTTCAAGCATATAACTTAGCTCGGTTACGATTGGATGCAGCCCTTAAACACAAAAGCAAAAAGCCGTTGGCGGTAGTTACTGATGTTGATGAGACTTTATTAGACAATAGCCCCTACGACGCCGTGCGTGCCGTTAATAATCTTGAGTTTGACCTGAAGGGCTGGAAAGACTGGACCGCAAAAGGGATTGCAGATACGGTGCCCGGTGCACCGTCATTTTTTAAATACGCCGCATCAAAAGGGGTAGCTGTTTTTTATATAACTAATCGCGACGAAGATGAGCGGGCGGGCACCACTCAAAACCTGAAATTGTACAATTTGCCGTATGCAGATGACAAACACATCCTGCTAAGGCAAGGCGTATCAAGTAAAGAGTTGCGTCGCCGGCAGGTACTGGCTAAGTATAATATTGTATTGTTTTGCGGCGACAACCTGCCCGACTTCGATTTGCTGTACGACAACAAACCAAGCGAAGAAAACCGCATGGCTGCTACCGAAAAACTGCGCAAGCAATTTGGAAATAAATACATTGTGATACCCAATGTGGCCTACGGCGATTTTGAAAACTCAATATTCAAATATAACACCAAACTTACCCAGGCTCAAAAAGATTCGGTGGTTAGGTCACTCATCAGGTTAACTAAGTTGTTGCATTAACTTTATGTTAAGTGGTAGTTTTTTAGTTAGGCAATATGTATTTTTGGGTTTACCCCTTAATCCATGAAGCATAAATTACTTTTAGCGGGCGTTATAGCATCAGCCTTAAATGTCTGTGCACAAGTACCCGGCAAAACTGCTAATACAAGCCAGGTATTGCTACCTAACGGCTGGAAGCTCAGCCCGACAGGCACATCAATGCCACTGGGCGATTTGCCTTTAAATATTCAGCTGTCATCATCAGGCAAAATGTTGGCCGTCACCAATAATGGCCAAAGCACACAGTCTATACAACTGATAGACCCGGTAAATCAAAAACTGATAGACGAAAAAGTAATGGGGAAGCTGTGGTACGGCCTTGCCTTTAGTAAAGATGATAAGCATTTATACGCGTCCGGCGGTAATGACAATTGGATAATACACTTTGAGATAAAAAGCAACAAGCTGGTGCCAACCGATACAATAAAGCTGGCGCCAACTGCTTACCCTAAATCAAAGGTTTGCGCTACGGGCATAGCGGTTAATAAAAGTAACACCCTGCTTTACACGGTAACTAAAGAGGATAACAGTTTGTATGTTATAGACTTGGTTACACGGGCCATAAAATCAAAAGTAAAACTGGCGGCCGAGGCTTACAGCTGCATACTTTCGCCTGATGAGAAAACATTATACATTTCGGTATGGAACGGCGGCCGGGTAGCCCTGTACAACACGACATCCGGCAACCTAAGTACCATAAAAGTAGGCAGCCACCCTAATGAGTTATTGCTGAATAGAAAGGGAACGCGCCTGTTTGTAGCTAATGCTAATGACAACTCAGTCTCTATCATTAACACCGCTAACAATAAGGTTACAGAAGTAGTTTCTACCTCGTTATTCCCCACCAGGTTAACCGGGTCAACTACCAACGGGTTGGCCTTGTCCAAAGACGAAAAAACGCTTTACATAGCTAATGCAGACAACAATTGCCTTGCAGTATTTGATGTAAGCACGCCAACCAGCAGCAAAAGCCGTGGGTTTATCCCCGTGGGTTGGTATCCTACCAATGTAAAGGTTTTGGGTACAAAAATATTGGTATCAAACGGCAAGGGCTTTACATCACTACCTAATCCTAAGGGGCCAATGCCTGTTAAAAAAGCTGATAACAGCGGCGTGCACCTTGGCGCTACAAACACTAAGGAGCAATACATAGGCGGCTTATTTAAAGGCACACTATCGTTTATCAATACCCCAACTGTTGACGAATTAAAGGCTTTTACCAGGCAAGTATATGCTAACACGCCTTATAATGACAAAGTTGAAAAAATGGCCAAAGGCGAGGCTGGCAACCCAATACCGCGAAGTAAAGCCGATAAATCGCCTATTAAATATGTGTTTTATGTAATCAAAGAAAACCGCACTTATGACCAGGTTTTAGGCGATATGCCCAAGGGCAATGGCGATACATCGCTGTGTATATTCGGTCAAAAAGTAACGCCAAACCTTCATGCCATAGCCAATAACTTTGTGTTGGCCGACAATTTTTATGTGGATGCTGAGGTTAGCGCCGATGGTCATAACTGGAGCATGGCAGCTTATGCAACAGACTATATTGAAAAGACGTGGCCAACCAGCTACGGTGGGCGTGGTGGCGATTACGGTGGCGAAGGAGTGCGCACCGCTAACGACCCGCGAGACGGATTTATATGGGACTATTGCAACCGTGCCGGTATAAGCTACCGCAGTTATGGCGAGTTTGCCGCATATGGTAAAACCACCATCAAAGCGCTTAAAGGCCATGTTTGTGTACAGTCGCCGGGCTTTGATATGACTATAACAGACAGGTTTAGGGCTAACGTATGGGCTCATGATTTTGACTCACTGGTACGCGTTAATGATGTACCTAAATTGAATATCATCCGTATGGGTAATGACCATACCAGCGGACAAAAAAAAGGTGCAATATCGCCTATCGCAGCTGTTGCAGATAATGATCAGGGCGTTGGCATATTGCTTGATCATCTTTCGCACAGTCCCATCTGGAAAGAATCGGTAGTGATTGTTTTAGAAGATGATGCGCAAAACGGATCAGATCATGTAGACGCTCACCGGTCGCCCGTATATCTTGCAGGCCCGTATGTTAAACGCAATACCGTTATACATGGCATGTACTCAACATCGGGGGTATTACGCACCATTGAGCTAATATTAGGGTTGCCACCAATGAGCCAGTATGATGCCGCCGCGGTACCGTTATATGAATGCTTTACCACAACACCTGATCTTACCCCTTTTACGCTTAAAGCCCCACAGGTTGATATTGAGAAACGGAACGTCGCAGTAAATAAAAGCAGTAAGATCTCTGATACATTTAATTTGGCTAATGAGGATAAAGTGCCTGATTTGTTATTAAATGAAATTGTTTGGAAGTCTGTTAAAGGAGAAGAATCTGTGATGCCTGCACCGCGCCGCAGCGCCTTTGTTATTTTAGAAGATAAAAAAGGCGATGACGATGATGATGATTAGTAGTATTGATTGTTGATTAAGTTAAAACTACTATGTTTGGTAATTGTTAACATTATTCAAATCTTACCAACCAATATATCTGCAATGGCAATTATAGAGAACCACCTTTTTAAAGTAGCTATACGTAACCAGGGGGGTGAGCTTACCTCTTTTTACAACAAGAAAACCGGCGTTGAACACCTTTGGCAGGCCGACCCATCTGTATGGGGCTGGCACGCGCCTAACCTTTTCCCTATTGTTGGGCAACTCATTGATAACGAACTACTGGTTGACGGCCAAAAGTATGAGTTACCGCGGCATGGTTTTAACCGCACATCTGAGTTGCTGCTATTAAAGTCGGACGAGCAGTCCGCATGGTTCTCATTACCCTATTGCGAAAAAACACTGGCTAAATATCCTTATAAATTTGACTTTCAGATTCATTATGACCTGATAGATGATGCCTTGCGTGTTACCTATAAAGTGATTAATTTGGATAAACGGACCATCTATTTTTCGGTAGGCGGACACCCTGCTTTTAATGTACCATTTAATGCCGGCGAAAAGTATGAAGACTACTACTTTGAGTTTGAAGTAGACGAAAAACTGGATACCCACCTTCTTACTACCGACGGTGTATTTAACGGCACCACAGAGCCGGTAGCAACAGACAAGCGCAAGCTGTTTTTAACCCGCGACATGTTTGCTAAAGATGCCCTGGTGTTTAAGAACCTCCAATCGCGCGTAGTGACCATCAATAGCACGCAACATGATCAGTCATTAACGGTTGAGTTTCCTCACTTTAATTACCTGGGCCTTTGGGCTAAGCCAGGCGCCGATTTTGTGTGTATCGAACCATGGCTAGGCTGCGCCGATAACGAAGGCCAGCATGTAGACATCAGTAAAAAAGAAGCTATACAAAGCCTGAAAATGGGACACGTATTCGAGGCAGCCTATTTTATAAGTGCATAATCAAACAGATTGTCATTCTTCGCTGTCGCTCAGGATGACAATCTGTTCCTTTGTTAAAACAAGCCCAATTGCCCTTTATCGTCTATATCGATATCATCGGGATTAGTTATCTCAAAATCTACTTTTTTTACCGGTAATTCATCAGGTTTTACCAGTGTTTCTCCAGGCTTTTCATCAGATTTTGCCGATGTTTCGCCAGGATTTTCCTTGGTTTTTACCGGTGTTTCTTCGGGTTTTTTTGGCGATGCCGCGGGTTTTTCCGGCGGTTTTTCAATTGCAATTTCATCCTCTACAACTTCCGTATCGTTTACCTCCTGCTCTGCATTTGGAGCTTCATCGGCAACGGTTTTATCGTCGGGGGTTAGTACAATCTCTGTATCGGCAACAGCATCCGGTGTAGGGTCGGGTACGTCGTCGGCATCGTCGTGCTCCGTCTCAAGCACTATGCTTTGTATAACATGCACCGATACGCGGTTACCCATGGCTTTCATGCCTTTTATATCTATCAGATCGGCCAGGTTAAGCTCAACGGTTTCAGGTGTTTTTGTAGCGCCTTTAAGCTGATCAACCTTAACTATTACCTGCGCTGCGCCGGATATGATGAGCATTTTAGAGCCGCTTTCCTCACTAATAACGCTGATCTGTTTCCCTATAGCTATATTTTCAAATACGAAGCGTTTAACCAGGTAGTTTTTAGACTTGCTATCGTAGTGCACAACAGAAAACACCTTCTCGGGGTTGTATTTCTCTATCACCACCATCTTGTCATCAAAATGGTTGTTCAGGTCAAAACTGGTTAGCTCATAAACGCCATTGGCCAGTACGGTCAATATGCGGTCATCACCGTCAAACTCACCCAGGAATTTGCCCCGGCCGTCAACATTTAGTCGCTTCAAAATCTCATCATACCAAATTTTTCGGCCTGCCAGAGTAGATATACCTTTCGATTTAAGGAGGATCTTTTTAACAGGATATTTAGTAATAATATTACCCATAGAAGCACGCCCTTTTATAGCAAGTAGCGCAAAGTCTTCGTCAAACTGCAGTTTTTTAAGCTTTTGATGTGGTTTAAGCTGCACGTTAACTACTTCGGCCTCACCGTTTGGATTGGCAGAGAAGTATAGCACTCTGGAGCCTTTTGTACCTTTTGTAAGGTCGTACTCCTTGTCGCGGGTTACACCCGTTACCGCAAATCGTTTAACATAGCTGGTGCCACTTTCACCATCTTTGTAAATCATATTATAAACGGTGCGCTCGTCGTTTTTCTTAAACACCGCCACATGGATAATGCCTTTACCAACAAACACCTTTTCCTGTACTTTGGTTATGATACACCTGCCGTCCTCGCGGAAAACAATGATCTCGTCAATATCAGAGCAGTCGCCCACAAACTCGTCCTTCTTTAAGCCGGTGCCTATAAAACCATCATCTCGGTTTACGTACAGCTTAACGTTAGCCAGGGCAACCTGAGATGCTTCTACCCTATCAAAGGTTCGCAGTTCGGTTTTACGCTCGCGGCCTTTGCCGTATTTCTCTTTAAGTTTAACAAACCAATCTATAGCATACTCGGTAAGGTGCTTTAAATGGTTTTTAACAACTTTTATTTCCGACTCTAAATTCTTGATCTGTTCATCCGTCTTTTTAACATCAAAACGGGTAATGCTGCTCATCGGCTTATCAATCAGCTTTTTATAGTCGTCTTCTTCTATTGTACGGTAAAACTGCGGGAAGAAAGGTCCGAACAAACGATTTAATACCACCAACACCTCTTCAAAATTAGCCGAGCTTTCATAGTCGGGGTGTTTATACATCCCTTCCTGGATAAATATCTTAAGCAACGAGCTAAAGAATATCTTTTCCATCAACTCTTTCAGCCTTATCTGTAATTCCAGTTTAAGCAGCTCGCGCGTGAAATTCGTGCTCTCTACAAGCATATCATTCACGCTGATAAACCGTGGCTTATCAGCCTGTATTACACAGGTATTTGGCGATATTGATACTTCGCAATCTGTAAAAGCGTAAAGTGCGTCGATAGTGACATCGGGCGATATGCCCGGCGCCAGGTGAATAACAATTTCGACGTTTTGAGCCGTGTTATCTTCAATCTTTTTGATCTTGATCTTACCCTTATCGTTAGCAGCAATAACACTGTCTATCAATCCACCGGTAGTAGTTGTAAAAGGTATTTCGGTGATGGTTAACGTCTTTTTATCGCGCTCAATAATTTTTGCGCGTACGCGGACACGGCCACCCCGCTGTCCATCATTATAAGCCGAAGCATCGGCCATGCCACCAGTAGGGAAGTCGGGCAGTAAATTAGGTCGCTGTCCTTGCAGCACCGCAACAGACGCATCAATTAACTCAATAAAATTATGCGGCAATATTTTGGTAGCCAAACCTACTGCAATACCCTCTGCACCCTGCGCTAATAATAACGGAAACTTTACCGGCAACGTAATAGGCTCTTTGTTACGGCCGTCATAACTTGCCTGCCAAACTGTGGTATCTGCATTAAAAACCACATCAAGTGCAAACTTTGATAAACGCGCTTCAATATAACGGGGCGCCGCTGCAGAGTCGCCGGTTACCGGGTCTCCCCAGTTACCCTGGCAATCAATCAATAAGTTTTTCTGGCCTATCTGTACCATGGCATCGCCGATAGAAGCATCGCCGTGCGGATGGTACTTCATGGTGTTACCGATAACGTTGGCCGCTTTGTTAAAACGCCCGTCGTCCATCTCTTTTAAAGAATGAAGTATACGGCGCTGCACCGGCTTTAAACCGTCATTAATATGTGGCACAGCACGGTCAAGTATTACATATGACGCATAATCTAAAAACCAGTTTTCATATAACCCATCAAGCGAGGTTACGTTGTGTATTTTATCTCCGTTGTTAGCAGGTATATCGTCCTGATTTTTATCAGGATCGTTCAAATCTTCACTCATTAGTAGCTAAAAATAGTTTGGATGGATAAAGATAGTTTAATGCGCAGATATGCGGATATGTGGCTGCGCAGTATTTATACACATATTGGCACATTTACACACCAATATTATAAAAACCATTCAGATTCTATCGTTTTTCATTTCGCGTATCATGATATTATAATCCCACTTGCGCAGCATGGCATTAACCGTGTTAATGATGCGCTTTGCACGCGTCTCACTGGTTTTAGCGCTTTCAATCCATTTAATAAAGTAGTTACGGTGCGACATAGCCAGGCTATTAAATTGCGCCTCGGCTTCGGGGTCAAAGTCAAAACAATCTTGCAGATCGGCGGGCACGTCAACTTTAAAGTCTTTGTGTTCCTCTAATTGGATAATTATCATAGCACCGGCTTCTTTCCGTATAGCCTTCCTGATTTCGGCTTTTAGCGGCATGATAAATTTACCATCGCCCATGGGCATCAGCGCAAAACCACTAATCGGATAATTATCTACTTTACCCTTAACCCTAAAAGCTTTTTTATTACCGGGTTTCATTTCCTGGGCCAGGTCGGCCGGAATTTCAACATAGCGCCAGCCGGTTTTTTCGCCCATTTCGCCAAACTGTAAAATCAAGGTTTCAAACTTTATCATGCTAAGATTTCAATTGAGTATGCAGGCAAAAAAGCGTTAAATGTTAAATTTTAGGTAACTATTCAGCACCTAAGTTAGCGATTAAAGAAAGAGCATAAAAGACATCATTTCCAGATTTAATAGTTGTATCGATAACAGATCGCAGCACAGC
>NZ_JBHUON010000012.1:0-118114 GCF_042686155.1 Mucilaginibacter antarcticus | reverse complement strand
ACAAGATAAATATTTGATATTCAGATATCTATATCAAATAAAACCAAATCCTTCAAAACAAAAAAGTCGGAAGATTAATCTTCCGACCATGACTGGCCACAAGCCGCTCTTTTTGTTTAACGCCTGTTACACAGTAACATTTAAGTTATAAATTTAAAAGTAATTCCTATTCATTTATCTTTATACAACACCAAACATAAATAGACTTTAAAAATGAAAAAATTTGTATTAGTATGCGCCCTTGTAATTGGCGCCAGTGTAGCTACGTTTGCTCAAAATGGTGGTGGTAACGGCGGCGGCGGTCGCGGTAGAAGAACACCGGAGCAGCAAGTTACCAGGTTAAAAGAGCAATTAACTTTAACCGACGCCCAAGCCGCAAAGGTATTAACCGTGTATACCGCTCAGGGTAAAGTTATGGACAGCTTGCGCACAGCAGCTAACGGCGATTGGCAGTCTAAGCGCCCGGCTATGACGGCTTTAAATAAAAAAACATCAGAAAAAATTCTGCCAATTTTAACTGCCGATCAAGCTACAGCTTACAAAAAGCAGCTTGAAGAGCAAGCCAAAGCTCAGGCAGCAAGAGAACAAGGTAACTAATATCACGATACATAAAAAGCGACCGCTGGGTCGCTTTTTATCTGTATAAGCTTTTGCTTTGTAGCAATAACAATCCTATATTTATTTAACCAAACAATAAACTCAAAAAGATTATGAAAAAATTTGCATTAGTATGCGCCTTTGTATTAGGAGCCAGTGTGGCAACCTTTGCACAAAACGGCGGCGGCGGTGGCCGTATGAGAATGGAGCCTAAAGCCCAGGTAGCGTCACTTAAAGAAAAAATCACAACCATAACTGATGACCAGGCCGCTAAACTTTTAGTTGTTTACACAGATGCTGCTAAGAAGCGTGATAGTACATTTACCGCTATGAGAGACGGTGGCGGCGGTGGCGACAGAGCTGCTATGATGGAGGTTTTTACTAAAATGCAAACCGCAACTGATGTTAAAATTAAAGGCGTATTAACTGCAGACCAAGCTAAAGCATACCAAAAAATTAGCGATGAAGCTGCTGCTGCAAGAAAAGCACGTATGCAAGGCAACTAACGCTTGTTATATATTTGACACAAAGAAAGCCCCGTATTACCGGGGCTTTCTTTATTTTAGCCAAAATTTACCACATTGTCATCAGCAGAAAACTTTATTAAGCAGCGCTTAGACGACCGGCATAAGGCAGGCAGTTACCGTAGCCTTAAACCTGAAAATGGGCTGTTGGATTTTTGCTCTAACGATTACCTAGGCTTTGCCAGATCGCCCATACTGAAAACCAATATTGCTGGCGAGCTCGCCACACATAAGGATATCAATGGAGCTACCGGATCAAGATTAATATCCGGAAATTTGGCTTATACAGAACAGTTGGAGCGAGATATCGCGACACAATTTAAAGCTAACGCCGCCTTATTGTTCAATTCGGGTTACGATGCTAACGTTGGCTTGTTATCATCCTTGCCACAGCGTGGTGATACGATTATAGCCGATGAGCTGATCCATGCCTCTATTATTGACGGCTCAAGACTAAGCCATGCAAATCGTTATACTTTTAAGCACAATGATTTAGAGGCTTTAGAGGCAAAGCTGAGAAATGCGAAGGGTACCTGCTACGTAGTTGTTGAGAGTATTTACTCCATGGATGGCGATACTCCTCCCCTTGCCCAAATGGTCGACCTTACAGAGCGCTACGGCGCTAATTTGATTGTAGATGAAGCGCACGCTACCGGATTGTATGATACCGGCGTAGTTACACAACTGAATATAGAACAGCGCGTGTTTGGCCGGATAGTCACTTTTGGTAAGGCGTTTGGCGGTCATGGTGCAGTAGTTTTAGGTAGCAATGGCTTAAGAGAATACCTCATTAATTTTGCACGGTCACTTATCTACACTACTGCCGCTCCCCTTCATCAGTTAGCTGCTATAAAAAAGGCCTGTGAGTTATTGCCGCAATCTGAAAACGAAATCAACAAATTGCGTAAAAACATCCTCTTGTTTAAGCAACTATTTAGTGCGCTGGACAAGCAAAGTTCCCGGTTAATTGGTAGCGATAGTGCTATTCAATGCGTTTTATTGCACAATAACAAAAGGGCCCGACAGGCTTCCGCCTACCTGCAAGCCGAAGGTTTTGATGTTAGGGCAATACTAAGCCCCACGGTGGCTGAAGGCAGCGAGCGGATAAGAATCTGTCTTCACGCCTTTAACACGGTTGATGAGATCACTGGCCTGGTTAAACATATTAATATCCTTATAAATGCATAAACCATTATTTATAACAGGTATTGGCACCGGTATAGGTAAAACAGTTATATCGGCTATCATGGTTGAGCATTTAAAGGCTGATTACTGGAAGCCGGTGCAATCCGGCGACCTGGATAACAGCGATACCTTAAAAGTGAAAAGCCTGGTGAGTAACAATGTTTCAGTTTTTCATCCTGAGGCTTTTCGATTGACACAACCTTTTTCGCCGCATAAAGCCGCAGCGCTTGATGGTATTGTGATTGATCCGGAAAAGATAGTGGCGCCTGAAACCAGTAATTGCCTGGTTATTGAAGGTGCGGGCGGATTGATGGTGCCATTGAACAATAATTTTTTAATGGTTGATTTGATACCGCAACTAGGTGCAGAGGTGATTTTGGTAGTGAAGCACTATCTGGGAAGTATCAATCATACTTTATTGTCTTTAGATGTTTTAAAGAATAGAAATATAACCGTAAACGCCATCATATTTAATGGCGATGCGGATACTTACTCAGAAGATGTGATCAAAGCTTATGCAGGCTGTAGCTCCTTTTCCATTCCGGAGATTACTCTTATCAATAAGGAAAACATCGCGAAGCAAAAAATTGACTTTTAAATCCGGGGCATGAAAAAAATAGCAGTTATAGGATCTGGCACCATGGGTAATGGTATAGCCCACACCTTTGCGCAGCATGGTTTTCAGGTATCGCTGGTTGATATCAATGAAGATGCTTTGCTGCGTGCTTTACAGACTATAAATAGCAACCTGGATAAACAAATTAAAAAAGGGATTATAGACGATAGGCTAAAGGCCGACACTTTAAGTCGGATTCTCCCCTCTACCGATTTGAAACAATCAGTGCATGACGCTGAATTAGTTGTTGAAGCGGCGACAGAGGATAGGGAAATAAAGCTAAACCTGTTCAAACAGTTAAGTCATTTGTGCGGTGATAATGCCATTCTTGCTTCAAATACCTCCTCTATCTCCATTACGCAAATAGCTGCTGTTACCAACAATCCTGAGCGAGTTATTGGTATGCACTTTATGAACCCGGTGCCGCTCATGAAACTGGTGGAGGTTATCCGCGGAAAAGAAACCACCGACGCAGTAACTGATACTATAATGAAATTATCACGTCAGCTAAACAAAATACCTGTAGAAGTTAATGATTCACCCGGCTTTGTGGCTAACCGCATTTTGATGCCGATGATTAATGAGGCTATTTTTGCGCTGCATGAAAATGTATCGGGGGTGGATGAGATCGACACGGTAATGAAACTGGGCATGGCACACCCTATGGGCCCATTGCAACTGGCCGACTTTATTGGCCTTGATGTTTGCCTGGCGATAATGAATGTATTACACGAGGGTATTGGTGGTTATAAGTATGCACCCTGCCCTTTGCTGATTGATATGGTGGATAATAAAGTCCTTGGAATGAAGACCGGTGTAGGCTTTTATCAATATACAGCCGGTAGCAAAGAACTTACCGTTGCTAACCGCTTTAAACGCTTAAGAAATTAACGGCTAATTAGTTAACTAATGTAAGCCTGTGGAGAATATCCATCTAGCAACTATAGTTAACCGTGCTGCGTATAATGAACTGATTAAACCAAAACACATTAAGAAATTTTCTTAAAACAAGGTTATAATAATTACTTAATTATATTTAAATTTATACAATAACCACTAGAAATGCAGCGACCCATCCCTGCCCAATATTATCGCATCTGTATGGCCTACTCTGGTTTTCTGCACAAAAAACGCCTTTTACTTTATCGTCTGATTTTTTGTCTGTTTATGCCGATAGCCGGTTTCGCCGAAGGTAGTAAAGAGCTAAATCAAAATGGGGGATTTAGAGCATTTTTATATTCGAGTACCGAGGTTTCAATACCTTCATTCCTGTTTCCTACGCTGGGTACCATGAAGGTATATGCCAAAGTTGGCGAAACCTTATATCTGGGCTCAAGCGCACAAGGCATAGGCAGGGGTACTATAAATTTAAGATCTCCGGACGGTTCAACTTATACTAGTTCAACATCAACATCGACCGGGCGAATAAACAGCCGTGCAGAAGAGGTTGCCGGGCCATTGCCTAACGCCAACGGTTATACGCCATTTACCCGAGTGGTAGCAGCCGGTCAGGAAGGCGTTTGGGAAATTGATTTTGTAAGTGCCAGCAATGCAGGTGCAGAAAACCCTACTGCCCAGGCGGCTAACGGCAACTGGACTCAGGGCACGGGCCCATTTGTTGCGGCTTTTGATATCTCGGTTCGCAACACTGCAAATACCGCGTTTTTGAGCGGTCGGGTGTTTACTACTATTTTTTCGGGCATTATTGGTGGATTTACAGGTGGCTTTAACGGCATATTCTATATCGTTACTAAAGACGGCTACCAATATATTATGGATAACAATGGGCAGGCTGGTAACGGATTTACTTTTTTTGCCAATAACAAAGGTTTCAGGTCGGCGGATGGCAAAGCATCTTATAAAAGTTTAAATTCTGTAACTGGAGCAAATGTGCATAATCCAGGTGCGGCTGATACGCAAAACGATATTACCCACAAAATATTCTTCAATTCCCCGTCTGCAGATTTACCGTTATCGGCGCCAACGCCTGGTAATGGAACAACATGGTTATTAAACCCGCCATTTGTGCCAACAGTAAACGGAGTCAATTTTAAAGGTGGCGAAGGTACAGACGGTAAAACGGGTCCAACATTGGGAGGAGATATTAATTTCACCACAACATCAAATGGCAGTTATACTATAGTAATCGATGCTGATGGCAACGGTGTGTTTACCGATCCTGTTGACCGCACTTTAACAGGTTTGGTTGTGCTTGGCTCTAATAGTGTAAGGTGGAACGGTTTGGATGGCCTCGGTAATCTGGTACCCGCCGGCAATGTTGTTCATACTGCCAATATCAATCTGTCATTATTTAGTGCCGAAGTCCATTTTCCTTTTTATGATGTTGAACGCAACATCAATGGTATTAAACTAACCAGAACCACCGGCGCCAGCGCTCCGGATGATACTGTTTATTGGGATGACAGCGATCTTACAGTCACCGGCACGCCATCCTCGCCTATTGTTAATTTGAGCGGCATGAATAGCTTGGTAAATGGCCACAAATGGGGTAGCATGGTTTTTACCGAAGCAAACTCTGACTTTGGGAATGACCGTGGTATAGATACCTGGGCCTATGTGGCTAATGCTGTTATTAATACCACAACTACCTTTGTTATACAGGAGGCAGATTTAGAGGTTACCAGGTTAAGTTCTGACATTACAATAGGTTGTATAAACCAGGTTATTACATACACTACCGCTGTAAAAAACAATGGCCCTACAGATGTTACCGGCGCTACCTTTTCGTTCAGATTCCCCAAAGAATTAACTGGTATTAAAGTTACAAGTGCCGAAACAACAGGCATAACCGCCATATCCAATGAGCTAAAAACCGACACTTCTTATATTGCTACGCTTAATATACCTAATGGCGCTGTCAGAACTTTTACTATCACAGGCACAGTAACAAAAATCCCTGTAGCTACGCTTGATGTCACTGCGGCTATCTTACGTTCTGCAGATATTACCGACCCGGACGCAACCAATCCCGATAATGCAAAGCCAACGGATCCGTTTGATGAGTGTAATGCTGCTCCATCTGGCGTAGGTTGTAACAATATCAAAACAGCAAGTGCTACTTTCTTCGCCTTACCTAAGGCCGGTGCCGACCAGGTAGTTGAAAAAAATGTAGTTGTTACATTAACCGGCAGCACTACAGGTACCTGGTCGCAAGTTGGATCCATTCCTTCGGTGGCAACAATCGTTTCGCCTACAAGCTCATCTACAACTGTAACTGGTTTAACCACCGTAGGCGATTACAAATTTGCTTTTACAAATGCCAGCGGCTGTGCCGATACGGTGACGGTGAATATCACATCGCCAAATTTAGATGACTCGCCAAACGTGGTTACCCCCAACGGCGATGGTATAAATGACGTACTAACTATACCTGGTATTGAAAACTATCCGGGTAGTAAAATATCAATTTACAATCGTTGGGGCAACGAGGTTTATTATTCTGACAAATACGCTAACAATTGGGCAGGTGCCGGCTTATCAGACGGTACTTACTATTATATGTTTAGCCGTAAAGACAAAGCCGCAAATGTTAAAGTTTTTAAAGGCTGGATATATTTAAGACACTGAGATGAGAAGACGACTGATAAAATGTATCCTATTTATTTCAGTGTTTGGCGTTAATGCAAGTTACGCACAGCATACTATACACCTAAGCCAGTATTTATTTAACGGACTTGTTGTAAACCCTGCCTACGCGGGGTACAGAGATAACTGGACAATTAATGCAAGCAGCCGCTTACAATGGGAAGGTGTGAAAGGTGCGCCTAAAACTAATACCTTGTCTGTAGACGGTGCGCTAGGCGAAGACGGAAATGTAGGACTGGGGGTTTTAGTGAGTAACGAGCGCTTAGGGCCGGAAATTAATACCGCAGGTTATATCAATTATGCCTATCGTATCAAACTCAGCGATGATGATTCTCATCGTCTTAGTTTTGGTGTAGCGGCCGGAGCCGTTCAATATGCTATTGATGCTAGTTTGTTTAATGCCGGGGCAGCTATTGATCCAACTGTAACTACAGGCGTCCAAACCAAACTGGCGCCCGACTTTAGGGTTGGCATATATTATTATTCGCCGTTATTTTACGTTGGTGCATCTGCTTTAAATTTAATCCCTAACGCCTACCCTGATCCCAATTCAATTTTTGTCAGGGAAACCCGTACTTATTATTTAACCACGGGTTTCATAGTACCTATCAGTCCTGTTGTAAATTGGCGACCATCTATGTTGGTAAAAGAAGATTTTAAAGGCCCTACAAATATCAACCTGTCTACCTATTTTTTACTGGCAGACATGGTTTGGGTAGGCGCCTCGTACAATAGTGGCGTAGTGCTATGGAATAAAAGCAATCTGCAAACTAACCTGAATACAGTGGGCGCAGTTACCGGCGCGGTAGCTGTAAATATTACACCTTTATGCCGTTTTGGTTACTCTTATGATTTTGCCACGTCAAAGCTTTCCGGTTTTCAAGGCGCGTCGCACGAAATATCATTAAGCCTGGGTTTCAGTCGTCGAAAAGACAGAGTATTAAGCCCGCGTTTTTTTTAAGTTGATCAAAGAATGAAGAGAATAACAACTATCATATTACTTACTATTGGCTTATCATTAAATGGCTCAGCGCAAGATCAGTTGAATAAAATGCAATTGGCTGATAATCTCTTCAATCGCGACGAATATTTTAAAAGCTTGAGCATCTACCTTGATCTGGCTAAAAAGAACCAAACAAAAGTCCATGTTGTTGAACGCGCGGCTGATTGCTATCGTTTAATGAATGACTACGATAACGCAGAGGTTTGGTATCAAAAAGCAGTTGCATACCCTGACGCTCAAGTTATTGATCATTTTTACTATGCAGAGATGCTTCTTAGAAACAAAAAGTTTAAAGAAGCAAGAGGTGAGTATAAAGTATATGCTGATTACGAAAACGCGGAAATATTGCCGTTAAAATTGGCGGCGATAGATTCTGCTCAAAAGTGGATTCAAAATCCATCGGCAGCATATATTTTGCAGAATGAGCAAAAGTTCAATAGCAAATATTCGGACTGGGGACTAAACTACCTGGACAAGTCGGAATTTATATTTATATCAGACAGAAAAACTAACGCTAAACAACAGGCAATAAACGCCAGCAATGGCGACGGTTATTACAAACTTTATAAAGCTACCGACACGGTTGTTACTGCTGTTGAATTAAAGGTTAAAAACAATCCTATTTTTTCCGGGAATTATCACATTGGGCCAATTGCATTAACATCATCAGGGGATACGGCATATATCACTGTAACTACTACGGTACCTAAAAGTAAGCTTTCAATTGATGATAAAACTATTGGTACCGCGCAAACTTTATATACCAGGCGCCTGCAATTGATAGTGGCCAACAAAGTAAATGGCGAATGGACGAATTTTAAAAACTTTAGTTATAACAGGGTTAAAGAGTTCTCTATTGGTCATGCTGCCCTGGCTAAAAATGGCAGCACTCTTTACTTTTCATCTGATATGCCCGAAGGCGAAGGCGGCACTGACATTTGGTATTGCACAAAAAAGGCGGACGGAAATTGGGACGCCCCTGTTAATTGTGGCAAGCTAATTAATACCAAAGAGAACGAAGCGTTCCCTACCTTATCCGCCGATGGTAAAAGATTGTATTTTTCATCAAAGGGTTTACCAGGCATGGGTGGTTTCGATATATTTAGGGCCGATGGAAAAGACGCTGCCTGGAGCATGCCTGTCAACTTGAAATATCCGCTTAACAGCACAAGCGACGATTTTTATTATTCAACCAGCAATGACACTACCGGTTATATCTCGTCAAACCGCGAAGGTGGTAAAGGTAGTGACGATATTTATAGTTTTAACTACGACCGCACGAAGAGTACTGATAGGCCACCATTTATTGCAAAGTTGCCTAATATAAAAGAGCGTGCCGCGCCTGTAGATAATGGCCCTTTAAATCCAAAAAACATAATTACATCCGGTAGTCCGGGTATCGCTAAAGGTGGATTTGTACCCTCTCCGCAACCTTCTTCAGCAGTAGTTGAGCTTAAAAAAGGGGAAGGTGTAATATTGATAAACATCTATTACGATTTGAATAAATCAAATATCCGGGAAGATGCTGCTGAAGAATTGGATAGGTTAGTTCAGATTCTGAAAGAACATCCGAGTATCCGTTTAGAGGTTGCTTCGCATACGGATTCTCGTGCGCCCTCAACTTATAATATGATTTTGTCGCGTAAACGTGCTGATGCTGCCGTGGCCTATATGGTAAAACGAGGTATTGCTACAGACAGACTAGTACCTATAGGCTATGGCGATACCAGGTTGCTTAACACTTGCCGCAAAGGCGAATACTGCACCGAAGATGAACATCAGCTAAACAGACGTACGGAAGTTCACATTCTGCAAGAATAGATCCGCAGAAAGCGTCTATTGGATCTTAAATTGAAATAATCCCGAATCGGTGTAGTTTCCGTCTGCATCAAAAGTTATTATACGCCAGTAATATGTGGTATTAGCTGTTACTGCTACATCTTTTAATTGACTTTCGGTAAGCCCGTTTTTGATAGCCGGAGGGTTTGACGTGGTACCTAAGCATACGGTATAGCTTGCTATGTTGTTACCCACAGAATTACCGGCCCAATACAACTCTATTTTTCCGTTACTGGGGGTAATTACCTGCCCAAAAGCGGGGTACATAATATCAGCCGGAAACGGAGGATAACTTACTATGCCTGCTCCGGAATTGTAAAATTTCCACCCATCGCTTTGTGTGGTTGTAGATGATGAGTTTTGTTTGGCTGATATATACCATTCGTAAGGTGTGTTACGCAATAAGGTGGCGTTTATTTTTGTGTCGATTGTGTTGATGGTGGTTGAGGTATAAGTAAGCAGGTTTTTCAAAACTAAATCATAACTATCTGTATTAACAGCCGGGTTCCACGTAAATAATACCTGGCTTTCTGTAGCAGAAATAATGGTGCCTGATATACATACAGAATTTTGTGCAGGGGTGGTCAGCGCTGGTTTACCGGGTATGGTTGAGGTTACGGCTTTATTCTTTTTCTTGCATCCGGCAACCGCTAACACAATGAAAATAAAAATTAAGTACTTCCTCATTTCTTCAAAATTTTATAAGATGATATTTTGTTATCCAAACTGAGATTCAAATAGTAGAGACCCGCACCCAATTCTTTTAGGTCTAGTTGTAGAATGCCGGCCTTGAAGCTATAAGCCCGGGTGTAAATCTCTTTGCCAGAAACCAGGCTAAACACACTGACGTGGATCTGTTTTGATACACTTTTACCAATGTTAATATTTAAGGTATTAACAAAAGGATTAGGATAAGGAGTAAAATCGTTTACAACAATTTCTTTATCAAAAACACCCTGGCAGAGCCGATCTGTAGTTACGGTAACCTTGTTAGTGCCATTGGCTAGCGGGAACGAAAGTTGAGTTTGAGCCGTTGTATAAATCTTGCCATTTAGGTTAACAATGTACGATGTGCCCCCATAAAGCTGCAAAGTTATACTGTTTTGAGTTCTGTCGACGTTAGAAAACACGGACAGGTCTTTTGGCTCAACTACTTTAACGCTGTAGCACTGCGAATAAATTTGCCCTACTACAGTAATACAAATGGTATAAGTACCGGGCTTTAAATTACGTATAGTAACCGTATCTGTAAAATTGAACGATGTGTTGCCATTACCTGAATCTGTGACGGTAGCCGTGTAATTTAAGTTTTTGGTAGCTTTTATAGCTACCGAGCCATTATTACTGCCTTTGCAGCTGGCCGAATTGATCAGTAATTTAAAATTTTGCGGAGGTAATATAAATGCAGCCGTTACGGTTGTTACCGGCGAAACGGCGGAACGCCCGTTGGTTATGATACTGACTGTGTAGTCGCCTGATTTGGTGGCCTTGTAACTTGAAGCCGTGGCTCCCGGTATAGATGTCCCATTGTAATTCCATTGATAAGTGTAGCCTGCGGGATACGTTACCGACAGGATAACTGAATCGCCTGCTAAAAACGCAGTTGGACCGGCGGCACTGATCACTGGCGTGCCGGATATTGTTAAGCTCCCCGGTACATAAGAGAAGTTATAGTTATTAGCAATCCCATCACTTACAGTAATAGGATAAATCCCGGCTGCAGAGGCAGTAGTGGCGGTTGTTTGCGCTACCGGTAAAGTGGTTATTTTGGTGCTATCCTCGCCACTTGCAAAGCCAGAATATTTAAATGTTAGCGTAGGATTTTGCTGGCCAGTGATTTTTTGTTGATCATTGGCGGTAACCGTTAGCAGACCTTTGGTTATGGTTAATTGCTGTGTTATAGCGGGCGCAGGCTGATAGCTTGCGTCGCCGGCCTGGTTAGCAGTAATGTTGGTAGTGCCCAAACCAATTACACGTATAGCATTGTTAACTATTACCGCTACTAGTGTATTGCTGCTGGTGTAAGTTATTGGTATTCCAGGATTAGTACTTTTAGCAAAATTCTTAATATCCGGCGCTCCATATCCGGCACTGGTAATGCCGTTAAAGCTTAATGTCTGCGGTGCCGTGTTAGAGACGGTGATATTTATATTGGTGCTTGCAGCAAGAGAACGCGTATACCCCGCAACTGTATAGTTTGTAGACGGCGATAAAGCACTTGGCGTGCCTAAAATAGTAGCCTGGCCATCAAAGATTAACCCGCTTGGCAATTTTGGCGATATTTTAAAGCCGTTTAGTGATATGCGGCGTACTTGAAAGTTCTGTCCATCAGCTATAAGCAAATTGCCTGTAAAATCATATCCAATACCGCACTCTACGCCATATCTGGCCGATGTGTCTACACCTTCAAGATAATTTACACCATCGTAATGAACGCTATCGGCCCCGGCAAAAATTGTGCTAGTGCCGGTGGTAGATACTTTGGTAACAAAACCTTGGCTGTTACTTACAAAAAGTACGCCCGAACTGTCAATGGTAATACCTGTGGGTTTAGACAAGTTGGTGTTACGCACAACTGTGCTTACAAAGCCCGCAGGACTTACTTTTCGTAATGCGTTATTGTTTCTATCTGCAACATAAATCGATCCCGTACGGTCAAGTACCACGCCGTAAGGTAAATAAAAGCTAGCTGATGCGCCGGGTCCATCTACTAAGGCAGGAGCGCCATTACCTGCTATAGTGGTTACTCCCCCCTCTTGCGTAACTCGTTTTATACTGTTACTATAAGTGTCAGCCACTATAATATCCAAATTGGCTCCTACAGTTAGGCCGTAAGGCAAGTTTAAGCCACTTTTTGTTACGGTTGTAACCACACCTTCAGGCGTTATTTTACGGATACTGTTATTGCCAAAATCTGCAACATAAACATTGCCATCGCTGCCGGCAGCTACGCCTGTAGGGTAATTAAATTTAGCCGCTTTGCCGGTACCGTCTGTATTGCCGGCCCCGTTGCCGCCAGCTAAAGTAGAAGTACTACCATCGGGTTCTATTTTTCTGATAGCATTGTTATTGGCGTCCGCAACAAATATATTGCCATAACTATCCATAGTTATACCAACCGGGTTTGCAAAGCTGGCCATATATGACGTTTTAGAATCAAAATAACCATAACTGCCATTGCCGGCTATACCGCTGCCCTGTGCATAAAAACCTTCAGGTATTTGCGGGCCGGTATTAGTAATTTTTATCGGACTTATTGACTTACCTATGGCAAAATTTTGCGGCGTAGTATACGAAAGGACAGGCGTCTGTGCGTAAACTGTATTTACCAACAAAATACCCGCAAAAAAGTAAAATAACTTGTAAAGTCTATTCATACACAACCCTTTGTCAAATATATCGATATTTAGTACTTGTTGTTAAACAATTAAATACTAACCACACAAAAACGTATTGTCCTTTAAGTTAAACTGGGGAGACGATAGTTTTTGCTCGATAATCTTATCTCGTCGCCTCGGAAAAATTCAGGATACGAGTCGATAGTTTACGCTACAATAGCCGACAAAAAAACTGTTGGGGTGATACACTTGTACAAGTCGCTCGCGTTTGCACCGCGATCCTGATGTATAACAATTTCCAAAATCGCGAACTTTTAGTAACTAAAATCCGTTTAAGAGTTATTACGGCATTAATCGACATTACTTATAGCTACATTTAATTTCTTTAAAATAGCAGCAAGTGATAAGTAAAATGCACACATGTGGCGTTTATTATCTAACAAATTAAGTCAATACGGATGTTTCCCCTAACTACCCCAGTGTTATTTATAGTATTTAACAGGCCCGAAACCACAATTAAGGTTTTTGCGGCTATAAGAGAGGCGCGCCCTACTCGTTTATACATTGCAGCAGATGGCCCGCGTCCGGGTAATCAGTCTGACATAGATAATCAAAAGGCTGTTAAAGAAATTGTAAGCAAGGTGGATTGGGCATGTGATGTAAGAACATTGTATCGTGAGCATAATTTAGGTTGTGGTAAAGGCCCGGCCACTGCCTACGACTGGTTTTTTGAACACGAAGAAGAGGGAATTATTTTAGAGGATGATTGCTTGCCTGATCAAAGCTTTTTTAGGTATTGCCAGGAGCTTCTAAAGAAATATCGCCACGATACAAAGATCATGCATATTGCGGGTAGCAACTTTCAAAAGGGTTGGAAAAGCGATGAAGATTACTCGTACTATTTCTCCTCTTACCCGCACGAATGGGGATGGGCTACATGGCGACGCGCCTGGAAATTGTACGATTTTGACGTAAAGGATTATCCTGAGCTGATTAAGAAAGATTACTTTAAAGGGTACTTTGATTCAGAGTTAGAACAAAAGTACCGCCTTAGTAAAATCAAAAATAGCTATAATAACCCCAACGTAAACTGGTGGGATTATCAATGGTCGTTTACGTTATTCAGTCATTCCGGCTTAGCCATAATTCCAAATACTAATATGATAGAAAATATTGGTTTTGGCGCAAACGCTACCCATACCCTGTCTGCAAATGATGAATTGAAACAAAACAAAGCGCAGCCGTTAGAATTTCCGCTTAAGCATCCTTCATTTGTGATACGCGATAGTAAGTCAGATCATCGATATTTTAATAAACTACTGTTTAGCATTTTTAAACGTAAAATATTTAGCTTATTCCGGATCAAGGGATATAACTTTGGTGGATAAGTCTTAATTGGCCAAAAAATATCTTTATAATATTCTTGAACTTGACTCGGTAAATCCTTTACACCGGGTTTGAAGGTACGCCATCCCGACTCTTTTCATCACCGGGATTTTATTAATCGCAAAAGGCAGGCGTTATTACACACCAGTGTTATTGTGCAATATACATACTTCAGCACAATTTCTTAATCACATCCCTTATTTGTTAATCAATATCTGCTTTGGTGTTTTTTTTTCATTTAAGTTAAAACATCCAAATGTATTAGTAAATTAGTCGGGGTAGCAATGACTAAATTAACTTTTTGACGATAAGATACGGGACTTTGCTAACTAAACTGGATTATCCTACCATGGCTAAATCCTATATTTAATCAATTAGATGTAACTTAATGAATAAACGTTATATCGTCAGATTTGACTAATGCCTTTAAGTAAGATTTTAAAATACAGCCTAAATCAGAAGAAAGATAATGAGTAAGATATCATTACCTAAATATGAAGAGTTAAAACGGATAATGCTTGTGAATGCCGGCATAAACAATATGTTACCGGCAGAGTGCAGGTCATTATCTGACCGGGTATATAAAAAAATTGGTAATCGCGTAAGTGAAACAACTTTTAAGCGCATTTACGGGTTTGCTTACAGCAAGTACAGCCCCTCTTTATTTACGTTAAACGTGTTAGCTAGGTATTGTAACTATAAAAGCTGGGACGACTTTTCGCAAAAGCAAGAAAAGAAAGTTGCAAGCACGAATAATAACCAAAATTTAAACTGGCAATTATTAAAGCAAAATGCCAATAAAATAACTGACTTTACCTTACAAGCCTTAAGAAATAAATCAGGTATTCCATATAATCATACGATTGATAGAGCGTTCATCGATGACCATTTTGACGAGTTTTTACAGTCGGGTTGTACAGCTACAATACTGGCCGCTCCAGCAGGGTATGGCAAGACTATTGCGATTTGTCAGTGGGTAGAAAAGAAGATCGCTATAGATGACTTGAACGATAGCAATGACATTATACTACTATTTAGTAGTAATGCGATAATGAGCGTTCTGGTTAGTGGCCGAGATATTCATGATTGGATGTTGGCTCTTTTGGGTTACAATACAGACCATGATCTTAACGTATTACTTGATATAAAACAACGTGGCGGAAGCAAGTTCTACCTCATAGTTGATGGCCTGGACGAACACATGTTTAAAGGCGAAGGTTTTAAGGTAATACTTAACCAGTTAATTGATATATTTTCCTTCTATCAGCCGCATGATTGGTTTAAACTAGTGCTTACAAGCCGGTCTGCTACCTGGATAAACAATAGGCACGAACTTGAAGTTGGAAATAATACATGGTATACAGGCTTTAAAGATTCCGGCTCAGTCAATGTGCCCTTATTTAATCTTAACGAAATAAAGATCTTATGTCAAAAAATTAAACCCGGTACAGAAAATTCAATGGCTATCAACGTTGCCGAAAATTTTAACCACCCGCTTTATTTTCAATTTTTTTATCAACAACATAAAGACAATTTTACGTTAGCAAATGCAGACCGTGTTTGCTTTTACGATACCATTTCAACCTTTATCTACAATAAAGTGTACCTGGGGCATTATTCTGCCGAAAAAATATTACTAATAAAGGACCTTGTTGAACAACTTGATATTGAAAATAATATTAGCCAGATTAATAAGCTGGCGTTAAATAATATTATTAAAAAGCATCCGCATGCTTATCAGGAGTTATTGAGCGTAGGTTTTATCAGGGAATTGAACGAAAGTAATACTTACCAATACAATACATATATAATATTTGGCAACAAAAACTACCTTGAGCATAGTGTTGCTAAAATAATGCTGTTTAATAATGGTAACCTTCTTGATGCCGATTTGGTAAAAACTATTAATAACAAGTTAGGCAGTAATCAGCACAAGTTAAACATCTTAAAATGGTGTATCATACACGCTATAAAATCTGGCCAGTTAAAAAGTATAGAGTATGTTACCGATATCATTCTTTCTACAAATGAAAAGTCCGAGCTAATTACGTTTTTAGGCGAGGTTTTACAAAGTGAATATTCTTCGTCGAACAGAAATGATGCATTAATGCTTTATTTCAAACACTCGTTCAGCGAAAAGCTTTTTGATTATTTCTTCGGCTTAGAGCTTATTAATTCCGATTATAAGAAGTTTTTGGGTGTACTGCTTAAGTTTGAACTTTCAAATCGCAAAAAGATACTTATTCATTCAACACTCGCTATTATCGCAGCTATTCAGTTAGATCTTAGCGAATTAGAGGTTAGCCTTGCTGAATTGAAAACCTTTCCTAAAGGAGAGTATGAATCATTCCCGGTAAACCCATTAAACTGTCTTGATGCTATCTACTATCATTTAAAATACGGCATTATCAAAACGGAGGCCCTGGCAGACATTGCTCAGCTCAATTTTAACCCGGGATTGGCTTCGGGCTTGAAAGTTAGCGCTACCAATGATATCATTTATCTGCTCGCTTTACATACCTCTATTTTGAGTAACAACCCTAAGAAGGTATTGCGTTTTGCTAATTTCCTTAAAACTCATTACCGAAACGATGTCTCCGAGGAAAATACAATTCAATATGGCTTTTTTATAAAAACGGTTACCGCTAACGCCCATTTTGAATTAGGTGATACGCAAACAGTTACCGATTTATATCACTCGGTATCTACAGCTTATAAAGAAAACGATGAATTGTTGACGCCCTACATGCGTATACTTCTGCATAATTTAAAAATCAAAACACTTATTAATACGCCAAAAGAAAATTTGATAGCAACAGAAATGGAGGCTGTAGGTAGTATTGCTGGTCAGTATGGCTATAATTTTACTAAACTGTACATATCAGCTATTATATTGAAAAGCCTGACATTGAATAAAGCCATGCCCAAACTTTACGAACAAATAAATTACGAATTCAATACGATTATAAGCAAGTATAAGCTGAATGCTAAATTGTTTTTGCAAACAATAAAAGTTTAAAGGCGCTGACCCATCTTTAGTTTACTTTATAGATATAAGCACCCTCTTCAGTAAAAGAGATTTTAATATCACCGCTGCCGCTCTCCGACTTTCCCCCCAATAGTTCGGTTAGTTGATACCTTCGCCCTGTTTGCAAACCTAATTTTGTAGTATTAAGCGCTACTATTGCCCCTTGCTTTTTATAGTTAAATACTGCCAAATAAGTACCGCTTGCGTCTTTCCTGATAAAACTTTTTGAAGCCTCACCTGCTTCTCCATCATCAACCGGAGTAAATGCTTTCCCGCTTTTTATCAGTTGCTTAATTAGGGGTTTTTGAAGCCAGTCTTTAATTTCTTTTTGCCACTCCGCATCTTTACTGTAATCATCTCCCAAAATTACAGGCCCTAATATTAAACCAGAAATTAATCTGGCCCGGTTGGCTCTAACCGACTCCTTTTCAAAGACCAAATGATCTGCATCTACATAATCGTAAAGATATGTTTGCCACCAGCCGTAGCTGAGGCTATTTAAAGTATACTCAGTGTCTTTTATAGATTTAAAAGCATCACAAGCAATACGGCGCATATGCGTATAAGGGGCGGTAGCCATTGAGGGTGATATGGCCGCGTAGATCAACATGGTGTTACCCAAAGCGTCTGACACTGTTTCCATTCCTACTTTGTATGCTTGCATCCCAGTATGAATGGAAGGATCGTAAAATTTGGTTGATTCGGCCGCCGCATGTCCCAGGAAATCAATTTTGATCATCGTAAAGCCGCAATCTTTAAATTTGCCTAAAAGGTAAGCTACGCGGCCCTTCGTTCCGGGATGCGTTGGGTCAAGCGCTCTGGCACCATCGATATCATGATATCCCTTACTGGTCTTAGTCCACATATCCGCAAATTTGTAATTACCGCCTTCGGCAATACGCTCTTTATTTTTTGATTGAAAACCCCAGTCTACAAACGGCGCCCAATATATACCGGGTTGCAGGTTGCGTTGTTTACAATAGCTTACAAAGTCTTTCAGCTTAGAAAAATCTCCGTTAAACCCACCTTTAACCATGTTGTCCCAATACGAGTCCAGATCTATGTAAGCCGTCCCATCCTCGTTTTTAAAGGCTGGTATCTGCTTGTCGAAAAAATCCACAACGCCTGTTGCGTTACCGTAATTTAGTTTCGAGCCTAAAACGCCCCAGCTGTTCCATCCCACGGGTGTCGCTTTAGCCCAGCTTTTTATATATGATGGAGTAAGTGATTTCGCAGCTTTTGCATAGTTTTCAAGTCCTGTACGCCAGTCTTTAAAGTATCCGATAAATACTTTCGGCGACTTGATATGATCCCCTTCCAACGAACCATGAGGCATTGAGTCTCGCGTAACGGCAACTTCGTTAAGCCCACCCCAAACCTCTAATTGAGTAATTATGTTATCTTTCCCGGCACTCTTCACGCCCGATTTCCAACTGTCATGCGTTAATGAACCCAACACTAAGCCTTTTCTTGATTGCCTGTCGTATATCACGCCAACCTCGGCACTGATATTAGCCTGGTCAGAAAGCTCATTTGATTTATACCTGATAAAAGTATCATTATCAAAAGGCACAAAAAGGGTTTGCAGATTGCTGCCGTTAACATTTGCTTTAGACGCCACCAGCGGAGCCATATAGTTTGATTTCAGTTGTTGCCCCTGTAACTCCAGTTCGGTAACGATATAATCCTTTTCGCGATAGCAAAAAAAACGTTGCACCATTACCGGAATACCCGCTTTGACTGAGGTAAGCGTTACTAATTGGCCACTTCCTAGCTTATCATTAAGCCGTTGCTGTCTTAAAACACGTTTTGTGTAGTTAGCTGTGCCGTATTTTTGGTTGCCGATGGTGTATGATGCAGAGGCGTCAGTAATGATCGTCTTAGTGCCATATTTTACGCTATATAATCCAGTTGAAGCATTTATTATTAACTGATTGTTAGCGCCAAAGGCAGCTACAGTAATCTGGCCTGGTTGAGCAGACGCGTTGTAACAAAAAAAGAGGATTAGCAGTAGTGCAGCGTATTTACGTAACATAGTCAAAACTTTATCTGCATCAAAAATACCTCAAATCGCCGGAGCCATGTAAAGCTATTTGGCAAACCTATTAAACAATAATGGCAATAATGATTGAGGAGTATCCCCTCTCATTATTGCCATTAAAGCTAAGTTATTAAAACAGTATATCTACTTATTCCACGATCAAGGTTCCGGTCATCACATAGTAATGGCCGGGAACGGTACATACATAAGTGTATTTACCTGCCTTAGGCGCAACAAAATAAATTGTTTGCGACGAGCCGGGGCCTACTAACGTAGTATTGAATAATATTTTAGGTGTATTAGCAATGTAGCTTAGCTTAACAGCCTGTAACCCTAATTTACTCCCCAGCTCTCCAACAGCAATAGCCTGACCTTCTGGCACAACAACAAAGTTATGCGGCATATCATCGTTATTATTAAAAGTCAATTTTACTTTGCTGCCAGCTTTGACTTTAAGCTCCTTAGTATCATACTTTAAACCCGGCACGGTACCCAGGTTAATAGTCTGATCAATTTTAGTCCAGGCAGCCGGCTTAGTTAACTGGTTTTTCTTTAAAGCAGCAGCACCTTTAGTGGCGGTTTCTGCCTTAGCGGTTGCCTGAGTAGTAGTACCCATGTTCATAGTCGACATATCATGCGCCATTTTAGCTTTACGCTTAGGTACATTCAATTTAGCTCCGTCAGGGATATTATTTAAGGTATAATAAGCTACCGGATGCAATACGTTGTAAGCGCTATCTGCTGATACAATCTTTTTGTCTAGTTTAATTTCATGAACGTATTTCTCGCGTAAGCTGTCGGCAACCAAACGTACTCTCAAACCGTCTTCAGACACGATAGCCGCGTTAACAATGTGATTTTTCTCTCGAATGGTCTGACTACCATATACCGGATGATATTTGTAGGTAAATCCGGTGATGTTGTAAGCGTCTGGATCGGCAGCAGCTTGTTTGTTAACCGGTTGGGTAAACTCAATTTCAAAACCATCAGGCATTGCTCTAACAGCCTTCATTTCAAACGGAGTTTTCTTTGACCAAACCAAGCGCTCTAAACCAAATATTTTCTGTCCGGTTGAACCCCAGCCACGGCTGGTTTGACCAACAAATAATGACTGATCTGCACCCCATTCCAGTCTCATTACACCAGACTCAAAGCCTTCGCGAAACGCAAACGCAGCGCCTTGATCTAAGCCTTTAACTTTCTCTAAGAAAACACGGTTGATGCGACTTTGAGCTTGGTCGCCCACTAATACTTGTCCCGCAAAAGGTCCCCAATCCGCATTGTTTGGTATTTGTGTTAAAGCTGATGTAGAGTTACCCATTACACCGTGTGGTAACCATACCGCTGGTGTTTTATATCCTTTTTTAATTTCACCGGAAACTTCTGCCAAAGTTTTGAACGGGCGATTAGGGTCACGATCTTCAATTTTTCCTTCGGGATCATTAAAACGTGGGTTAACACGCGAGTATATATCTTCGGTACGTACTTTTACCGGCGATGCCGGGTCAGCTGCCCAACGCAAACCTGCAGGGTGCATGGCGAAATCGCCTCTGTCAAGCTGCATTATATAGCCAGATCCTACCCAGTCGCCCTGATTTTCTGCATAAAAATATTTACCATCTACTAAACCTTGTCCGGCAGGCGAACGGAAGCCTGTAGCAAACGGCTTCATTGTTCCATCGGGCGAAATCTCTAAGCACCATGCTCTCCATGGCACTAAGCTTTTACCTCTCCACCATTCGTTATCAAAACCTACGTTTAGGTTAACCATCATTTTACCTTCTGGTGTAACCACCGGGCCGTAAGAGTATTCGTGGTAATTACCTGATACCTGCCATGCGTAAACAGTTTCATAAACATCCGCTTTGCCATCGCCGTTTTTGTCTATAAGTTTGGTTAACTCGCCACGCTGAACGCAGTAAAAGTTGCCCTGAAAGTAAGCCAGGCCTAAAATTTCATGTAAGCCCGATGCGAATTTTTTGTAATAAGGCAACGTGCCATTTAACTGGTAAGGGTTTTGAATGATATAAATATCGCCACGACGTGTAGCAACACCCAAATCGCCGTTAGGCATTTTGGCCATGCCGCCAACCTCAAGCTCAATACCTTCGGGTACCGGCACGGTTACAATGCGATAAAAATCTTTCTCAGTAGGCGTAGTTTTTGCAGGTTTGTTTTGAGCAAATGCCGTAGTACAACCCAGCGCCGTTACAGAAAAAGTGAATAATATATTTTTAAAAATAGCTTTCATCTCAATATGTTTTTTACCTTATTAACTAATTACCAGATCAGTGAATATTGAACAAAGGTTCCTTTGTCGGTATTCTTCAACGGCAGCAACATCTCCTTACCTTTTGCAGATGCACGGATAAGTGGTTTAACACCCTTATCCAACTGCACATAATAAGTAAAGTTGTTTATAGCATACATGCCATTACCCAGGTCGGCAATATCGCTACCCTCGCTTACCCGTACGTAAAGATCTTTAGGTGCTGCAAGGCCATCAACGCTAATTCTGCGTAACAGGCCTTTGCCATCGTCACTGGTTGATCTATCGTTAATTTTAACGCCATCGTACTCATATTTAAAAGTAGGTATGCCGTCGCCATCAAGCTCATAGCCTTTTGGTTTGTAAACCATTTTAGCTAAAGTATCGGGCCATGCATCGGTTTCGCTACGGACATATGCGAGTGCTGGTTTATCGTCTAAAGAGACAATACTTCCGTTAGCTACAGAGTTACCGTCGCCGCGAGATAACCACATTGGGGACGCATTTACAAAATTGCCTTTCCACAGTTGGAAAATTGTACCGTTGCTTAGATCATAGCCATAGCTGATATTTTTTAACAGGCCAACGTTGGCGGCATGGGTTACCCTTTTGCCGGGGATATCAGCGAAACTGCGAAAAACGATAGGCGTGCCATTAACTTCAACGTTTACAGGTTTTTCACTCGAATCCCATACATTACGTGTCCCATCTGCCTGCGTGTTGTTTACGCGGGTGCTGTAACGAATATTTTTTATCGCAATCGCGCCATGGTCTCCTTGAATACGCAACGGACCGGTAGCGGCTTCGTTAGGGAAAGCAGATCCGCGGGTTGGTGCTTGCAACTCGGCGTTTTCAATAATTGGTACACCGTTTAACACTATACTAACTATACGTGCGTTAGCTATCTTTTTGCCGCCTGCATCAAACTTAGGTGCCTGAAAACGGATGCGGATATTTTGCCATAAACCCGGCGCGCGGCTAACGTTGATACGTGGCGCAACACCATCATACCCTTGTTGTCCGGCAGGTCGGCTATCATCCCACCGCTCATAAATTGAGCCAAGATCGCCGCTGGTTAAAGCTGATTTACCCCAACTATCAAGCAACTGAATTTCATAGCGGCCTTGCAGGTAGATACCGGAGTTTGACTCTTTAGGCATCATAAAGTCAACGCTCAGGTCTATGTCGCCATGCTCCATTACAGTAAAGATGTCCTTATTCTCGCCTTTACCGGGGATGCTGACCAATATACCGGCACCATCCGTTTTTGTTACGGTGTTGTGCTTGGTAAAGTCGGCAGCGGCAGAGTCGGCAACAGACCAGTTGGCACTTGGAGATTTGAACGCCGAAAGATCATTCAGCGCTATTGATTGCTGAGGTTGTTGTCTGTTTTGAGCCGAAGCAAAAAAAGGCACACAAACCGCCCATAAAAGCATCTTTTGTGGGATACGCTTTAGCAGGTAATTGTTTTGCATAGTTTTATCTTTTATAAAGCAATAGCAACTTGCGTTGCATGAATTGGTATTTACAAATATGTGATTATAAAATCAATAATTCAACTTTTATCTTGTATAGTCAACTTAAGTTTTTGAACATAAAATTTTGATTTCTGTTGTTTTATTGGCTGATTTAGCGCTTTATTGTATTTTTAGAGCATGCATACTGCCGTCATCCAATATACCTGCCTTTTAGCCGTCATTTTATTTAGTGTAATGTTGGCCCAAAAGATCAAGGTGGCCTACCCCATTTTACTTGTACTAATTGGCCTTCCGTTAGGGTTTGTGCCATTTTTACAAGGGGTTGAAATACAGCCCGAACTCATATTTATTATATTTTTGCCACCACTGCTTTATGAAGCTGCCTGGTACACCTCATGGAAGGATTTTTGGAAATGGCGCCGCGTAATCAGCAGCTTTGCTTTCCCCGTTGTGATACTCACATCATGCGCTGTGGCGTTTGTATCATCGAGCCTGATACCTGGTTTTACCTTAGCTACGGGCTTTTTATTGGGCGGCATTGTATCTCCCCCTGATGCAGTGTCGGCCAGCGCGATATTAAAAAACATAAAAGTGCCTAAACGCTTTGTCACCATAGTTGAGGGCGAAAGTTTGTTAAATGATGCATCCAGCTTAGTGGTTTTCAGGTTTGCCCTGGCTGCTATACTAACCGGCAGTTTTGTATTTGCCGATGCCGCTACTGATTTTGTGCTGGTGATAGTTATGGGCATTGCCATTGGTTTATTGGTAGCGCTGCTATTTTATTGCATTCACCGGTGGTTACCAACATCAAATAATATGGATGTAATTCTGACCTTTATAACACCGTACGCCATGTATATGGCGGCTGAAGAGTTCCATTTTTCGGGTGTATTGGCAGTAGTAAGCGGTGGCTTGTTCATGTCTGCAAGGCAACACGAGTTTTTATCACATCGAAGTAGGTTACAAAGCATTAATGTTTGGGAGGCAGTAGCTTTTGTACTTAATGGATTCGTCTTTATATTGATCGGACTTGAGTTTCCTGTTATTATTAAACACCTTGGCCCGGCAGGCATTGCACCGGCTATAAAGTATAGTGCCATTGTGATCGGTGTATTAATTGTCGGGCGTTTTATATGTACTTACGCTGCTGCTGTTGTTACCGTTGTAATGGGTAAGATCATAACCGTTGCAGACCCAAACCCCGGGTGGAAAGCGCCTGCCTTATTGGGTTGGACAGGCATGCGTGGCGTGGTGTCGCTGGCGGCAGCTTTGAGCATACCGGTGGTCTTAAAAAGCGGGGGGCCATTTCCTAACCGGGATATGATCTTATTTATCACCTTTTCGGTAATATTGGTTACACTTGTATTACAAGGACTTACACTGCCATTGTTAGTGAAATGGATTAACATGCCCGACCCGGATATGTCCATGCCGACCGCACAGCAGCGGCAGTTGGTACGTAAAAAGCTAGCCCAATTATCGCTTAATTTATTGGATACAACCTACCTGGCTCAAGCTGAAAATAACGATATGATTAAATCGTTAAAGATGCGTTATAGCGCTGACATGGAATTGCTTAAAGATTGGGAGAAAGACGACAATATCACTCGCGCCGAAGCGTATTACAAAGATTACCGTCACGTTATGGCCCGCTTACTTAAAGAGCAACGAGACCTGTTATTAACCCTAAACAAAAAGGAAAACATCAGCGATAGCCTGGTGAGGCACCAGCTTGAATTACTTGATTTAGAAGAAGAAAAGCTGCGCCAACACTTTGAAATCGCTGATTAATTTAGGCTTAAATCTCCTTAATATCGTTTGATTTAAGCCAGCCTTCGGTTCCGTTTGCCAGTATTATCCTGGTGTAGCCACCGCTGGTTTCTTTCAGGTTAACTTTTGTGCCCTCATGCAGTACAAAAGCGGTTTTCGCTTGTGTAGCCGGGCTACTTTTAACATTGGCTACACTGGCGAAGATGATTCCCTGCTTGTTTGTACTGAAATAGTCGACCTGGTTTTTTGCCATTAAGATGGAAAGTAATGCCGCTACAAAAAAAGCGATTGCCAGGAAGAATGAAACCTTTTTTATTGCAGGCTTTAGGCTAAAAAAGTAAGTGATAAGCAAGATTGAAGCAGTTATGAGTGTAACTACTGCAATTATTGCCCAATTATCTACAGAAAAACGCAACACTATTCCGTTCCACCATTTTGTTAAGAAAAACTGCGGGGCTTCTTCAATTTTGTCAACTGTTCGGGTGCTGGCAAATCGGATGTTGTGATTGATGTCTTCATCGCCAGGCGACAAGAGCCGAGCTTTTTCAAAATATAAAATCGCTGACGGTAGCTCGCCCGATTTGAAATAGGCGTTGCCCAAATTGTAAAACAGCGCTGCAGACTGCTGCCCGCCATTAATAACTGACTGGTAACTGGCAATGGCTTCCTTGTATTGGCCCTTTGCATAAAAGGCATCGCCCTCCAATCCATCCGCCGCAAGGCAAAAGGTTGATAATGCCAGAAAGCAAAACAATATAATGAGCCGTTTAAATTTCATTTTCAATAGCATTAATGATGTTCTTTGCTTTTTCAAAAACCTCGGTAGGTGATATGTGTGTTACCGGCGCATAACGGGCCATTTCGCACAGATCAATGGTTTCTAACAATTGCGTAATCAAGCCTTCACTTATCCCCCTCGCCTTCAGTGTCGCAGCAACGGTTTCCCTGTCCAGATCTGCATATGATAGATTGAGTTTGTGGCTTAAATAACCATAGAAACCTTTAAACAATTCCTCATAAAACGCTTTGGTATTGTTGGCTTGCAACTCTTTTTTAGCAGCGGCCAGGTGTTTTGCGGCAAGTTTACCAGCTCCCCTGCTTTTTACTTTAACAATGTCGCTATTGTACTTGCGCATTATATTGCGGTAAGCAAAAGCTCCTGCGCACATTACCGGGCCTAGTAGCAATAACAAATAAAAATCGGTGGACCCAAAAAAAGCCTCGCCCCGCTTTTTTAAACCTGCATCGCCCGTTTTTATAAAGTGAATATCCTTGTCCAACGGTTTATCGATTTCGGCATCGTCAGCTGCCAGTGAAGCCACGTTTTCGTCGGCAAGGCCTTTCTCAACTTTTACGTTGAAAGCTTTGATTTGCAGGGTTACATACTTTTTAGTTGCCGGATTAAAGTATGAGAAGTTTAGCGGTTGGATAGTAAAATCGCCTTTACGCCTTGGTATCACCACGTAAGTATAATCGCGATAGCCGGTTAAGCCCTTGTTAGTGATATTAATGCTATCTGTTAATTTAGGATCGTACTTTTCAAAGTCAGCAGGAAATATCGGATTAAGATCTTTCAGTAGCTTAAGGTTGCCCGCGCCCGAAATCCTAACCTTATAATTTATAGGTTCGTTGGCTTTTAGGTGGGTTTTATCAACCGATGCCTGGATACTAAAGTTGCCAACCGCGCCGGCAAAGCCCGGCGGCTTACCAGTCGCAGGCAATGGCTTTACGTGGATGACCACCGGCAAGCTTTTGGCCATATAATTAACCTCTTGGACATTATTGCCAAAAAACTGATCCATAAAATCGCGCGGTGCACTTTGTACACGCGCAATAAACTGCATGCTAAATGGCTCAATGGTAATGTTGCCAGAATGCTCAGGGAATAATACCACCCTCCGCAGATCAGCCACGTTATAGCGCTGGCCTTTATAGGTATCTATCTTAAATTGTGCAGGTTGATTGCTGCGTACCTCTTCTGCCCAAAAGCCGGTAAGATCCGGCATTTTATTAAGTTGATTTTGCAGAATGTCTACCCGGGTGTATACCCGATAGGTTAAAGTGATTTGCTGGCCCTGATATACATCTGATTTATCAACCACAGCCCTTAAGAATAGCTGTTTCGATAGGTCTACTGTATTTTCTCCCTCAGCTTTCGGGCGATTGTTGTTTTGTGGAACGACTTTGCCCTTAACCACCGCCATCTTTATCGGGGCTGATGTGTACTTTTTTCCGTTAACGGCTACAGTTGCCGCACCAATACTGAATGAACCTTCACGCACGGCCATTAATATAAAGCTATAGGTTGTATTGTAAGCCCTGTTACCGGTATTGTCAAACTCCATATAGGTTGATACATTGGGGCCACTTAGTAGCTGAAAATCGGCCATAGCCGGCGGCGCAAATCCTTCAACGTTACCGTTTATAGAATACGTGATTTGAAACTGCTCGCCCGTACCTACCGTTGTTTTACTTGCTGACGCCTGGAACTTAACCTCCTGCCCAAACAGTGCAGCCGCAAACAACAACAATAATATGGTTATGTAATATTTGATCTTCATTTATCAATTGCGGATTGCTACCAATCTTTTAAAGGTTTCCCCGCCACACCTTTTGCTTTTTTACCTTTTAACTTCTCCTGGGTTTGTTTCTCCTGGTTGTTAAGCGCGTCTAACATACGTTGCGCGTCTTCCTTGGATATTTTATCAGGCTGAGGCTGTGGTTGCTGCTGCTGGCTTTTATCGTCTTTTTTATCCTGATCCTTTTTGTCTTTATCGTCTTTGTTCTGATCCTTTTTATCCTGGTCTTTCTTGTTTTTATCCTTTTTCTCGTCTTTGTTTTTACCGTCCTTACCCTTATTTTGCTTTTTTAGCTGATCCATCGCATAAACTAAATTATAGCGCGTTTCTTCGTCTTTTGGATCGTTCAATAAAGCCTTTTTATAAGCAGCCACACTCTCCTCCAGTTTTTTACTTTCTAAAAGTGTGTTACCCAAGTTATGGTAAGCGCGGGCGGTAGTAGTTTTGTCTTTGTTACTTTCTGCAATTTTCGAGAATTGCTCAGCGGCTTTGTCGTACTTTTTTTGTTTGTAAAAAGCGTCGCCAAGGTTAAACTGTCCTTCAACGCTTTCCTTTTTCTTCTCTACAGCTTTGGTATAAAGTTCCGCAGCCTCAGTGTATTTTTTTTGCTGATACAGATCATTACCTTTTTTAACATAGCTTTTATCCTGCGCCTGTAATCGCGCAGCCGAAAGCAAAATCACACCTATTATTAATATCGCTCTCATCCGTTCCTTACCTCAAATAATTTAACGTTACTTAAGCGTACACTTTTACGGTTAGTAATAAAAAATTCAATAGCCAGGCAAAGCAGCGCTAAACCTATCAGGTATTGAAAGCGATCTTCGAAATCCTTAAAAGACTTGGCATCATAAGTTTTACGCTGAACTTTCTCTATCTGGCTTGTCACAATATTAAGGCCGCTGTTAGCATTGGTAGCCCGTACATATGTCCCCTTACCGGCGGCAGCTATCTCTTTACACATGGCCTCATTTAGCTTGGTAATTACAGATTGCCCTGAGCTATCGGTGCGGAAACCAACTTGTTTATTATCGCGATAAACCGGCATTGGGGCTCCCTCTTCTGATCCCATGCCTATAACATTTACAGATACATCCTGATCGACCGCTTTTTTAACAGCAGCAATAGCATCATCTTCATGGTTCTCGCCATCTGTAATTACAATCATAGCTTTACCTGTACCGTTTTTAAAATCAAACGATTTCAGTCCAAGCTCAATAGCCGCGCCAATAGCTGTGCCTTGTGTTGGCACCATATCCGTATTTATGGTATTTAAAAATAGCTTGGCGGCGGCGTAATCTGTTGTTACCGGGAGTTGCACGTATGCCTCGCCGGCGAAAACTATCATGCCTATACGGTCGCTGTGCAAATTATCAATTAACTGAGATATGGCTAGTTTGGCATTCTCTAACCTGTTTGGCGCCATGTCCTGTGCCAGCATACTGTTTGATACGTCAAGCAGGATCATTAAATCAGCCCCCTTCCGTTTTTCTTCCACTATCTTTGATCCAATCTGCGGGTCAGCAATCCCAACAACCAGAAAGGCAAAAGCCAGCATAAACAGCGCAAACTTAATCTTCGGGGCAGAAAAAGAAACCGCGGGAACAATTTTGTTGATTACCTGGCGATGGCCCAAAGCTTTAAGTGCTTTTTGTTTCCAGTTATTAACCCACAAAAATATCAGCAGAAAAAGCGGGATTGCAGCTAATCCCCATAAGTATTCGATATGTGCAAAACGTAGCATTAGGTTAGCGCTCCTTTCAGTAATGTATTTTTAAAACCAAACTCTAACACTAAAAACAACAGCCCAATAAAGGCAAACGGGAAAAATAGCTCTGTTTTTTTATTGTATTGGGTTACATCAATCTTGGCTTTCTCCATTTTGTCTATCTGCTCATAAATATTTTTAAGCGCTTCGTTATTAGTAGCCCTAAAGTATTTGCCGCCGGTAATGCGCGCAATTTTGGTAAGCGTAGGCTCATCAATATCTACCGCTGCGCGTTGGTACTGTACGCCCATAGGCGTTTGTACCGGGTAAGGAGCAAAGCCTTTTGTGCCTAAACCAACGGTATAAACCCGCACGTTAAACTGCTTCGCGATTTCGGCAGCGGTAATAGGCGGAATTGACCCCGAGTTGTTTGATCCGTCTGTAAGCAATATAACCACTTTGCTTTTTGCTTCGCTGTCTTTAAGCCTATTGACTGCAGTTGCTAAACCCATGCCTATGGCGGTACCGTCGTTTATCATCCCGTTTTTAATATCGGCAAACAGGTTAATCAATACCGAGTGGTCAATAGTTAAAGGGCATTGTGTAAAACTTTCGCCGCTAAATATCACCAGGCCAATACGGTCGTCAGGGCGGTTCTTTATAAAATCGATAGCGATGTTTTTACCGGCCTCTAAACGGTTAGGTTTAAAATCTTCGGCGAGCATACTGCCCGATATATCCGACGCAATAACGATATCTATACCCTGCGTGGTACTATTTTGCCAACTCAACGAGGTTTGAGGACGAGCCAGTGCAACTACTAAAGCAATAATGGCCAGGGATCTGAAAACGATCTCGAGGTGCCTTAATTTTGGCACCACGCTTTTAACCGGCAAAGTAAAGCCCTTTATAGACGAGATATTTAAGTGGCCAACAAGTACCTTTTGCCGCCATATATACCAGGTAACCATTACCGGGATAATCAGTAGCAACCAAAAGAAATCGGGCGATGCAAATTCGATACTTTTAAATAGTTCCATCAATGCCGCTCCCTCTAGTATGGTTATTTGTGGTCGATTTGCTTTCCTCTTTGGTTTTTAATACAAACGCTACAGCATTATCCATGCTTGTCTCGTTTTCAATTGGCAGAGGATTAAACTTGGCAAACTTAGCCAAATCGGCTAGCGTTAAAAGCTGTGTTAAAAGTACGTTAGCTTCGCTGTTCATAGCCCGATTGTTGAGCGAGGTCAATATCTCGTCGGTAGTCTTCTCATACACCTTTATCTCGTAGCGTTGCTCAAGGTATTCGCGGATAATGTCCGCCAGTTCGGTGTGGTATTCTTTGAAGTCACCTTGCTGCCATACTTTTCTGGCATTCAGATCGGCTAATTTACCTAAGGCAATAGTATGCGGTGGTACGGCAGGTTTAAGTATATTTATAATCGCATCTGCCTTTGGCCGGTTGCGCAGATAATAAACGATGCCCCCTATTAACACAATCATCCATAAAACGGCAAGTAGCCAAATCCAATTATCCTTAACCCAATCCATAAAGGTGTACGTAACAACTATGGGCTGTTTAATATCATAGATAGCTTTTGAGGTATCTATTTTGACCGTTTGCACCTGCAATGATAATTCGTTGCTTCTTAATGCCCCCGCCGAAGTACCAAAGGTAAAAGCCGGTAAATTATGAATACCTGCCTCAAAGCTGGTGATGGTATAACCCTGGGTTACCGTTATTCTATTTTTATCTTGTTGATCAACAACTGTATCGGCCTTATTGGTACTTACAATTTGTATTGGCCCGGTAATAGTATCCTGAAGTTTTGGAAAGGTTACACGCTCATTAGCCGCCTGGCTAACTATTAAAAACAGTTTGGTTTGGTCGCCTATTTTAATTGTAAAATCTTGTAAAGAAGCTTCAACTTTTACAGACTGTGCCGATGCTATGCCTGTATAAAGGAGTGTCGTACAAAGCAACCTGAAAGTGTATTTTAAAAACATTTTATTCATGGTTGATTATCGCTTTTTCTCGCGCTTTTTAAATAATGTCATCAATGGTTTAACGTAACTTTCATGTGTACCTATTGATGTGGTATCAACCCCGGATTTTTTAAAGGTTTCTTGTATACCGGCGTTTCGGCTCAACGCTTCTAGTTTATACGCTTCGCGGATGTTTTTATCGCCGGTATTAACCCAGGCTATCTGGCCGCTTTCTTCGTCTACCACCGGGATCAATCCAAGATCAGGAAACTCGTTTTCATGATTATCGAATAATCTCAGCGCAATTACATCATGCTTTTTGTTGGCGATCTTTAGCTCGGCTTCAAACACAGGGCTAATAAAATCTGAAATAATAAATGCGGTACATTTCTTTTTGATAACCGATGTAAAGTATTTAAGCGCGCCGCCAACATCAGTGCCTTTATTTACAGGCTCAAAAGCTATCAGTTCCCTGATGATCATCAGGATATGGCCGCGGCCTTTTTTAGGCGGAATGAATTTCTCTATCTTATCGCTAAAAAATATCACCCCTACTTTATCATTATTCTGTATGGCAGAAAATGCTAGCACCGCGCATAACTCTGTAGCCAAATCAAGCTTTTGCTGATTAATGGTGCCAAAATTACCGGAGCCGCTCACATCCATCAATAACATTACCGTAAGCTCGCGCTCTTCATCAAACACCTTAACATAAGGGTGGTTAAAACGAGCGGTAACGTTCCAGTCTATAGTGCGGATCTCGTCGCCCACCTGGTATTCGCGCACCTCGCTAAAGGCCATACCTCGGCCTTTAAACGCCGAATGGTATTCGCCCGAGAAGATATGATTACTTAACCCGCGGGTCTTGATCTCTATCTTCCTAACCTTTTTTAATAATTCCTGGGTATCTCGTGCCATGTTGAAATAGAGTTAAGAGGCAATAGTCAGAAGGTTTTTGAATTTCCGTTCCTGATTCTTGACGCTTAATTCCTCGATTCTAAATATTAAGGTACCTCTACCGCATTTAATATACCGGTGATGATGTCTTCACTAGTCATGCTTTCGGCTTCCGCCTCGTAGGTTAAACCAATACGGTGACGCAAAACATCGTGCGCTATTGCTCTAACGTCTTCCGGAATAACATAACCACGTCTTTTTATAAACGCGTAAGCTTTTGCAGCCAGCGCCAGGTTGATGCTTGCACGCGGCGAACCGCCGTAGCTGATCAGATTTTTATAATTAGCAAGTTTGTACTGCTCGGGGTAACGGGTAGCGAAAACAATGTCAATAATGTATTGCTCAATCTTTTCGTCCATATAAACCTCGCGCACAACTTTACGGGCACGTACAATATCCTCGGGCTTAATAATAGCGTTTGGTTTTAGCATACCTTGCGGGGATATGTTTGCCCGTATAATGCGTTTTTCGTCCTCTTTACTTGGGTAGCCAATCACTACTTTCAGCATAAAGCGGTCAACCTGCGCCTCGGGCAGCGGGTAGGTTCCCTCCTGCTCTATTGGGTTCTGTGTAGCCAGTACCAGGAAAGGGTTTGGTAGCGGGAAGGTATTATCGCCAAGGGTTACCTGTTTCTCCTGCATGGCCTCTAAGAGGGCACTTTGTACTTTTGCCGGTGCCCGGTTAATCTCATCGGCCAAAATAAAGTTCGAGAAAATAGGCCCCTGCCTAACTATAAACTCTTCCTTTTTTTGGTTGTATATCATGGTACCTACTAAATCGGCAGGCAACAAGTCTGGCGTAAATTGTATCCGGCTAAAATCTGCCTGGATAGCTTTAGCTAAGGTGTTAATGGCTAATGTTTTTGCCAAACCGGGTACGCCTTCTAAAAGTATGTGCCCGTCGGCCAGTAAACCTATCAGCAGGCGGTCTACCATAGCTTTCTGACCTACAATTACTTTATCCATCTCCAAGCGCAGCAGATCAACAAACGCGCTCTCGTGCTGGATCATCTCGTTGATGGCACGTATGTCCGTAGAATATGAGGTTGGTGCACCAGCTAAGGGTTGCGCTGTATTACTTAATGATTCTTCCATTTAGCAGTATTAAATATTGGTAGGCAAACTTAAACAGCAAATCAATTTTTTGCCAATCAAATTGCCGGTAATTTTGTTAAAAAGTGTTAAATTTTGTGAGAATGCTTATTAGCTGTAATGTTACATATTATCTAAAACTTATGAACCAAATTTTAATTTTTTGCAGTATTTTGCAACACCAATTATAATTACCCCTTAAAATGAAAAAGCACTTTATTATAGCATTAGCTTTTAGCTTGTTTACCGTTGTGCAGTTTGCCAAGGCGCAGCAGGTACCAAATCCAAAACCACCCATGTGGGACGATGTGCAGGCCATTAAAAGATACGACGGCATGTTTGCCCCACCGCAACACCCCATTATATTTACCGGCAGTTCATCTATCCGGAGATGGGACGATGCACAGTGGATCTTTGCTAATTACCCGGTACTTAATCGCGGTATAGGCGGCGCGGTAACTAATGACGTTTTATTTTATTTAAATGATATCGTATTAAAATATCAGCCCAAACAAATTGTGTTATATGTGGGCGAGAACGACCTGGTAGACAAACGTTTAAACTCGACAGTAGATTCTGTTTACAACCGTACCATGAAGTTGTACAGCGCTATTCGTGCAAAAATGCCCGAGGTGCCTATCCTTTATATTGGTATGAAACCCAGCCCGTCGCGCGAGGTAATTGTACCTATGGAGCTTGAGTTTAACAAAAGGATGAAAGACTTTTTTGCTAAAGAAAAGAACACTAAGTTTATTGATATATACCCCCTTATGCTTGCCAAAGACGGAAAAATGCGCCCCGAACTTTACGTAGGTGATAAACTGCACATGACAAAATTGGGTTATGATATTTGGGAGAAAGCCGTAAAGCCAAATTTGATCAAATAACAAATTTCTTTATAAAAAAACAAAGGGCAATACTTCATCAGTATCGCCCTTTTTTTTTTACTGGTAGTGCTGTATTACAGCGTCTTAACAGGCTGGCCGTATACTTTATGGTAAAGCATATAGGACGCCGCACCCAGCCCAATAGCTAATAGCATAAACAGTAGTGCTGAATTTACGCCAAACACGCATATTAATGAATAGGTAGCGCCAATCAAATCAAAAAACAAACCCGCATAGGCCCATTCTTTTATGCGGTAGTAGCCCGGAACAAGGATAGCGATACATCCTAAAATTTTAGCCACACCGATAAAGGGGATGAAATAAGCTGGATAACCAAGTTGCTTCATAAAAGCCACCGCCTCTTTTGCCATGGTAACGTTAGAGATGGAACTAAAGATCATAAACCCAGCAAACAGCAGGGTAACCACCCAACAAATAACTTTTGTTACTTTCATATTGTTGAGGTATGGTTAGTCTTTGTGGCTTAGCATCCAATTAATGCCGTATTTGTCAGTAAAGTTACCGTAATACGCACCCCAAAATGCATCTTGTACCGGCATTTCTACCACACCATCTACAGACAACTCGTCGAACAACCTTTTGGTTTCTGCTCTTGAGCCTGGTTCAATGTGGATATGCATATTGTTTCCGGGAATGACTTTAAAGCCCATACTTTCAGGAGCATCAGTTGCCATTAATACATGGCCGCCGATTATGGGTAGCTCAACGTGTAATATCATTTTCTTTTCGTCGTCAGACAATGGCGGCTGGCCTTCATGTGCCGGGAAGTCACCTAATCGCTTGATCCCACCAGAGAACGCTGATCTGAACACTGTGCGATAGAAATTAAGCACCTCTTCAGTATTACCCGGAAAATTAAGATAAGTACAAACTCTTGGCTTATTGTCTGTTCGTAGGTTGTTCTTTAATTCCGCGCGCGATTGCAGGTATCTATCCAATTTATCAAACGTACCGGCAAAGCCTTCTTGCATGTTGTCTTTGATAGAATGGTAAGTATCTTCTTGGGCTGTAGTGGCGTTTATCGGACTACCTTGTAATGTTAGTGTTGTACGACCATTAGTCTCCGTTAAAGTAAGTTGATTGAAAATCTCCAGCGGAAAATCCATCGGGAACGGAGAAGTACAGATATTGCCGGTTTCATCTGAGAATGAACTGGTGAATTCTATTAAATCGTACCTATTGATGTTGCCGTATTTGAACAAGCCCCACATGGTTTGGCCATGTCCTTCCATTTTATAATGAAATTTACCTCCGGTGGTAAAGTCAAAAGCTTTTACTATAAGGTCCATGCCCGCAGGGCCCCACCACTCTCCCATCGCTTCGGCATTGGCAAACGCTTCAAATACTACTTCTCTTGGTGCATTAAAATGGCGTACTATTTTAAGCCCTTGTTTTGATTGATTTATCATTTTGGCTGATTTTTATGCTGTATTTTATTAATGTATTTATCTAGTGAGTCAAATCTCTCCATCCACAACTGGCGATACTGGTCAATCCAGGTGGATACATCCCCTAATGCGTCAAGCTTAGCTTCGCAGTAGCGCTCTCTACCCTGTTGCTTTATTACCACCATGCCACACTGCGTAAGTATTTTTATGTGGTTAGATACAGCCGGTCTGCTGATATCAAATTTATCAGCAATGGCATTCAAATTCATTGGTTCAAAGGCAATCATGCCCAATATCTCACGCCTGGTGGGATCTGCAATTGCCTGAAAAACATCTCTTCTTGCTTCTGCTGCCATATATATATGTAATCAAATGATTACACGAAAGTATATGTAATCATTTGATTACGCAAATTTATTTGTAAAAAAAATCCCGACGCGGTTGTCGGGATCGTATTTTAATATAAATGAGAAGTATTTATTTATTTTAAAGTAGCATAATTATAGAACTGCAAACGGCCATTACCTTGTACCGTAATTGTTTTGATTTCTTCTACGCCCTGAGCATTTCTTAGGGTGATATCAACTTTGTTCTCTCCCATATTTAAAGGGATTCGGGCGTAAGCGATGTAAGCAGGTAACGTTTGCCAGTTGCGGGTATCGGCCTTTTCAGACAGGGCATTGTATAATTGTAAACCATAGCCTAAGCCTTCAAGCCAGCCATTGGTTTTACCGTTGCTGGTTGCAGCTTGCCGAACACTGTATTCGGCCATTTTTTTAACCGCCTGGCGCGATAATATTTTGCCCATCTCTTGTAATGCCCGCTGCTGCAACGTTTTAAAGGCCAGCTCATTTATATCTTCTGTTTTAACTAAACTTAACTGCTGACCGTTAACGCTGACAGAACCACCGGTGAAGTAGGGATTTTGAGCTATATATTTAGGGTATGCAATATGTAAGCTCTCTACAGCTTTAGTATTTACCCTGCCACGATCACCCCCATAGTTAAACGGGATGATGATACCGCCACCAACATCTGTAAAAAACAGATCGCCATTACTTTGCCTAACCAGCGTGAACAACATGTCTGCCTGGGTTTTAACCGGCGCTAAGCCGTTTTCCCAAAATACAACCAGCTCCCCGCCTTCTGAGGGGCTTGGCTGACTGTAGGTTATGCCAAATTTCCTTTCAAATTCTTCAGCTTCGGTATTGAAGCCATTTAAACGTGCTGTTCTTATAACGTCTTGCTGTAGTGTAAGTGGTATTGTTATGCCATACCAGGTTTGGTCTGGTGCTTTTAAATAAACCTCGGCCGCGTTGCGGTAAGCTATAAAAGCATTATTGATGTCGCTAACGCTCTCATATAACATGCCTTGCAATGTCAGCGAAAACGCGTCATTACTATAACGGTTATCTTTATTGTTAAACTTATCTGTCTGTTGTTGTGCCTGTAAGGTTATACGGCGCGCTTCAACTATGGCGTCCTCAGTTTTGTTAAGATATACGTAGTTAAGCGCTTTATAATAGTGGATCATGAATTTCTCAAAATCCTCTCCTTTATAAGTTTGTGACATTGAGTTAACAAATACACCCACCGCCCCGTCGGCAGCGCCGCCTAAGCCCTGATCTAATAGTTGATCAGCTTCATTAAAGTAGCGATTGCTAACGTCGTACTGGCCGTTTAAATGGCTCACACGCCCTTTCTCTATCAAGTATAGTAAACGGTTGCGGGGTTTTTTTATCAGGCTATTACCGTCAAGAGTTTTCTCGGCCTGTTTGTAATTTCCGGCGTGAACATTTTGGTAGTAAAGCGTAATCCGTTCATTATAGGTGGCGCAACCCAATAAAAAAAGCACCAACATTATTATTGATGATGCTTTTAAAATATGCGTACGTAAGTATGTCATTGATAATGGTTGATCTGGCAGCTCAAAAAAATACCGCGCAGATAAAGATAGCCTAAATTAATTTTTAACCGTTTTAGCTATTTTTTTCTCACCTATCCAAACAACCTCATTAGTTTGGATATTGGTAAGCTCTAGATTTACCTGGTAGTAAACCACTTTGTTCCGCTTGTGTGCGTCAACAATTGAGTTTATAGATCCCTGCAAAATATAGTCGGCACCATTTTCTAAACCAAATCTTTTCATGCTGGTAGTTGAGGCGTTAGTTTGCTGATCGGCTTTCTCGGCACGTAACTCATTACGTTTAGCGCCACCTTGTACCAAACGCACTTTCTGCGATTGGAGAAATGAGCTTTCTATATCTTTTACAAAAGTTTCTGCTTCAATATGTTCATGGCTTTTGTTTTGTACCATGCCCACAATAACCACCGGTTTTTTGCCTTGGTGTGCTTCCTGATGATCGCCTACCCAGCTAGCTCCTAAAATTTTTCCGGTCAGTTCGTCGGCTACCATGCGCGAGTCGCTATTGTTCCAGTTGCCACTTATATCGATAGTCTGATCGGTACTGACGCGGGTTACCTTCCGTGCGCATGAGGTTATAAAAAGAACGGTAACTGCTACGACAGCCACGGCTAATATTCTGTTAAATTTCATTTTGTTTATTATTTGTGATGTTAGATAGAATACAATATTGTTTGTTACCAGTTATAGCCGAAACCGATACTGGCACGTGGACCCCAAAAACCATTACGGCCCCACTGGCTACCCAAGCCATAGCCGTAACCAAAATTACCGTAGGGAGATGAGTACCCGCTGTACAACCCCCACGAGGGGTATGAATAAGCACCGCTCATAACTTCCTGATGGCGCCATTCGCGACGTTGTTGGCGGCGTTCTAGTTTATCCTGGTACCAATCAAAAGCTTTGTAAGTTTTTTGTACAGTCGTGCCTTGTAAAGCTGTTAAGGTATCGGCCATGGCGGTATATTTAGCCTGGCTTTCCATATAACGCGGATTTTGATCGGCCAAAAGCCCGCTTTGTGCGTTAACACGGACGCTACATAAGCCCTCAATTAGTAAAAGGGCAATGATGATGATTTTACTTTTCATCCTGAAGATTGTTATAAGGCAAAATTAAGCAATTTGTAATCAAAACGTTACTACCAATGTGAACTTGTTGTAATTGTTTTTCATACAGACTTACTAAGATGGATATAGTTTAACAGACTATAAAATTTTTATAGCAATTATGTTACAATAGATTTTTCATTTGCAATTAAACATAACCTACGGTTAGTTGTGTTTACCTTATGAATTATATCGACCTCATATTATTCGCTATCATCGCTATCATTATATGGCTCGATTTTAAACGAGGTTTCATTATCGCCATGCTTTTACTGGCATCTTGGGTTGGTAGTATGGCACTGGCCTTTTGGCTATATCCGCCACTAAGCGCATTACTCCATCGCATATTGCCTACTATAGATCTTTGGGCAGAACCGGTTGCTTTCATTTCATTACTGCTGCTTTTCAGGTTCATGTCAGATATTATATCCCAACATATAATTGAACACGTCCCCGATGAAGTGCATCAAAATATTACTAATAAAGTTTTAGGTATCATTCCAGGCGTAATAAACGGCTTAATATGGGCAGCCTTATTGTCTACCATTTTTATGCTAATGCCACTAACTAAAATAGCTGAAAAAGTTAGCGAGAGTAGTTTTTCAGACAACCTGGTAAAAAGAGTAAGTTGGCTTGAAACTAAATTAGCGCCTATTTTTAGCGAAGCTTTAAATAAAATTGTACGCAAAACCACTGTGGGTGATGAGACCCACGGAACGGTGAAACTACCTTATAAAGTAAAATATCCTAAAGAACGCCCTGATATTGCCGCCGACATGTTGGTATTGATTAACCAAGAACGTGAACAGCGCGGACTGAAAAAACTAAAGGCCGACCCCGAAATAGCAGTAGTTGCACTTAAGCACTCCGTGGATATGTTTGCCCGTAGCTACTTTTCGCATTATACACCAGAGGGTTTAGACCCTTTTGACAGGATGAGGAATGGCGGCATCAAATTTATTACCGCCGGTGAAAATCTCGCCTTGTCGCAAACGCTCAAAATGGCTCATACAGGTTTAATGAATTCGCCGGGGCACAAAGCAAATATCTTAAACCCTACATTCGGAAGGGTGGGTATCGGTATACTTGACGGCGGCATCTACGGTTTGATGATCACTCAAAATTTCAGAAACTAGTGGAGCAGAGTGAGCAACCTCTTTTAAGATAAAAAGCCAAAGGGTGCTAACGCAGTTGTTTATTGCCTGCAACTGTCTTTTAAACTTTTTTAACTTTTGCAGAACAATTGCAAAACCTAAGGGTTTAAACATTATTACTTTCCGCACCGGTTAACGCCTATTTTTCTGAAGCTCTATCGCGTTTTGATGAAACAATTTTACCAAAACTATGAAAAAAGAAACGGGGGAACCCAAATTCAGCACCAAAACATCGCCTAAAGAACAGCCTGCCTTACTTGAGTTGTTTACAGATGGTATAAAAGACATTTATTGGGCAGAAAATCACCTGGTTAAAAATTTACCCAAAATGATTGCCGCGTCAACCTCTAAAGCTTTAGCAGCAGGTATATCAGATCACCTTGAAGAAACTAAAACGCATGTAACCCGCCTTGAACAGGTATTTGAATTACTGGGCGAAAAGGTACAGGCGCAGAAATGTGACGCTATGGAAGGCCTTGGCAAAGAAGGTGAAGCCATTATAGAGAGCACTGAAGCCGGTACCGCTACGCGCGACGTTGGTATTATCCTGGCATCGCAAAAAGTGGAACATTATGAAATTGCTACCTATGGCGGCCTGCATCAGTTGGCAATAACCTTAGGCTTAGATGAGGTGGCCGAAATTTTGGCGTTAACACTGGCCGAAGAGAAAGCAGCCGACGAAAAATTAACAGAAGTTGCTGAAAGCGACGTAAACTATACAGCCGCAACAGAAGAATAAAATCATGGCAAAAAAACCATCACCCAAAATGGGCACCGAGGCCGCTATTGACAAAAAACTAGCGCCACAACCCGAAAATGCAAAAACTGAAAGCTTGGCAGCACACACCGCTGACGCAGCTGGGGAAATAATGAATACCAACACTGGTTTGCCTATTAATGATGACCAAAACTCGTTAAAGGCCGGGGACCGTGGCCCAACGTTGATGGATGATTTCATCTTCCGCGAAAAAATGACGCATTTTGACCATGAACGTATACCAGAGCGTGTGGTACATGCCCGTGGATCTGGCGCACATGGTGTGTTTAAAGTATATAAGCCCCTTGCGGAGTATACCAAGGCAGCTTTTTTAAACGATACTGAAGTGGAAACGCCGGTATTTGTGCGCTTCTCTACCGTTGCGGGCTCACGAGGATCAACCGATCTGGCGCGAGACGTTCGTGGTTTCGCAACCAAATTTTACACTACCGAAGGTAATTTTGACTTAGTTGGTAATAATATTCCGGTATTCTTTATCCAGGATGCCATTAAGTTTCCAGACCTGGTACATGCCGTAAAACCCGAGCCGGATAACGAAATCCCTCAGGCAGCCTCGGCCCATGATACATTTTGGGATTTTATCTCGCTAATGCCTGAGTCTGCACACATGATTATGTGGACAATGAGCGACAGGGCTATTCCCCGCAGCTATCGCATGATGGAAGGTTTTGGCGTGCACACTTTCCGTTTGATCAACGACGAGGGAAAAGCCAGTTTTGTGAAATTCCATTGGAAACCTTTACTGGGCGTACACTCCGTTGCCTGGGACGAAGCACAAAATATATCCGGCAAAGATCCCGACTTCCACCGTCGCGATCTTTGGGATGCTATAGAAAGCGGGGCCTATCCGGAATATGAGTTAGGCTTGCAAATTATCCCAGAGGAAGATGAATTTAAATATGATTTTGATCTGTTGGATTCTACCAAACTGGTACCGGAAGAACTGGTGCCGGTGCAACGCGTCGGCAAACTGACGCTGAACCGTAACCCTGACAATTTTTTTGCCGAAACAGAGCAGATAGCCTATCACATAGGCCACGTGGTGCCGGGTATTGATTTTACTAACGACCCACTTTTGCAGGGCCGTTTATTCTCTTACACCGATACGCAGCTTACTCGTTTAGGTGGGCCAAACTTCCAGGAGATTCCAATCAACCGCCCTATTGTGCCGGTGCACAATAATCAGCGAGACGGTTTTATGCGTCAGACCATTAACAAAGGCAAAACCAGTTATAGTCCTAACTCGTTAGGTAATAACGACCCACAGCAGGTACCAGAGTCGGCCGGTGGTTTTGTAAGCTACCGCGAACGTATTGATGCCAGGAAAGAGCGTATGCGCAACAAAAGTTTCTTCGATCACTTCAGCCAGGCAAGGTTATTCTTTAATAGCCAGTCTGACCCGGAGAAAAATCACATCATCGATGCATTGACTTTTGAATTAGGCAAAGTTAAAACCGTCGCCATCCGCGAGCGTATGCTGGGTATTTTAGCCCAAATAGAAAAAAGTTTAGCTACCCAGGTTGCTTATGGCCTTGGTTTGCACTTACCAGAAGTATTACCAACCAACCAAAGCATTCCGGCCGATGGCAACCCGGCAGATTACCAATCCATACAAGTAGAAGGGGCTTTATCAATGTCGCCTGCGTTAAGTATGGCCAATACGGTTAAAGACAGTATCAAAAGCCGTAAAATAGCTATTTTGACTGCTGACGGGGTTGATGCCGAATCATTAACTATTGTTAAAGATACGTTAACAGCACAAGGCGCCGTAGTAGAAGTGATAGCGCCGAGACAAGGGTTTGTAACTGCTATTGACGATACTCAGATTGCAGTAGATCATAGCTTTTTAACTGCGGCATCAGTATTGTTTGACGCTGTGTATGTGGCAGGTGGTACCAACGCTGTGGCCACACTTGAAGCCGAGGCAAACGCGGTTCATTTCCTGAACGAAGCATTTAAGCACTGTAAACCAATCGCCGCTGCGGAAGACGCGATGCAAGTTATTGATGTCACTTATTTCAGCAAAAAACTACCTCCCGACTTTTCGGAAGAATCGGTATTAAAAGAAGGCATACTAATTGGCAAGGCAAACAAAGATTTTGCCACGCTACTAGTGAAAATGATTGCACAGCATCGTTTCTGGGAACGCGAAAAACCGAGATTAATCCCTGCCTAAATCATTCGATCAATAATGACTGATACAATTCAACCTATCATCAACGCCGCCCGCATGGGCGACGTTGATGCTTTACAGACTTTAATCACGGCAGATACAAACCTTAACGCTACAGATGAAAAAGGGTATACCCCCTTAATCATCGCCTGCTATAATAATAGATTAGAAGCCGCACGCATTTTATTGGAGGCCGGCGCCGATGTTAACGCTGCTGACTTTGGGGGTAACACCGCCTTAATGGGTGTATGCTTTAAAGGTTATCCCCACATCGCGGAACTGCTTATTAAGCATGGCGCAGATTTAGACATGCAACATGGCAACGGCGGCACCGCGCTTATGTTTGCGGCCATGTTTGGTCGTAATGATCTGATAAAAATCCTACTAGGTCATGGCGCTGATAAAACTTTGCTAGACAGTCGCGGTTTATCAGTATTCGATTTAGCTGCACAACAGGGAAACGAAGATGGCATTCTGATCCTGGAAGAAAACTAATACGCCACAATGGACATTACACAAATTATCGGGTTGGTTGCGGGCATATGTACGTCTACAGCCAGTATCCCGCAAATTATCACCACCGTTAAAAAGAAAAAGGCGACGGATGTGTCGCCTTTAATGTTTATAATATTACTGGCAGGTAATAGCCTTTGGGTATGGTACGGCATTGAAAAATCAGATTTTCCTATTATCGCGACAAACGTTATCTCGGTAATATTAGACCTCACCATGCTGTTCCTCCGGATTCGATACAGACAGAAAACGAATCACTAAGACAAAGCCACATCGCACTTCACAATAATCGACCGTTATTTTCCGATACAGAACTTACTAAATATATTATCTAGTAAATCATCAGTTGTAACTACCCCGGTTATCTCACCAAGATAATGCAAGGCTTGCTTAATGTCCATCGACAAAAAATCAGACGTTACGGAATCTATACCACTGAGCACCCTACTCAGCGACTCTTCAGTTCTTTGCAAGGCTTCCAGGTGGCGGATGTTGGTTATCAGAGTTTCGTTACCGTCAAGTTGGTTTTTGACGGCTGAGTGGTATATTTTTGATTTTAGATCGTCTATGTGCGTTTTGTCTTTGGCTGAAATGAACAATGTTGCCGATTGCAGAAATGCCTCCTTTGTTTGGTCAGAGAGCAAATCAGCCTTATTGGCCACTATCAACATCGTCACCCCTGGGCGTTGCAGACTTGCGATGTCAGCCTCTAGTTCTTCATCTGTTAGTTGATCAGCGTCATATATATATACCAACAAACTAGATTGCGCAATCTTTTCCATAGTGCGCTCTACTCCTATTTTTTCAATGGCATCTGTGGCTTCGCGGATACCGGCGGTATCTATCAGGCGGAAATTGATCCCATTAATGTTTAATACTTCTTCTATGGTATCGCGGGTGGTGCCTGGGATATGGCTCACTATGGCACGCTCTTCATTTAACAAGGCGTTTAGCAATGTAGATTTACCAGCATTTGGTCGACCGGCGATCACCGTATTTACTCCATTTTTGATAACATTACCTAGCTCAAAAGACTGTATTAAAGCCACGATTACCTTATTGATCTCAAAGATCAGCTTCTTTAACTGGTCGCGATTTGCGAACTCAACATCCTCCTCTGCGAAATCAAGTTCTAGCTCTATTAATGAGGCAAACTGAACAAGTTGCTCACGCAAGATTTGTAGTTGATTACTGAATCCCCCTCTTAGTTGTTGAAGGGCCACTTGCTGCGACGCCTTTGAGTTAGCCGCGATCAGATCTGCTACGGCCTCGGCTTGCGATAGATCTAACTGGCCATTAAGGAAAGCCCTCAAGGTAAACTCACCCGCTTTGGCGGAGCGGGCACCTTGTTTTATCAGTAATTTGATGATTGACTCAATAATGTAGGTTGAACCATGACAAGATATCTCAACCACATTCTCTTTAGTGTACGATCTAGGGGCAATAAACAATGCCATCAGCACCTCATCCAAACTCAGGTTACCGTCTATAACGCTGCCGAAGTGGATGGTATGCGACTGCTGTTTGGTAAGATCTTTACCCTTAAACACACTATTGGCAATGCTGATGGCATCTGGGCCAGACAGACGGATAACGCCTATTGCCCCGGCGCCTGCAGGTGTAGCAAGGGCGACTATGGTTTCTTCAGTATTTGTCATTAAGGGCAAAGGTCGCAAATTAGCGCAAACAATGGCTATAACCGTAACGTAAAAAAACTAACTTGCACCCAATTATGGTAACCTCTTTCGAAGCATATTTAGATACAATTTCGGTACATCACGTCGGCAACCAGGCACAAAGCGAGCTATACGCTTTATCAGACCATCCTCTTGAACTAAAGGACGAAATCATATCCGGAATACTTAAGCAATACTTCCTTGCACCTTTTCAAAAGGTTGTTGAGGTATATCACCTGATGCATAATAGCGACGATCTGGCACTTAACGAGGTGCACCACTTTGTATCGCAAATTTTTGAGGATAAAGCAAAGTTTCATGAGATGTCGCAGCAATTGGCTAAGCACTTGTACAACGTTGCTAATCACCCTAACATCAAATCGGGCGAGGTATATGTGGCTTACTTTAAAGATGTACAGATTGAAGGCAACCAGCTAGATGCTATCGGCATTTTCAAGTCAGAAAATAAAGAGACCTACCTTAAAGTGTATCCAGACAAAGGCGGCTTCAATGTCGACTATGAAGAGAATGCTATTAACATCAATAAATTAGACAAGGGCTGCCTTATTTTTAATATCGAAAAAGAGAACGGTTACAAGGTAGTGGTTATAGACACTGCCAACCGCGGTCAGGATGCGGCCGTTTATTGGAAAGACGATTTCCTGCAGCTTAAGGTCCGCAACGATAGTTATAATCAAACGAGCAATACCTTAGGGGTATACAAGAATTTTGTAACCAACAAGATTGACGAAGCCTTTGAGATGAGCAAAACTGATAAGATAGATCTCCTTAATCGGTCGATGAAATACTTTAAGGAGAAAGAAACCTTTGATATTGACGAATTTGCCGAAGAGGTGATTAGCAACCCTCAGGCTATTCAATCATTTAAAGACTACAAAAGTCAGTTTGAGGATGAGTTTGATACGCGTATTAACGACACCTTCGAAATTTCAAATAACGCGGTGAAGAAACAGAACAAAGCATATAAGAGTATATTAAAGCTCGATAAGAATTTCCACATTTATATACATGGCGATAATAAGCTGATTGAAAAGGGTTTTGATGATGACCGCAATATGAATTACTACAAGGTATTTTTTAAGGAAGAGGCATAATACCGAGGCTGTTTTATTTTCAATAAATATGAAACAGTTGAATCACCATTTTTCCTTAACCAACTGTTTTATATTCCTTTACATAACTGTCTGAATCAGTTTGCAACAGCACTATTTGTTTAAGTTATAACGTATAAGTTATTGTAAAGTAACTTGTTAATAGTTTTTTGTTAATATTTCAATAATTGAATGAATCACCTGAAGTGAATCACCTCCGGACGGTTCTTAAAACCTAATATACCCTAACCAAGCTTTTCATACTGCGGCAAGTCTGCTGGTGACAAACTGGTGTCACCAACTCTTCCACAATCAGGCCGTATCTTAGTGGTATTCCCACAATTATTATGGACAATTATAACACTCCCCGGCTTTATCAGGGCAGGCCGGACGAAATCGAACTTATCAGGGCCGCCAACCGTGGCACCCTCACCAAAAAACAAACCCATCAGTTAAACCAACTTTTACGAAGCCCTAGTGATAGCAAGGACGCGTTCATTATCAAACCTGCAGGCGAATTTTTACAGGATGCTACGTCACGTCAAAACGGTGGCATGCTATTTGGCGATTTTTGGTATGAAGGCGAGCTTTGTATTTTGTTTGCTGATACCAATGTTGGCAAATCCATTTTGGCAGTGCAAATTGGCGACGCTTTAAGTCGTGGCCGGCCCCTACCCAATATCAACATGCGTGCGCAATCATCAATAGTATTGTATTTTGATTTTGAGCTGAATGATCAGCAATTCAGCAAGCGATACACCAGCGCGGAGGACGGGCAATACCAGTTTGCTGATACTTTTTACCGCGTAGTATTTAATCCGGATGCGGCCAGGGCTAATAGATTTACCAGCTACCACGAATATATTAACAACGCGCTCGAAAACATGCTCATCACTACCCAAGCGCGTATCATAATAATTGATAATATAACCTGCCTGCGTACCGGTACACAAGCAGCGGCGACGGCCATTGCCCTGATGCAAAAGTTGCAGGGACTTAAAAATAAGTACGAACTTTCAATACTAGTGCTTGCGCATACTCCAAAGCGCAACCCTGCTAAACCTATTAGCCGTAATGATTTGCAGGGCAGCAAAATGCTACTCAATTTTGCCGACAGTGCTTTTGCTATTGGCGAAAGCTATACGCGTGCCGACCTGCGTTACTTTAAACAGATAAAACAACGCAGCGGCCAATTAACGTACGGGGCAGATAATGTATATCTCGCCGAGATCATAAAACCTTATAACAATCTGCATTTCAGTTTTATCGGCGGCGCCAACGAAGCCGAACACCTGCTGCAATATACCGAGCAGCAGCGCCAAAGTACAGAAGAGCGCATTATTAAACTGCACCAACAAGGTCTTATTTACGGCAGGTTGCTGCGGATACCGGGACTGCATACTCTAAGGTATACAGGTTGATAAAAAGAATAGAGAGCAACGAAAATATAAAGTAAAAACACCCTGCTAATTTTAATCGGCAGGGTGTTTTTATGAAGCTACTGCTAGCGTATTAAACTGACAGTTATATATAACGAAAAAATGCTATTTCGCCATTTCAATATTTAAAGCTACTAATCCCTTAGGGCCTTTTTCAGTACTAAAGGTTACTTTATTACCTTCTTTAGCCTGGAAGGTTAGGTTGTTAACGTGGAAAAATATATTTTCCCTCGACTTATCTTCTGCAATAAAACCAAAACCTTTTGATGTATTGTAAAAACTTATAATACCTGTTTTAACGGCATCTTCTGGCTCATCAATTTGTTTCGGAGTAGATATCCTAACATCCTCTAAAGACACCTGCTTGCGTGGCACGCCATCCGGAGGTGTAGATGTGATATTACCATCGGCATCTATATAGGCCATCATATCTTCTAAGCCTTTACCCTTATCTGAGTTAGCTTTACGATCTTCGGCCTTTTCTTTTTTCTCCTGATGTTTTTTCAGGCGTTTCTTTTCTTTTTCTTTTTTGTTAAATGTTTCGTTCGATCTTCCCATTAGTTATTTTAAAGTGGACAACATATTGAATAAACAAAACAACTGCAGGGCTGCAACCGATGTTTAAGTATAATTTTATGGTGATAAATATATTACTAAAACGCTTGCCGCATCCAGACATTATACCTTTTTATTAGCCTCACTACTTTTTGTAGCCTGGCAAATTTTATAGATCAAGCCGTCTGTACTTGTACCCAATTGGCTAAATTAAATGCAGATCATTTCTTTAAAAAGATCAGGCTTTTTCTTGTAGCACGGTATGTTTTGTAGAATAGGCACAAAGGTATGCTTTTCTAATTACATATAAACATTTTTATATCAAAATATTGTAATGAATTCCCGGCTTGAAAAAGCCAGTTATTATCGAAATTTCAACATAATTGATAATGCTGCCTTAACATCACCTTAAATCAAAAATACCATCTTACAAAAAGTAAACATGTTAATTCAGTTTAACCTCGTGTTGATGTTGTTAATGCAGGCAAACTCTGGGTTTAGCTTCAAAACTGCAATGCTTAACATTAAATTAAAGAACACATGTTGTTTTGATAACCTACAGTTAGCATTGTGGAAATATGCGCGGATTAGTTTTGACAAAAAATTAATACGTGAAGAAATTATTATTAATCCTCATCCTTCCTGCTTTAATACACTTAAATGCTGTTGCACAGTCAACCGGCAAAATTGCAGGTAAAATCATCGACGCAAAAACCAGCGAGTTACTAATTGGTGCTACGGTTGGTATTGAAGGTACAACTAAAGCTATTGCTACAGACATCAACGGTCAATACGTTTTATCCGGCGTTGCCCCCGGCACTTATACCCTTGTAGTTAAATACATCGGTTACGAAACTAAAGCTATATCTGAGGTGGCTGTAAAGGCCGACGCGGTAACTACCCTCGACATCTCTATTGCCGAAGCTGCTAAGTCTTCGTTAAAAGAGGTCGTTATTCGTTCAACCTATCGCCAGGCATCTATAGCGTCGCTATACGCCGCACAAAAAAACAGCGTAACCATATCTGACGGTATATCATCCGAATTGATTAAGATGTCGCCTGATAAAAACACCAGCGAGGTTTTAAAACGCGTAAGCGGTGCTACTATTCAAGATAACAAATTTGTTATCGTTCGTGGTCTGAGCGATCGTTACAACACAGCATTGCTTGATGGTACTGTATTACCAAGTACGGAGCCTAACCGTAAGGCTTTCTCTTTCGATATCGTACCGTCAAACTTAATTGAAGGTATTGTTATCAGCAAAACAGCTACCCCTAACCTACCCGGCGATTTTGCCGGAGGTGCTATTCAAATCACTACTAAAGACATCCCTACAGAAAACTTTATTACCGGTAGCATAGGCCTTGGTTACAATACTAATACTACTTTTAAAGATTTTCAAAGCGGTTATCGCAACACGTCAGATTATTTTGGTTTTGACGGTGGCGCCCGTAAATTGCCATCAAACTTCCCTTCTACCAACCGGGTAGCTTCAGGCTCATTAACCTTGCCACAGCAAATAAATGCTTTAAAGTCATTAAACCCCAATTTTAATGTATACAACAGCCGCGCTACACCAAATCAAAGCTACCAGTTAACTTTTGGCCGCGTAGCCGAAGGTAAAAACGGCAATAAATTTGGTACCACTGTCGGTTTAACTTACCGTAACGCAATGCAAACTATCCGTGATCTGAAAATTGATTACTATGAGTTTGATTTTAACGATACTAAATACAAATTTTCTACCAGCGTAGGGGCACTGGCTAACTTTGCTTATACCTACGGCAAAAATAAGATCACTTTTAAAAATATATACAACCGTACGTTTGACGACCAATACTTATACCGTACCGGTTATAATAACCAAACCCAAAACCCTGACAACCATTTTACCGCGTTTGACCTGATTGAAAAAAGCTTACTGAAATCTACCCTAGCCGGTGATCACGCTTTTGATAACAACTCAAAAATTACCTGGATTGGCAGCTTTGCCAACGTAATGAACAATCAGCCAGATCAGCGTAAAACCAATTACGCTTTAATTGGTGGCCAATATGTTGCTGATAATACTACGGTAGGTAAACAAAACGCTCGTTTCTTCTCAGACCTTAACGAAAATATTTATAGCGGCCAGGTTGACTACAGCTTGCCGGTTAACATGTTTAAAGAAAAATCAAATTTAAAAGTTGGTTTAGCAACTTCATACCGCGACCGTACGTTCAGCCCGAGATTTATCGGCCCACAATTAAGAAGCGGCATGGATGGCGCCAACGATATCAGAACACTGCCGCTTAACCAGATATTCAGTCGTGCGATTATCAATAAGGGCTTTTACAACTTAACCGAGATCACATCATCAACGGATCCATACACTGCTCACACAATGGTTAACGCTGGTTATGCTATGCTAGACAATAAATTAAGCGATAAGGTACGTTTGGTGTGGGGTGTGCGAGTTGAAAAATTTGACCTGAAACTTAATGATAAAGAGCCTACTACTACAGAAACCCGTTTAAATAACGTTGATGTTTTGCCGTCGGCTAACTTGACTTACGCTATTAATGATAAATCAAACTTTAGGGCTTCATACTCGCATACGGTTGCACGCCCGGAAGCCAGAGAGCTTGCCGTTACCAGTTACTACGACTTTGAGTTACTAGCCAACATAGCCGGTAACAAAAACTTAAAACGTGCGCAAATCAAAAATGCTGATATCCGTTATGAGTTTTATCCTTCGGCCGGCCAGATCTTTTCGGTATCTGCATTCTATAAAGGGTTTAAGGACGCCATTGAGCCTGTTTATGATGATAAAAACTCTACTCCCGATTTTAGATTTTTTAACGTACAACGTGCTACCAACTTTGGTTTTGAACTAGAGCTGCGTAAAACGCTGGACTTTGTAGGCGAATCATTTAAAAACACCACATTTTATACTAACATAGCGGTAATTAAATCAAAAGTATCTGATGACCGTCCGGAGGTTGTTGCTGATGCATCAAGACCAATGGTAGGCCAGGCGCCATATGTTATCAACGGTGGTTTAATGCAAACCGCTTACAACAACAAATTAACCTTTAACTTACTATACAACCGCGTAGGCCCCCGTATAGCAAGGGCCCGCGGCGCAGTATTTCCGTCGGTATATGAAAACGCCCGCGACGTAATTGATGCTCAAATTAGCTATAAAGTAAGCAAAAAAGGCGAGTTCAAACTTAATGCCAGCGATCTGCTTAACCAAAATTCAATACTGTATTACAAAACGCCAACAACCCAATATGACCTAACTAAAGGTTCAACATTGGCATCATACAAAATGGGTTCAACATTTACGTTGTCTTACAGCCAATCTTTCTAAAAACTAAAACCAGACATACAATACATCAACACAAATTAAAAACTAACATGAAAAAACGTTCATTAATTTTAATGCTTGCAGCATCACTTTTTGTTACTGCTTGTTCAAAAAACAACGACCCGATCAATGACGGTCCGGATGTTGTTGTTCCTTCAAATACAGTTGAAGTAAGCGGCGACATATCTGCAAACACCACCTGGAGCGCCAGCAAAATGTATCTAATTAAAGGATTTGTATATGTAACCAACGGCGCTACATTAACTATCGAGCCGGGTACTATCATAAAAGGCGACAAAGCAAGCAAAGGCACTTTGGTTATCACCAGAGGTGCTAAAATCAATGCTGCAGGTACGGCAGCTAAACCTATTGTATTTACATCAAATGTTGCTACCGGTGGCCGTGGCGCAGGTGATTGGGGTGGTTTGATCCTTTTAGGTAAAGCGCCTATCAACTTTGCTAACGGTGTAAACAACATCGAAGGTGGTTTAACCCCAACGGGTGGTGGCGATCCTGTTAAATACATCCAATACGGTGGTACAGATGCTAACGATAACTCTGGTACGCTAACTTATGTACGTGTTGAATACGCAGGTATTCCATTCTCACCGGATAACGAGATCAACGGTATCACTTTAGGTGGTGTTGGTGCGGGTACTACTATAGATTACGTAGAAGTTTACCGTTCTGGTGACGATGCGTTTGAATTTTTTGGTGGTACAGTAAATGCTAAACACTTATTAGCTATTGGTACAACTGATGATGACTTTGATACGGACAACGGTTACTCAGGTAACATACAATTTGGTTTGGCGCAAAGAGCACAAGTAGTTGCCGATTTTTCAGGTTCAAACGGTTTTGAGTCTGATAACGACGCTACAGGTTCAAACAACCAGCCACAAACCAGAGCTGTGTTTTCTAACATGACAATTGTAGGCCCGCTATTTGCAGCTACTGCAACTGCACCGGGCGGTAGCTTATCAAACATCAACGCTAACTATCAACACGCTGCTCAAATCCGTCGTAACTCTTCTATCAGCATTGCTAACTCGGTATTTGCTAACTACTTTGAAGGTATTTATATTGACGAGAGCACTGTTGCTACTGCAGGCGCTACCACTAAAAATTATACTGATGGTAACTTAGTGTTTATAGACAATATTATTTACAACTGTAACGCAAAAGGCACCGAAGTTAAGGGCAACAATGTTACTAGCAAAGCTATTTTTGAAGCTAGCATGCGCCTTAACAACACTTTTGATGCTACTAAAACTGTAGGTGATTTATTAACTGACGCCTTAAAATACGGTACAGACTTTAAAGCAACCGGCAACGCATTGTTAGGCACACCAAACTTTACAGCAAAAGCTGGCACAGCAGCTGCTGCAGGCGCAAAGTTTGACAACGCAAAATTGAAAAACGCTTTCTTTGAAGTAGTTGCTTACAAAGGTGCATTTGGCACTACAGATTGGTCAACTGGTTGGGCTAAATATGATCCACAAACTTTACCTTACACTACCCCAGGTCAGGTATTGTAATTGCAATAATCAGATTTAAATTGATACTATCCCGTCCACACCCAGTGTGGACGGGATTTTTTGTTTTATAGCTATGTCGCCATTACGCCCCGTCTCTATTTTAATGCAATCAAATATTTTTTTACTGATTTACTTTGAAATGCAAAGTATTTATATTTAACTTTGTATATCAAAGTACTTTTTATCAAACAATCACTAAAAACTATTAAACCATGAAAATCTCAAGAGCCAGGTTTGTCACCTACTTCGTCCTTTCAGCCTTTGTATTTATATTTGCCTGTAAATTTCTGTTAAATCAACCGTCAGAGTGGCGGGCCCTGGCGGTGGATCAGTCTACCTGGCAATCAGTCATTTCGACGATTTTATTACCCATTAGGTTTATTTTAATGGCGCCGCTAATGCCTTTTATCGCTTTTCTGCGCCAGGAACCGGATACCCCACCCCCATTCTTTATGATCGGTTTCGCGATGTATTGGACCTTGCTTGGATTATTGGTGCACTACATCGTCATCAAAATAAGAGGCACTAAACCCAAAACCGCTTAAGCCCTAGCAACCCACAAAAACAAAGCCCCGTCTGATTGAACAGACGGGGCTTTGTTTATAGATGTGGGAGAATTAGTCTTTCATACCATATTTATCAGCATAACGCTTGTAAAGCTGCTTGTGCAGGTTATCAAGATTGATATCCCTGCCTTGTATGTAAGCTTTGGTTACATCAAGGGTAATCATATCCAACGCGTCACCGTTTGAAATAAATAGGTTGGCATCTTTACCGGTTTCTAAAGTCCCTGTCGTTTTATCAATACCCAATATTTTAGCATTGTTGATAGTGATCATACTTAAGGCCTGCTCTTTAGTTAAACCATAACCGACAGCCTGTCCGGCTTCGAAAGGTAAATTGCGCTGACGCCAGAAACCAATGCCGGTCAAACCATAAAGAACACCCGCATCCTGCAGTATCTTAGGTAATTTATAAGGCAAATAAACGTCATCTTCCGCACGCGATGGCAGGGTCTGTGTCTCGCGTAAAATAACCGGCACGTTGTTTTGCTTTAAAACAGATGTCACCAGGTACGATTCTTTACCGCCAACAATCACCGCCTGCAAGCCCAGTTTAGTGGCAAAGGTTACCGCTTCAATAATCTCTTTTGCGCCATCGGCATTAATAAACAGTTTTTTACTGCCGTTAAACAAGCCTTTCATGGCATCAAGGCGCAGGTTAATTACGGTTGGTTTGCTTTCAGCATACGCCTTAACTTGCGCAAATAAATTGTTGATAGCATCAAGGGTTTTCATCCTGGCTTCGTCCGGCGACTCAGCACCGGCTACAGCAGGTGCACCACCACCTCTACGGCCACGGCCTCCGCCGGCTGATGGCCAGGTTAAGTGAACCGCGATATCCATTTTATAAGCAGCGTCTTCCCAGTTCCAGGCATCCAGTTGCACAACCGATGATTGGCCGGCTATAGTACCGCCCTCCGGTGTGGGCTGTGCTAGTAAGATGCCGTTTGAACGTACGGTAGGAATTACCTTCGAATCGGTATTATAAGCGATAATTGAACGCACGTTAGGATTAAGATCTCCGGTTTCAGAGTCATCCACGGTACCGCGGGCACCGCCTTCAACTTCAATTAAACCTAAATTTGTTACGGGGCATATAAAACCCGGGTAAACCTGTTTTCCGGTGGCGTCAATAATTTCGGCGCCTGCCATGGATGGAGCGGTACCCTCGCCCACAGCGGTGATCTTTCCCTTATCAAAGGCGACATAGCCCTTACTGATCACTTTTCCGTCACCAATATGGATAGTGCCACCTGTTATAATTATCGTTTTCGCTTGTGGGTTGGCCGGCGATATAGTTGCCTGCCCGTATGTTAGGACCGTGCTTAGCAATAGTCCTCCAAAAATTAATATCTTTTTCATTTTGTCGATCCTATTTTTTGTTCAACATTCCGTTATACTCATCAGCAACTACAAAAGCGCTGTCCTCAACCGTATCGCAGGTATAAGACGGGCGACGTGCGCCACCAGTTGGCCTTTGCGTAACCGCGCCCTTACCTTTAGCATCAATCATTTTTTGGATGATACGGCCTTCGTCGGCTTTTAGCGCTTTTTGCTTTTCGGCATCTTTATCATAGTCCCAGTAAGCAATACCGTCAACATATGTTTTTTCAGCTACGGCATAGATGGATAAAGGATTAGCAGACCATAATACCAAGTCAGCGTCCTTACCCGCTTTAATACTGCCAACTTTATTATCAATGTGCAATATTTTGGCCGGATTAAGGGTAACAAGCTTAAGGGCTTCCTCTTCGCTCATTTTACCATAGGTAACCGCTTTACCGGCTTCCTGGTTAAGGCGACGGGCCATCTCATCATCATCAGAGTTAAAGGCTGTTAATACGCCTTGCTGGCTCATGATCTTACCATTATAAGGTATCGCGTCGCTTACTTCCATTTTATAGGCCCACCAGTCAGAGAAAGTCGAAGCAGCTATATTATGCGCTTTCATCTTGTCAGCCATCTTGTAGCCCTCTAAAATGTGGGTGAAGGTATTGATGCGGAAACCCAAAGAATCTGCCACATGCATCAGCATATTGATCTCAGACTGCACGTAAGAGTGACAGGTAATAAAACGTTTGTTATCCAGAATTTCTACCAAAGTCTCTAGCTCCAGGTCGCGGCGAACGCTATTGCCTTTTACAGCAAGCGCGGCTTTATACTCTTTAGCACGGGTAAACGCATCTACATACACCTGCTCAACGCCCATACGTGTTTGCGGGAAACGGGTGTTAGGGCCTGCCTGAATATTAGCGTTACTTTGTTTTACATTTTCACCTAAGGCAAATTTAATAAAGCCGTCAGCGCCTTCATATTTCAATTGCTCAGGCAATACGCCCCAACGGTGTTTCATTAATACGCTTTGGCCACCTATAGGATTAGCCGACCCGTGTAAAATTTGCGATGTAGTAACGCCACCAGCCAGTTGGCGGTAGATATTAATATCTTCCGGATCCAACACATCTCCCATACGTACCTCGGCCGTATTAGCTTGTGTGCCTTCATTGATACCCGCAGTTATAGCGATATGCGAGTGCTCATCAACAATACCTGCAGACAGGTGCTTACCGGTAGCGTCAACTACTTTAGCGCTACCGGCCGCAAGGTTTTTACCAACTGCTTTTATTTTACCGGCCTCTATCAATACATCGGTATTTTTAAGGATACCGTCTTTTTCGTTCGTCCAAACCGTGGCGTTTTTGAATAATACAGCTTCGGCTTTTGGTAACTCTGTATTACCGAACGGCGCGAATGGATATACTACCGGGCTAGCCGTAATATTAGGTTTTGCAGCATCGCCCTTTTTGTCAGCCGGGGTTGCCGGCGTAACACCGTTAGAAACTGCTGTCCAATTAGTAGCAGTACCGTCGGGCAGTATCGCAGTACCTGCCAAGCTCAATGGCGATGTCGAAGAAATATAGCCACTTAGTCTTACCGTTCCGGCTGGTTTTGCTTTCAAGTCAAATGTCATGCTTACCATGTCCCCGGTACGGCTAAAGGCACCACGTGAACGCACGCTGTCGGCTCCTGCACGCTGCACATCTAAATTGTACGAGCCTGGTGTCCCGCTAATTTTCAGGGTGATATTTTCTAAACCGTCAGCGGCTAATTTATAGGTACCTGCTATGCTCATTGGGGTTACCCGGCTGGCAACATACTGTTTACCTTCAACCCAGTTTTCATATATAACGTTTTCTTTTTTAAATAAACCGTCAGACGTAATCAGGAAATTAGCCAATTTACCCTTGGCCAGCGTACCAATTTGATTGCTTACGCCAAGCATTTCTGCCGGGATCTCCGTTAATGATTTTAACGCTTGGGTTTCAGTCAAACCATGATCAATAGCGGTGCGGATATTTGTCCAGAAATCGCGCGGATTATTCAAACCATACGATGTAATGGCGAATTTTATACCGGCTTTCTCTACGATTCCCGGATTTTTAGGGGCAAGCTCCCAGTCCTTCAATTGATCGTAGGTTACCCTGCGGGCCTGCAATGGATCTTCTACATCAAAAGCATCAGGGAATGTTAGCGGAATAATAAACGTGCTCCCCGTGGCTTTCATAGCGTCGATACGACGATACTCGTTGCCGTCGGTCTTGTAGATGTATTTTACGCCAAACTCTTTGGCTATTTTCTCAGCACGTAAAACCTCGAAAGCGTCTGATACTTCAAAAATTTGCGGTAAAGACTGCGTGCGGTTAAATTCTGCTATAGAAATATTGAATTCTTGCTTTTGCGATTTGTACCACTGCGCATCTAAATAAGTTTGACGTAGCAAAGCTATTGAGCCTGCTAATGACGAGGGATAATTGGTTGCAGCCGTACCTTTACTGAACGAGTAATGCGCCGCAGCTTCGCCGTTGAGCAACACCAGGTTATCACGCTCGTCGCCAAGGGTAGCTACTACCGATGTGCCACGGGCAATACCATCATGTATTAAGGACTGCACCGCGCCGAAACCTATCTTTTTTAAAGCCTCGGCCTTTGCAGCGTCAACATGGAAAATAGATTTTACGTTCATCTCCGGCTTTATCGCCTCGTTCCAGCCGTAAGCGCCCGGCTTGGTTGAAATAGGTGTAGCGCCACGAGCGCCGCCAAATGTGGTAGCAGCCTGCCTTGCTCCATCCGGCAAACCGTAGGTGCTGTAGGCATCAATTAACCCAGGGTAAACGTATTTACCCTTAAGGTCAATAACAATGTATCCTTTAGGGATAGGTGTAGCTGCGCCAACCGACTCGATTAAGCGGTCTTTAACCAGTAATGTTCCGTTTGTAATAGTTTGTGTGGAGCTTGCAATAATAGTTGCGTTGGTAAATGCATACAATCCTGGCCGGATGTCTTGCACGCCATTTACAGGGTAGGTTTGCTGTGCCCTGGCAAAATTGCAAAACAGCGCAGCGAAACCTAAAAGTAAGCGTTTCTTCATATGTTTAATTATGATCAGTTAATTTTAATTTCCCTAAATATAATTGGAAAAATCAAAAATAGTGGGGCACAACAAAAAAATAGTAAAGAAATCAGGGATTTGGTATCAATGTGATAACAAATCAAGTATGGCAAGTCTTTTTCCAAAAATCAGGTAGAAAAAAAAGGCCCTTTACCAATAAGGTAAGGGCCTTTTTAATTTATTTGTAAATACGCTTATTTTACTGCGTCAACCACTGCTTTAAAAGCATCCGGATGATTCATCGCTAAATCAGCTAATACCTTACGGTTTAAACCAATTTCGCTTTTTATTAATTTACCCATTAATTGAGAGTAAGAAATTCCGTGCTGACGGGCACCAGCGTTGATACGTTGGATCCATAAAGCTCTGAACTCTCTTTTTTTGGTTTTTCTATCGCGGTAAGCGTATTGTAAACCTTTTTCAACTGTGTTTTTAGCAACGGTATAAACCTTGCTTCTTGAACCCCAATAACCTTTGGCAAGGTTCATGATTCTTTTCCTGCGTCTTCTAGACGCTACGGCGTTAACTGAACGTGGCATTTTTTTGTCTTTTTGGTAGTGAGTGCCTTTCGGTCTTTAAAACTCTAATACCTGGTTAAAAATTAATTAATTACTTTCCGATACAAAGCATACGCTTTACGTTACCCATATCACCCTTAGAAACTAAGCTTGTGTGTGATAGGTTACGCTTACGCTTGGTCGACATCTTAGTTAAGATGTGGCTTTTGAATGCGTTTTTTCTCGCAATTTTACCGGTTCCAGTAAGCCTAAAGCGCTTTTTTGCACTGGAATTGGTTTTCATTTTTGGCATATCCGTTATTTATTTGTTAGTTATAGGCGTTTCGCAACGCTTTATCTTCAATTGTGCAAAAGCACATTTTGTTATTTTTTTGCGGCCTTTGGTGCAACGGTTAAAAACATCCGTTTACCTTCAAGCTTCGGTAATTGCTCAACCTTACCTACATCTTCTAATGCTTGTGCAAAACGCAGCAGCAATATTTCGCCCTGCTCTTTGTAAACAATTGCACGGCCTTTAAAGTGTACGTAGGCTCTTACCTTTTCGCCAGCCTCTAAAAACTTAGAAGCATGCTTTAATTTAAAGTCAAAGTCATGATCATCAGTATTCGGTCCAAAACGAATTTCCTTGATTACCGTTTGCTTGGCATTGCTCTTTATTTCTTTTAGCTTTTTCTTCTGCTCGTAAATAAACTTATTATAGTCAGTTACTTTACAAACTGGAGGTACAGCGTTTGGAGATATCTCCACCAAATCTAATTCCTGCTCTTCGGCAATAGCCAAAGCGTCTTTTAAGGCATAAATGCCTTGTTCTACATTGTCGCCGGTTAAGCGTACTTCTGCAGCTCTGATAAATTGATTGATGTTGTGTTCGGCTTCTTTCTTCTTGAAAGGTGGCCTTGGGCCTCTGTTAAAGGGTCTGTTTAATGCCAAGTTATACTGTTATTTCTTTAATTATTTGAATTTTAAATTCTTCAATGCTCATGCTTCCCAAATCGCCCTGACCATGTCTGCGTACAGAAACCTTGTTTTCTTCAGCTTCTTTTTCGCCCACAATCAGCATGTAAGGGATCTTTTTAACTTCGGCATCACGGATCTTACGACCAATTTTTTCATCCCTAAAGTCAATCAGCCCGCAAATATCGGAATTCTTTAACTCATCTGAAAGTTTTTTTGCATATTCTTCATACTTTTCAGAGATAGGCAGAATGATAAACTGTTCGGGCGATAACCAAAGCGGAAAATTACCGGCGCAATGTTCAATCAACACAGCCACAAAACGCTCTAATGAGCCAAAAGGTGCACGGTGAATCATTACCGGGCGGTGCTTCATGTTGTCGCTACCTGTATACTCTAATTCAAAACGTTCAGGCAGATTATAATCTACCTGTATAGTGCCTAATTGCCATTTTCGCCCCAACGCGTCTTTTACCATAAAGTCAAGCTTCGGGCCGTAAAAAGCCGCTTCGCCTAACTCAACCACAGTTTTTAAGCCTTTTTCGTCTGCAGCTTCAATAATAGCTGCTTCGGCAAGGGCCCAATTCTCGTCAGACCCAATGTATTTTGCTTTGTTTTCCGGATCACGAAGCGAAACCTGTGCGGTATAGTCTTCAAAACCTAAAGCTTTAAATACGTACAACACCAGGTCAATTACCTTCATAAATTCTTCTTTTACTTGGTCTGGGCGGCAAAACAAGTGAGCGTCATCCTGCGTAAAGCCACGTACACGGGTTAAGCCGTGCAGCTCGCCGCTTTGCTCATAACGGTATACAGTACCAAACTCGGCCAAACGTACCGGAAGGTCTTTGTATGAACGTGGTTTTGTTTTATAGATCTCGCAATGGTGCGGACAGTTCATCGGTTTTAAGAAGAACTCTTCTCCCTCCTGCGGGGTTTTTATTGGCTGAAATGCATCTGCACCATATTTTTCATAGTGACCAGAGGTAACGTACAAGTTTTTATGTCCGATATGCGGCGTAATTACCTGCTCGTAACCGGCTTTAGCTTGTGCTTTTTGTAAAAAATTAACCAGCTTTTCGCGCAATGCGGTTCCCTTAGGTAACCACAATGGCAAGCCCATGCCTACTTTTTCAGAGAAGGCAAACAGCTCCAGCTCTTTACCCAATTTACGGTGATCGCGTTTTTTAGCTTCTTCCAATAAATGCAGGTATTCTGTCAGCTCGCTTGCCTTAGGGAAGGTTACGGCATAAATACGGGTTAACTGCTTACGGCTTTCATCGCCGCGCCAGTATGCGCCGGCAAGGCTCATTAACTTAACTGCTTTAACAAAACCGGTGTTAGGTATGTGCGGGCCGCGGCAAAGGTCTGTAAAGTTACCTTGTGTGTAAAAAGTAATGGCACCGTCAGGCAAATCCTTTAGCAAGTCAAGCTTGTACTCGTCATCCTTTTGGGTAAAATAAGCTACGGCATCGGCTTTTGACACAGGTTTGCGTACAAACTCTGCCTTAGTTTTAGCCAGCTCAATTATCTTATCTTCAATTTGTTTAAACTCATCTGATGATAAAACTTTGTCGCCAAAGTCTACATCATAGTAAAAGCCGGTTTCGATAGCCGGGCCAATACCAAATTTTGTGCCCGGGTAAAGCGCCTCAAGTGCTTCGGCCATTAAGTGGGCTGATGAATGCCAGTAGGTAGATTTACCTTTAGCATCATTCCAGGTTAATAGTTTTACGGTCGAATCTTTTTCAATAGCGCGGCTTGCGTCCCAAACTTCGCCATCAACTTCGGCGGCTAATACGTTACGGGCGAGGCCTTCAGAGATAGACAATGCTATCTGCATGGCAGTGATCCCGGCGTCATACTGACGTACGGACCCATCGGGTAGTGTAATGTTAATCATCTACAACTATGATTTTTAAGTTTTATAAATTACGTTTCGCGGTCACTTACGTGTGTGACCTGTTTTTTGTGGTGCGAATTTAATAATTTCTGAGTGTAATACCCTATGTTATCTCAATTTGGTTTGATAATTATCCCGCACATGCTGATTGATGTATGTGGTTAGCCCCGCTCCTTTTTCGGCCAATACTTTCATCTTGGCAATAGCAGCCGCGCCGGCGCTTTTTTTGGTGTATAGATATACCGAGCCATCTCTGAATTTTATGCTGATGCTGTCGGCCGTAATTTCATAGGCTATTATGCCGGTGTCGCGTTTATTTGTATTGTATTGTTGCATCAGTTATTTAACGCAAAAGTATTGCCAGTTTAAACAACAGCCTTTGCATACCGTGAGATAAAGGTTATAATTGCCAAATGGATATCCGCACTTATTTTCCACGCCATCCGTTATTAAGGCAATACATATCCTATTACTATTTTTTGGTGGTTGATGATCCGGATTTTAATGTCACCTATTACTCTTTTCCTAACACTACTACCCCGCTTAATATCCATAAAAATATTGAAACCAAAATTGAACCCTATGCTACCAGTATAGCCGAAAGTAAAGAGCAGAACAATGTGATGCTTGTTCAGGGCATGCGCAAGCAGCCATTACTTGCAAACTTGAAAGGCCGACTGGATAAGATAACTATTCATTTTAAACCGTTAGGGTTAAACCAGTTTATTAGTAAGCCGTTTGCAGATATTGCCCCACTTGATTCGCAGTTGTTTACCGATTGGTGCCATGCGCCCGGCTACAACCACTTTATTGCTGACTTTTATGGCACCTGTGATTTAGAACGTCGGGTTGGTATTTTAGAGGCGTTTTTGCTATCAATATATAAGCCGATGATCATTGATCCGCTGTTGATTAATGCCGTAAACGCATTGGCCGATACAAGTAATGAGCAAAACATCCAACAAATAGCGCAGGAATTAGGCATAAGCACAAAAACGCTGAGCCGCTTTTTTACTAAACACCTGGGTATAACAGCCATTGGGTTTAAAAACATAGCGCGCTTCAGGCATTCATTGCAGGTAAATCAACAGGGTAAAACTTTAACGGATATCGGCTACGAAAGCAATTTTTGTGATCAGGCTTATTTCATAAATGTTTACAAGCAAATAGCCGGCGCAAGCCCCGGTGCTTTTTTTAAATCGATAAGTAAGTTTGCCGATGATCAGCTGGTTTTTAAATTACTTGATCAAGGCACTGTCTGAAAAACACAATTCTGTATTGTGTCAGCGGTGTTTCTTTGTTAAAAATAAAGAGAATGAAAAACCTATTCCTTATTCTGTTTGCAATTTCAAATTTATTGTGCGCTGACATCAACGCTCAGGAGTTGATGAAATATCAGCAACCCAAAGAATATGAAATGCCGCCAAAACTTATCCCAACGGCAAGAAAGTACTGGGTGAGCCTGCCTAAAGATTACGACGAAAAGAAAAACAGCTACCCTATTGTGTTTTTATTTGATGGTAATGAAGCTTATCTAAGAAATTTGATTTTATTTGACATAGATCAACTGACTGATCTTGGCGAAATACCGCCCTGCATAATTGTAGGCATTATGCAAAGAAACCGGGCTCTGGATTTTGGCCCATTGTATGCTGTTAAATCGAATCCAAACAGTGCCAAAGTAAACGGGGATAAATTTTTTGATTTTATAAAACAAGAATTACTGCCCGAATTACAAAAGAACTACCGTACGCAAAATTTCAAAATAGGCATAGGACATTCTTTAGGAGGGCTGTTTTTGTTGAACAGTTTCACCAAAGATCCGGATTTTTTTAATGGCATTATTGCTGTTAGCCCTGCGCTTGAAATGAACAGGGATAGTACATTATTTAGCAACGTTAAAAAAACGCTGCATTCGAAAATCAATAAACAAACTTTTTTTTGCTGGGCATCAGGCACCGAAGGTATCAACGAAGTAGCATTTAGGCCCGCATCAAAAGTATTGGGGAAGTTATTGGCTGACGGGCCGAACCCTTCTTTTAAATACAAATACATAGACCTGCCGGGGAAGAATCATAATGGTACACCATTTTACTCAATGATTGATGCATTTGGTTTTATATTTAATGATTGGAATATAGCCAACTGGTACCGACCTTTATTTGATAATAAAGTGGAACCTGAAATCTATTTGGCTGAGAGGCGGAAACTGATGAAAAAATTATATGATTTTGATAAAGATCCTACAGAAGACAGAATACTGGCAAACATAGGTAGTCAATTCCTACAACAGCAAAAGTATCAGAAAGCCTTGTCTTATATACAAAATGCCCTCGTAGTTAATCCTAACGACTCTGATTATTATAAAGAGCTAAGCGTTGCTTTTGAGAAGTTAAAGAATTATGAAGCAGCACTTGCCTCAATAAAAAAAGCTATCGATAAGTTAGATAAGACGGAACAGGAATACCAATATTTTTTAGGAGAGTTACAAAAAGACGAAAAAAGGATACTAACCGCCATATCAAAATAGTTACACGGCACAACCCTACAGAATTAGTAAAGTAAAAAACATTGTTTAGTTTAGCATTCTAAACCATATCAATATTTCAACCTATCTAATCTCCGTATAATGTCGATCAAAAAACTGTTTATACTTTTTGTATTTGCGTGTTCATCATTGACTTTATTTGCTCAAAGCTGGTCGCTTAAAACGGCACCATTGATGAGTAAATTTGCCAAAGATGTTAACCCTGCTAATGTATTGCCAGAGTACCCGCGTCCACAGCTTGTCCGTAAAGACTGGCTAAACTTAAACGGGTTATGGCAGTTTCAACCCGGCACGGCCGGTGGGACCGAACCTCAAGGCAAATTGAGCAGAACCATACTGGTGCCGTTTCCCGTTGAATCAGCACTGTCCGGTGTTATGGAGCATCACGACAGGTTGTGGTACCGCCGCAACTTTACCGTCCCGTCCGGATGGAAAGGCAAGCAGATAATGCTCAACTTTGGCGCTGTTGATTATGAATCGGAAGTGTTTGTTAACGGTAAACGCGTTGGTGTGCACAAAGGTGGTTATGACCCCTTCTCCTTTAATATCACATCGGCCATAAAAAGCGATGGCAAGCAAGAACTTACCGTACGTGTTTACGACCCAACCGACAACGGTGGGCAACCACGCGGTAAGCAAACGCTTAATCCGCAGGGCATTATGTATCAGGCGGTAACGGGCATTTGGCAAACGGTTTGGTTAGAACCCCTGTCTTCGGGCGTTTGTATTGGCAACATCAAAATAGTACCTGATGTCGACCACTCAGCAGTGAAGCTTACGGTTACCACCTGGGGTAATATCCGTGGCACGGACGTAGCCGTAAAGATAAAAGACGGCAGCAACGTAATTAAAACAATAACCATAAAGCCTAACGTAGAAACCAGCATTGCCGTTGATAACCCCAAGCTGTGGTCGCCGGATAGCCCCTTCCTTTACAACCTTGACATTGCGTTAAATAAAGGCACTGCCAATGTCGACGCTATATCAAGTTACTTCGGTATGCGTAAAATCTCTGTGGAGCAAGAGGGCGAGTTCAAAAAGCTTTACTTAAACAATAAGTTTTTGTTTCAATTAGGTCCGCTGGATCAGGGCTTTTGGCCGGATGGCGGCTACACCGCCCCTACCGATGAAGCTTTACGCTACGACCTGGAAATGATCAAGAAATTTGGCTTTAACATGGTGCGTAAACACATCAAGGTTGAACCATACCGCTGGTACTATTGGGCGGACAAGCTTGGTTTACTGGTATGGCAGGATATGCCGTCGCCTAACTCATATACCGCTAAGGTACCGCCTGTGGACACTGCCGAATTTAGATCTGAACTAAATCGGATGATTCGCACCCATTGGAACTCGCCGAGCATCATTACCTGGGTGGTTTTTAACGAAGGGCAGGCGCAGCATAAAACGCCGGCATTAGTCAACATGGTAAAGAAACTTGACCCATCCCGCCTTGTTAACCAGGCCAGCGGCGGCGGACATTTTGACGTGGGCGATTACCTGGATATCCATAGCTACCCTCCGCCTGCTGTGCCTTACAGCACGGCACAGGCTTTGGCCTGCGGCGAGTATGGGGGCATTGGCTTTATCATTCCTAATCATACCTGGAAAGTTGGCGATACCTATATCATGATCAACAACAAAAAAGAATATACCGATCTGTATGATAAGTTTGCTAACGACCTGGTGCTCTACAAAACCAACATGGGTCTAAGCGCTGCAGTTTATACAGAGATCACCGACGTTGAGATTGAGCTTAATGGCCTGCTGACCTACGACCGTGAGATTAACAAAGCCGGTACAGAAAAGATTTTAGCATCAAACCTGAAAGCTATTAATGACAACTTGTACTTAAAAGAGGTACTTCCCTCATCCCAGAAAACAGCCATCAACTGGAAATATACCATCACTGCCCCAACCGGCGACTGGTTTGGCGAAAGTTTTAATGACGCGGCCTGGAAAACGGGGCAGGCGGGCTTTGGCTCGCGTGGCACGCCGGGCGGTAACATCAAGACCGTCTGGAATAGCAAAGATATTTGGATGCGTCAGGATTTTACTTTAGGCGAATTATCTGACGAAGCAAAAGGCAAATTGGCCCTGTACATCCATCATGATGAAGATTGCGAAGTTTATATTAACGGCGTACTAGCAGCTACCATTAGTGGTTTTACATCAGCCTACACAGTGGTGCCGATAAATGCAGACGGTAAAGCTGCAATAAAAGCTAATGGAAAGAACGTAATAGCGATACACTGTAAACAAACTGCCGGCGGACAATATATCGATGCAGGGTTGTCCTTATTGAGTAATACTAAACTCTAGATTGATAAAATTAAAGTCGACAATTCTGCCTTAGCATCACAGACGCTGCTTTTATTAAATGCAAAGAGCCCGCTCCAAAAATGGAACGGGCTCTTTGCATTTGTAATGAAATTACTGCAAAGCCGGATCAATAGCAGTATCCAGGCTATTTCTGGGTGGTTCTTTTTTAAAGATGGCTGCAAATAAAAGAGCCAATACAAATACCATGATAATAGAGATAACAATGCCTTGAATAATATTACCTATGGTAGGGCTTTTTTGCTCGTCAAACTTCTTTTCTATCTCGGTTATTTTCTCATCTATTTGTGATTGCTCTGCACCACTCTTCATAGCAGTTGTGGCGTTGACAATAGCTTTTGCCATTTTATCCGTCATTTGTGGTTCAACAAGCTTCGCAAAAATAATATCACGACCTATAGACGACAGCGCGTAGCTGGTTACAAACATGATAAAAATACCTGTTACCGCTTTTCTGAGATCCCAGTATCCACCAATAGCTTTTCTGAGGTTTAAGGTAAAAAACACAGCAATTACCAGCGGAAGTATGATAGATGTTATCACCGGAGTAAATACAATCATCCACATCGAATCGGTCATCTCCGTTATAAAGTAAAACGTGAAGATGCCAAGCGCCAACATAATAACACCTAACAGCAAGCCTTTTTCAAAGCCCTCTTTTTTAATGAGTTTGTCAATATTTTTTTCCATATAATCGGGATTTAAAAAGATGTTAATATAGCTAATACTGCCATGTCAAACTCTTTATCTACAGCGCTTGCTGCAATTTCTACTTTGTCGCTATCAGTCGGGGTAGTGTTTTGGAAAAAGCACATCATCGGATAGAATATTTCTTTCAATTCAGAATCTTCAGGCAATTTACCCGCTGCCTTAGCTATTTCTATAGTGGAGCTTTCAATTAATATTTGGTTGGCTATAACCGGTTCATAAATACGGTATTCGTCCTGAAACTCGTCTTCGTCAACCAATAAAAATTCCTTCAGGTAATCCTCTAACTCAGGCTCTATGTCTTCATCCTCGCACTCGTTAAGGTACAGTAGCAAATTCAATAGCTCGGTGCCCCGGTCAAGGGTGTCCTCTTCAATTTGCTCCCACTCTTTCGAGTCAAGGTAATCCTCTTCCAGTTTTTTAACGTCTGCGCTAAAGAAATTGATCATCAACAGATCAAAAAACACTTCGCGTAAAACTTCCAGTTGCGGGTGGCTATCAAACACACCGTCTAAATCTGCAACTTTACCTAAAAAATCATTATCAGATTCAAATACGGCTTTAAATTCGCCCTCTATGGTTGTCACTTCGACACCACTATGGGTTGAAAAAGCCTTTAGTGCCGCGCTTAGCGCTATGTTTATTTTCGGGTCAATCATTATGCTTTCGTTTTAAATAGTTGATTATTGTTAAAGGTCAACAATATCTGACCTTTCAAATTTTGCCCCAGGTAGGGCGAATTGCTTGATTTTGACCGATTGCTTTCTTTTGTATATGTCCACTCAGCATCCTTATCAAAAACAACAAGGTTAGCTTTTTGGTCTACAGCAATGGTCGCTGTTTCTGCGTCTAATATTCTGCGTGGGTTGACTGCAAGTTTCTGCACGATCAATTCGACCGTTAAACCAGCTTGAATCGCCAGCGAAAACGCAGTCTGAAAACCTACGATACCAAACTCGGCTACCTCAAACTCTACATCCTTGAACTCTATTTCATGAGGTGTGTGTTGCGATACGATAGCGTCAATAGTGCCGTCTTTTAAACCTGCTATAAGGGCGTCTACATCTTTACGGGTACGCAACGGGGGTTTTACTTTATAAAGGCTTTCAAAACCTGCCAGAGCCTCATCTGTTAACACCAGGTGATGCGCAGTTACGTCGCAGGTAACATTAAGACCTTTCTTTTTAGCTTCTCTGATCAGTTCAACAGATCGTAGGGTTGATATGGTGCTGAAGTGAATTTTCGAATCGGTGTATTCTGCCAGGTAAAGATCACGGGCCACCATCAGCTCTTCGGCTAGTGATGGTATGCCTTTCATGCCCAACAGGGTACTCATTTCGCCTTCGTTAACCTTTGCTTTGCCAGCAATGGCCGTGTCCTCGGGATATGAGAACACCGTTGCCTCAAAACCTTTAGCGTATAACAGGGCGCGTTCCATTAAACCGGCATCCTGCACCGGGTTGCTTCCGTCTGTAAAAGCTTTTGCACCGCTCAGGTACATATCATACATCTCGGCCAAATCCTTGCCCTCGCGTTTGTACGATAGCGTTCCCAGCGGATATACATCCACCAGTTTGCCTTTGGCGCGGTTAAGCAGGTACTCTACCTCAGTTTTTGAATGTACCGGTGGCTGGGTGTTAGGCATTAAGGCTATACCTGTAAAGCCACCGGCGGCGGCGGCGGCGGTGCCTGTTTGCAGGTCTTCTTTGGTTTCAAGGCCAAGTTCGCCTATGTTACAGTTAAGATCAAGAAATCCGGGCGAAACCTGTTTGCCGGTAGCGTCAAAAACTTCCGCGTCGGTTTTGATGTCTTTGGCAATTTGAGAAATAGTTCCGTTGGTAATTAAAATATCAGCAACTTGTTGATTAAAAGGTGAGTTGGGATCAACAATGGTGGCCGATTTGATAAGCAAATTCATTAGCGCTGCTTTATAGATGGATTGAGGTTGATTTCCTCTGTTTACTGAAACACTTGTCGCTCAGGCTTGTAGAACCTGGTAAGCAAAATTTCGGCAGCCAGAAATATCAACGCCAAAATTATACAAAGTTTCCATAATTGCACACCAAAATCTGCCTGGCTTACAATATCTTTTACAGAGCCCTTTGTAGCCGAAATAACCTTCCCCTTATTGGGCACTATCTTTTCAAGATCAGCTGTGGTATAATATTGCAGGTCAGACTCGTTACGATTATCGTTAAAAGCCATCACCGACACAACACTGTCTTGCTTACGTAGTTCATAAAGCCCGGTTTCCTGTATTTGGTCAGACACATAGAGCAATGTGCTTCCCTCCTGTTGTTTTACATCAGGAATAATGCTTTGCTTGCCTTTTATTAGTTTAAGTAATTGTTTTTCTGATGACTGTATTGGCATGGTTTCAACCGTTTGATCATGCCCCAATGTGTAAAACAACGGTTGATCATGCCCGCTCAATAAAGCTATCCGGAACATTATCGGCACAAAAAGCGCGTGGCGCGGCAAATTGCTAAAGTCTTCATTTAATGGCACGGCAGACACATATACTTTACCCCGGCCGCTATTGTAACCCGCCCAAAAAGACTGACCGCCCTGCACCTGCATAATATTTTCATTTCGGCCGGATGATGCGCTTAACTGGTAATACTTTTTAATAACAGGTAGATCCGGATTTGATGGCAGCTCTTCAAAAATGTTCTTAAATACCGGGTTCTGTAGGTTAAGGCCTGATACTTTAATGTTCTCGGTGGCTAACTTTTCAGGAAATGCGGCACCCATAGGTTGCAGAAACGATTTGTAGTTCGGCAATTCCGCGTCTACCGCCGGAAACACTACCAGCGTTCCGCCTTTATTTACATAAGTTTTTAATTGCTGCGATAAACCTGACGAAACGGTTTTAACATCGCTTACCACGATCAACGGGTAAGCACTCAAACCAGCGTAATCAACATTACCATCAGGAACACGTGTTACCTTGAAAAATTGATCGGTTGAAAAAACAGCGTTTAAGTAGGGATTAACTGTTCCCCCATCAATTAACAACACCTGCATTTGCTGCTTTACATTGAAGGTAAAGTAAAACTGGTTATCAAACGTAACCGGATTGTCCTGCAGGGCGATCTCGCCGCGCTGCCAGCCAGGTTTAAGGCCCGAGAACGTTAATGTATCGGTCTGTATTTCGCGAGCCGCCAGGGTGAATCCACCTAACGACTTTTGCTCGCCATTGATCATTAGTTTTAATGGAATCTTAACTGCTTCTTCGTCTGCGTAATTATGCAGCTTTACCACCATTTTCTCAGTTTCGCCGGGGCGATGGATAGCGCTCAGCAGCCAAACGGAGTCTACCGCTACATTGGCAGGAGCGCTGGCTTTAAGCTGTATGAGGCTGATGTGGGTGCCGGTATCAACCTTAATAGGCTGACTGTTACTTATGTTTCTTTGAAAATCGGATATAACATCTATTGATCTCGCTGTACCGCCCTGCATAGAAAGCAGGTTCTGTTGACGATCAATGATCTGTTGCAAACTGCGGCTGCGCGGACTGATCTTTACGGCGTCTACCGCATCATAAAACTCATCCCGGGTTAGTAACCGTTGATGTTTGCCTTCAAAATCCTGCGTAAGCAACTGGTATTTATCATTTATAGAATATGCCGATACGATCTCTTTAGCCCGCTTTTTTGCTTCATCAAGCAATGAGCCTTCGCGGTTAAGGGTTTGCATGGAGTAGGAGTTATCTAAAAACACACTAATAACACGCTGGGCACCCGCGTTGGCGTTGTTTTGTTTGGCGATGAATGGCCGGGCAAAAGCCAGCACCAAAAATAAAAGGGCAAGTAAACGTGTGGCAAGTATAACGCGCTCTTTTAGGTTTCGACGCGACGATTGCTGCTCTTGCACCTCTTTAAGAAACTGTACGTTACTGAAGTAAACTTTTTGGTAGCGCCTGAAATTAAATAAATGCACCAATACCGGTATGGCCAGCGACGCCAAGGCAAACAAAAAGGCCGGGTATAAAAAGTGCATCTGTTTCTTTTAGGTTGATTGGACGTTTACCAAATGTATTAATTAATACGTAAATGACAGAGCCAAAATACTGTTACAAAAAACAATAATACTTTCAATCTTGTCATCTCAAAATGAGTAACGAGTGAGGAATATTCGAACCTAACGCCTACGACGCCTTCTTTTCTTGGCCACTACCTTTTTCTTCTTTGTCGACTTAGTAACCTTAGGCTTTTCTTCTGTCTTTTTAACAGTTTTTGCAGGCTCCGGCTTTTCCATCTGGGTGGAATCTTTAACCAGTGTATTTATAGCTAATTCATTGCCTTGCAAGCTATATTCAAACTTGTACTTACCGCCGGTTAGTTTACCGTCGCTACCGCTGCTGGTGTATGACGGGAACTCGCGAATGAGTTTCCCTTCAGATATATAAAATTTATCATCGCCCCGGTAATTCTTTTTAGAGGACTGCAGTTTTGGAAAATCCAGTTTCTGCGCATTGCTGCCCTTAAACTCGTAAGCGTAAATATGCGTAAAATTGATAGAGTCGGTACCTTTGGCCTGGATCAATATTTCGGGGTTACCGTCCATGTCCATGTCAGAGTTGTAAACATCCGTTATGGCACCATCCAAATCGCCGGTTGTGGTGGTAAACTTTTGGTTAGACGAGTCTGAGTGCAAAATCATGTAAACGCTTTCTTTGCCCGCACCCCTGCCCCAGCTCATAACGTCATAATATTGACCAGGTGCCACCTCTATCATTTTTTGATACTTAAACGGAGCCTTTACGGCATCTGCTTTAGGGGCATTATTGGCGGCTACCTTTTTAGGCTCCTGGCTGCAACCTGAAAATATCGCGCAGCTAAACAAAATATAAAAAACGGAACGGACACACATAGTTCTTAATTAAATAATAGTTCGGGGCCAATTTCGCTGGTCGGTTTGCCGGGGATGGTAATGTAAACCCGCAGACTACCAGCGCTACCCACATTAAAATATTTGATACTGAAACGGTGATAACCCTTTTGTAGAGCTATACCACCGGCTTTACCACTAACAGGGTGCTTGCCATCGTTGTCTACCACCAAAGTATCATCAACATACAGTGCCGAGCCATCGTCAGACGCGGTTGAAAAACCGTAAATACCATCTGTATCGATTTTAATGTAGCCCGTATAGATGATACCGAACGGCCCGCCCCTGCGGAAATTAGTGACGCTGAAAGTTTTTGTTACCAATGAATCGGCGATATCACCGGACAGTTTAAAATCCTTAACACTACTATACTCTCCCGGGAAAAGCTGGTAACGCAAGCCTGATAGTGTGCCTTTATAATCAACCGCGGGTAGTTGCGCTTTGTTATACATCGTGGTTTTGGTAACCACGCTGCGTTTACCGGTTGGGGTAATTACAATAGCCTGCAGTTCGCGATATTGATCCTGCGGCACATTGTAGGTCATCGGGATGGTAAACTCCTTATCATTATCCGTTGGCGTGTAGCCATCAATGGTGTAATAAACCTTTGCTCCTTTTACAGACGGTTTCAAGTCAACCTTTAACTCGGTACCAAACATAACAGTATCTTTAATACCAACAGCTGCCGGAACGCGGTAATTGAAATTATTCTTATCCAACCAGGCTAGTTGTCCGGGCAGGCGGTTTTCTGAAAAGTCTTTAAAGTTTTTGTTGGCTAATGGTGTCCAGGCCACCTCGGCTACAGCCAGTAATCGCGGCAGCGCCATATAAAGCACCTTGTTTTCTGTAGCTATATACTCCGTCCACAGGTTACCCTGCACGCCTTTAATGTAAGTTTTCTGCGCATCCGTCAATACAGATGGCGTTGGATTGTAGCTGTAGGTTTTTTGCAATGGGGCATTACCACCAATAGCTAAAGGCTCGGTACTCAGTTTGCCTTGTACATGGTCTAGGTATAAGCCGGCATTGCTGGGGCTCATTATTACATCATGGTTCTGCCTGGCAGCCTCTATACCGCCCTCTTCACCCCGCCAGCTCATTACGGTTGCCTTTGGGGCAAGTCCGCCCTCAAGTATTTCATCCCAGCCAATAATGCTGCGTCCCTTAGAGTTGACAAACTTTTCCATACGTTGTATAAAATAGCTTTGTAAACCGTGCTCGTCTTTCAGTTTCAAGCGCTTTATCATAGCCTGGCAATAGGCAGATTGTTTCCAGGCTACTTTAGGCGCTTCGTCGCCACCTATGTGGATGTATTTGCTGGGGAATAAGGCAATAACTTCTGTCAGTACATCCTCTAAAAATGAGAACGTTTTTTCTGTAGGGCAGAAAATATCGTTATTAACCCCCCACTTGGTAAGCACCTGGTAGTTAATGGTGGAGTCGCAACCAAACTGCGGATATGCGGCTAGCGCTGCACCTGCGTGGCCCGGCATTTCAATTTCGGGCACTATGGTAATATACCTGTCTGACGCGTATTTAATAACCTCGCGGATTTCGTCCTGGGTGTAATAGCCCCCTTGTTTGGTATTATCGAACTGCTGCGGATTACGGTCGTAATAGTTACCTATCAATGTCTCTTTACGGAAGCCGCCTACGGAAGTAAGTTTTGGATACTTCTTGATCTCGATGCGCCAACCCTGGTCATCTGTTAAATGCCAGTGGAAGGTGTTTAATTTATAAGCGGCCAGCAGGTCAATATACCGTTTAACAAAGCTGATATTAAAGAAATGGCGACATACGTCCAGCATAGAACCGCGGTATCCAAACCGTGGATAATCTTCAATCTGCACACACGGTAATTTAGCGGTAGCAGTACGCTCTAACGGCATCATCTGTATAAGCGATTGTATGCCATAAAATAAGCCGGCGCCTTTTGCTGCAATAATAATTTTTGTTGGGGTGATAGTTAGGCGGTAACCCTCGGCAGGCAGGCCATCAGTGCCGGCGCTGGTAAGTACTATACTGTTATTTTTGTTTACACCGCTGTTTAGCTTAACAGGGATGCGCAGCATCGTGGTATTTTGCAGGTAATCTGATAAAAAGATTACAGCCTTGTTAGTTAGGGTGTCAGCAAATAACGAGGTCTCCTGGCTAAGCGTAAATGTACCGGGAGATTTTATGACTGATACAGGTGCCGGTATAATGCCTAGGTTTGGGTCGGTATCCTGGGCCTTAGTTACTATTGATAATGTAAAAAACGCAAGTAGTACTATTAATTTTTTATAGGCCATTATAAATTGGTATACGAATTAAGGAAATGTGAAGTTAGCAGATTTTGAAAGAATAACGTAGCCCCCAACGTAAAAATTACATAACAAAAAAGGCTGCCTGTATAGACAACCTTTGAGTGTTTTGATTATATATTTCAGCTGCTTACGCGGTTACCACGTGCTCTTTAGCTGCTAAATAACGTTCGGCATCAATAGCTGCCATACAGCCCGTACCTGCGGCGGTTACCGCCTGACGGTAAATATGATCCTGCGCGTCGCCACAGCAAAATACGCCTTCAACATTAGTTAAGGTAGTACCTGGCTTAGTTTTAATGTAGCCGGTTTCGTCCATATCTATCCAACCTTTAAATATCTCAGTATTAGGATTATGCCCGATAGCTACAAAGAAACCGGTAACATCTAACACACGTTCTTCGTTGTTCTTGATGTTGATAACCTTTACCGCGTTAACAGATTGGCCGTCGCCTAAAATCTCTTTGGTTTCGGTATCGTATAACACCTCGATATTCGGCGTGTTCAACACCCGGTGTACCATGGCTTTAGATGCACGGAACTCATCACGGCGAACAATCATGTATACTTTTTTACAAAGCTTAGCCAAATAAGTAGCTTCTTCGGCAGCAGTATCACCGGCACCAACAATTGCTACATCTTCTCCTTTAAAGAAAAAGCCATCGCAAACCGCGCAGGCCGAAACGCCAAAACCGCTATATTTTTGCTCAGACTCGAGACCTAACCATTTTGCAGAAGCGCCGGTAGAAATGATCACGGTGTCTGCAAGGATAGTTTTGTTTTCGTCAGCAACCACTTTGTGCGGCAGGCTTGAAAAATCAACCGAACTAACGTAACCGAAACGAATATCAGTACCCAAACGCTCTGCCTGATGACGGAAATCTTCCATCATCTCAGGTCCCATGATTCCCTTAGGGTATCCCGGGAAATTTTCAACATCAGTGGTTTGGGTAAGCTGTCCACCCGCAAGCATACCGGTATACAAAACCGGGTTCAAATCTGCGCGCGAAGCGTATATAGCAGCTGTATATCCTGCAGGACCGGAGCCAACTATCAGGCATTTTACGTGTTCAGTATTTTCAGACATTGGATTTTAAAAATGAAGAACAAAAGTAGTATTAATTAGGGTGTTTGGCAATAGCTTTCCGTCAGTTATCAGTCATTGTTGCATGATGATTCCGTGATGAAATTATTAGTTCATTTTCAACAGAATATCTCCCCCTAGTTACCGAAGGTAGACATAGGTAATCCCATCCCCACCCCTGTCGGCATGCTCATCCTCCAGGCGATCTACCTGCTCGTATTTCTTAAGATACTGGCGAATCATCTTACGCAGGATACCATCGCCTTTACCGTGAATAATCTTTAGGGTGCCGTAGCTCATCATTACCGCACGATCAAAAAGGCGCTCAATATTTGCCAGGGCATCCTCTGTGCGCATACCGCGCACATCTATCTCAGGGCTAAAGCTCGCCATGTCGCTGGTTGAGCCCGACATGCTGCGGCGAACCTCTTTAGGTACTGTTGACTTAGCAATCTTTTGCACCCGTTTTCTTTTGGCTACGGTACGCAAATCGCCGATAGCGATGATGACATTGTCTTTGACGATTTCCAAAACCTGGCCGCTTGTTTCCGAGTCGATTAGTTTAACCCAGTCGCCCACTTTTATTTCCTCATCTAAAGGGTTACTTTTAGTGACAGCCGGTTTTATGGTATTCTTTTCGAGCTCCTTATTTAAGGTTTCCCGCAAATCTTTGGTTTTTACCTTATCAGCATTACTGTTTTTTATCTCGGCGATGGTGTTTTCCACCAGTTTGTTTGCGTTAAGGATGATATTTTTCGCTTCATCTCTAGCCTCGCGGATCAACACTTTTTTGTTTTCTTCCAGGTAACTTTTCAGCTTTTCATTCTCGGCTAAAAGGGTGTCTACCTGGCGTTGTTGCCTGTCCAGTTTTAAGCGGGTATCCAGGATCTCTTTTTTCTCACGCTCTAAGCCTACCAGCAAGGTATCCACACTTTTTTGCCCAGAGCTGATTTTATTTTTGGCCAGGCTAAGCACCTGTTGCGGCAAACCTATTTTTTGAGCTATTTCAAAAGCGTATGAGCTGCCTGGCTTACCAACTTCAAGCATATAGAGGGGTTTCATCTCCACGTTATTAAACAACATCGATGCGTTTTCAATCCCCTCGGCGCTGCCGGCAAATATTTTCAGGTTTGAGTAGTGGGTGGTTACCATGCCCCTTACTTTTTTATGATTAAGCGACTCTAAAACGGCTTCGGCTATCGGCCCGCCAAACTGCGGATCTGTACCGGTACCAAACTCATCTATCAGTATCAGCGATTTGGCATTAGCGTTCTCTACAAAATTTTTCATTTTTGACAGGTGCGCGCTATAAGTACTCAAATCGCTCTCTATCGACTGGTCATCTCCTATATCCACAAAAAACAGCCTGAACACCCCTACTACACTTGCTTCATCAACAGGGATCAATAAACCTGCCTGCACCATAAGCTGTAGCAAACCAACAGTTTTCATACAAACAGACTTACCACCCGCGTTAGGGCCCGATACTACCACAATGCGGGTACTATCATCAATTTGTACATTTAAGGGTACAACGGTTTTATGCTCCTTTTTGAAATTTAAAAAAAGCAGGGGGTGTCGGGCATTAACCAGCTTAAGTTTTGGCTCATTAACAACCTGTGGCATCTCCCCTTCAATATCGATAGCAAACAGTGCCTTGGCACGCACAAAATCAAGCTTGGTTAATAATCCATGGTACGACAACAGAAGCGTCACGTAGGGCCGCAATTCATCCGTTAATCCGGTTAGTATCTTAACAATCTCGCGGCGACGCTCAAACTCCAGATCGCGGATGCGATTATTTAAGGTAAAAACCTCTTCGGGCTCCATATAAACCGTTTGGCCTGATGCAGATTCATCATGCACAAAACCTTTAAGCTTACGTTTGTTCTCGGCCAAAATTGGGATACATAATCGGCCATCACGCACGGTTAGTGATCCGTCAGCTGTCCAATTATTGGAGATAGCGTTTTTATAGATCTGATCTATTTTACGGCGGGCATCCTGCTCGGCTTTGGCAATACCAGCCGTAATGTCTGCCAAATCGCGCGAGGCGTTGGACTTGATCTTGCCCTTGGTATCAATTACCTGCTCAATTTTACGGATGATTGACTTCTCTATAGGCAAATGCTCAAACAAGGCCTCAAGGTTTGGGTATTGTCCTTCGCGCTCATTAAAATAAGCAATCACAGCAAAAACTGTGTTGAGCGATGCGTATACCTGGAAAAATTCTTCCTCGGTTAAAAAAGCGCCCTCCAGCCGGGCTTTGTTGGCCAGGGCTTTTAAGTCGTAAAAATGTGTTATGGGTAAAGCAGCGTCGTTTTGCAGGATGTTTTTAAACTCGGATGCCTGGCTTAAAAACTTGCTTATCAGGTCAAAATTGCTCATTACTTGTATTTTGTCAACCATTTGCTGGCCCATAATACTCAGACAATGTGCTTTAATTAATTCCTTTACCTCGGTAAATCCCAGCTTATCAATACTATTTTCAGGGTAAAGCATTATTGTATTTTGGTAGTGTTAATTTTCTTAGGCTTTAGCAGTGCTTTTTTAGCGGCCTGCGCCTTTTTAATGGAGTCTTTTTTAGCATTAGCAATGGCTACCTTTTTTGCTCTTGCGATAGAATCCTTTTTAATCCCTTTTAAATCGTCCTGGTATCGTTTATTGATAGAGTCTTGCCTTAATTTGGCTTTACGTTCCTGATCTTTCTGAGCGTTTTTGGCCTGCCTTTCGGCATTTTTCTGATCCTTCGCTATAACAGCTACTATCGAATCGTTTTTAGCTAGTAGTCTTTTGTTTACCTCTTCGTATATTTTTACCAGCACTTCATCGCGCATGGTATAATGTTTCATGCTCCGTTTAAAGGTAGCAGAGTCTGTATGATGTTGTTTAAATATATACAGATACCGGCCTGTACCATAACGATATAAGCTATCATTGTTTGGCTGCGACGCCAGGTAGCCGTCCATCATGTGCACGTCAACCAGCAGGCTTACCATATCATCTTCACCTAAAACGTCAGCGTTGCCGCCACCGTACTTACAGGCACCTAAAACCAGCAGAGCTGAAAAAAACAGAATAATATGTTTGCGCATTATTTAATTTAACGGTTTAAATTGCGCAAAATTACGGATAAATGAGCATTGCAGATAATATCAAAAGCTTAAAAACAGAAACTACCTCAAAAAAGGTAACGCTTATAGCGGTATCAAAAACTAAAACCGCCGCTGATGTTCAAGAAGCATATGACGCCGGTCAGCGCCTGTTTGGCGAAAACATGGTTCAGGAAATGGTGGAAAAATACGAACAACTACCAAAAGATATAGAATGGCACCAGATAGGCCACCTGCAAACCAATAAGGTTAAGTACATAGCCCCTTTCATCAGCATGATACAGTCTGTTGATAGCATGAAACTTTTGCAGGAGATTAACAAACAGGGCGAAAAGAATAAGCGGGTGATTGACTGCCTACTGCAGATTTACATAGCCGACGAGGAAACCAAATACGGCTTAGGCTTTGACGAAGCCATAGAACTGCTGTGGTCAGAAGAATATATTACCCTTAAAAATGTGCGCATACGCGGCCTTATGGGCATAGCAACTAATACCGACCTGGAAAAACAATTGAGAGACGAATTTCAGGAATTGAAGGTGTTTTTCGATGGTGTTAAGGCAAGCTTTTTTCGAAAAGAAGACAGCTTCGATACCATATCGATGGGCATGTCCTCAGACTACGAACTTGCCATAGCGCAAGGTAGCAATATGATACGTGTGGGCAGTACCATTTTTGGCGATAGGGTTATTAAGCATTTTAAAAACAATTGATTGATTTCGGATTTGCTTTTAATCCCTTATAAATGAATGGCTCTATGACAAATATTCACTTACGAAACGCCGCTAAAGAAGACTGTGTTCGCCTGTTAGAACTGGTAAACGAGTTAGCGCTTTATGAAAAAGCGCCGCAGGAAGTTACGGTTACACTAGCCGAATTTGAAGATGCCGGTTTTGGCGCAAAGCCGGTTTGGAAAGCCTTTGTAGCCGAGATTGATGGATTAATAGTTGGTTTTGCGTTGTACTATGTGCGTTTCTCAACCTGGAAAGGCTGCCGTATGTACCTGGAAGATTTTATTGTCACCGAACCCATGCGTGGCCGGGGTATTGGCAAACTGTTATTTGATCAGCTTGTTATAGAGGCTAAAGAAATGGGCTTTAGCGGCATGGTTTGGCAGGTACTTGATTGGAATGAGCCAGCCCTGAATTTTTATGCCAAATACAATGCCGCTATCGAAGCTGGCTGGTTAAATGCCTCATTATCTAAAGATCAACTGTTGAATTATTAGCTCATGAAAAACAGAGTGAGGTTATTTAGTATGTTATTGCTAACAGCAGCTTTAGGCGCATGCAACTGGAGTAACGGCAATTCGGGCCAGGCTGAGCCCGATATTACCACAGACACTTTAACTTACACAACTAAAATAATCAAGGAACGCGCTAATGATTGCGTTAACAAAGCCGATAGCGCTTGTACAGTCGCCAGCATTACTTACCCTGTTTTTAACGGACAACAACTTTTAAACAATAGTATCCGGCATAAACTTATTATGCTATTTGGCGGTAACAACCCGGACGTAAAACCTGATACATCGCTACAACTGTATGCTAAAAATTTTATAAAGGGTTATGAAAATGATAGTCCAAAACAAAATAATGCCGGCATATTTTATACCCTGGCTATAAAGGCTGCATTAACACGTCAGGACTCGAGCCTTACTACTTTAGAGTTAAGCGGTTATAGTTACCAGGGTGGCGCGCACGGTGGCTCAACCACCGCTTTTATTAATTGGGACACCAAAGCGAATAATGATATCCGCTTAAAGGATGTTTTGATAGCCGGCTACAGGGATAGCTTAACTGCTATCGCCGAGACTATTTTTAGACAGCAGGAAAAACTAACGCCTACCGCATCCTTAGCCAACGACTACTTTTTTAAGGATGCCAAATTCACGCTGAATGAAAATTTTGTTATTACACCTGTCGGCCTTAAGTTTCTCTACAATCAATATGAAATAAAACCTTATGCAGCGGGACAAACAATAGTGCTTATCCCCTACGCTAATATCAAATCTTTATTAAAACCTAAGTCGGTTATTACTCAATATCTTAAATAAATGCTTGTTTTTAAATTCGGAGGCGCGTCTGTTAAAGATGCAGCAGGTATGATCAACCTGGCTAAAGTGGTTAGCTTGTATCAAGATCAACAATTGCTCATCGTAGTTTCGGCTATGGGTAAAACCACAAACGCGCTGGAAAAGCTTGCCAAAGCTTATTTTGACCAGAGCGACGATATTCAGGACATTTACGAAAGTATAAAACGTTATCACTACGACATTATAGCCGAACTCTTTGATAGCAGTGCGTCCGTATTTGACGACGTAGCCAATACATTTGTTGAGATTGATTGGATGCTGGAAGATGAGCCACAAGACAGTTACGATTTTATTTATGACCAGATCGTGTCCGTGGGCGAGCTGGTATCGACCCGGATAGTTGCCGCCTACCTTAACAAAGCAGGTTTAAAAGCTCAATGGCTTGATGTACGCGGCTACATCCATACTGACAACAAATACCGCGAAGCCAATGTACAATGGGATAAAACACGCGAAAGCATAACGCTTAGCATCCCTGAACAATTAACCCAAAGCATTATTGTAACACAGGGTTTTTTGGGCGGCACGTCTGAAAATTTTACAACTACGCTAGGTCGAGAGGGATCAGATTATACGGCTTCTATATTCGCCTCGTGCTTAAACGCAGATTCCGTCACCACCTGGAAAGATGTACCCGGGATATTAAACGCCGACCCAAAGCTATTTGACGATACGGTAAAGTTTGATGAGCTAAGTTATAACGAAGCGATAGAGATGACCTATTACGGTGCCACGGTTATACATCCCAAAACCATTAAGCCCTTAAAAAATGCAGGCATACCACTATTGGTGAAGCCTTTCGGCGACCCAACCCAGCCAGGCACGGTTATAAAAGAGGGCGTAACAAACGTGTTTAAAAAACCGGTTATTATCATTAAGAATAATCAGGTACTGTTATCCATATCTACATCGGATTATTCTTTTGTATCAGAAGATCACCTAAGCGATATTATAGGCCGGTTTGCCAAAAGCCATGTTAAGATCAATGTAATGCAAACGTCGGCCCTTAGCTTTAGTGTTTGTGTTGACTATACGCCGGAGTACCTTGACAAGCTTCTAAAAAATTTAAATTCGTCCTACAAAGTAAAGTATAACAGCGACTTAACCTTAATTACTGTGAGGCACTATTTACATGACACAATTAAAAATCTGACAATTGGTAAGACCACTTTGCTGGAGCAAATTAGCCGTAACACCGCGCAGGTTGTTGTAAAGTAATCGCTATCTTTAATCATCACAACATAAATAACAGCTATCCATGAAAAGCTTTACACTATCAGCCATCTTATTATTTGCTTTCGCGACGATGACTTTCGGGCAAACTACCCCGCCAACGGCCGATGCCGTTTTGAAAGAAGCTTACACTAAAGCAAAAAACGAAAATAAGAAAGTGTTGCTCATGTTTCATGCCTCATGGTGCGGCTGGTGTAAAAAGATGGATGCCAGCCTGAGTGATGCTACAACAAAGAAATTTTTTGACGATAACTACGTGATTACTCATTTAGATGTGCAAGAGCAGCCCGCCCAAAAGGCTTTAGAAAACCCGGGCGCTGCAGAGCAGTTAAAAGCTTTTAAAGGCGAAAAAAGCGGCTTGCCGTTTTGGGTAATATTAGACGGTGAAGGAAAAGTTTTGGCAGATAGCCAGATTCGCCCCAAAGGTGCATCATTAGATACCTACGGCGAAAATATTGGTTGCCCGGCGGCCGATAATGAAGTAGCACACTTTGCGCAGCTGTTAAAAAACACCTCGAAACTTACCGACGATCAGTTAAGTATCATCAGCAAGCGCTTTGCACAAAACAAGCCAGCACCAAGACCGGTAGCAAACTAAAGCTTTTTAAAGGCTTTGCTTTAAGCTTCTGAAAGGTTGGTTCATATTTGCGCCGCTGTACATTGTAAGGATACTGTCTTTTAGGGTCATATAGTCGCCCTCGCGGCTAACTACCATTTTTTTAACGCCCTTAACCGTAACCTCCATAGGCTGTATGGCCGATACCACCTGTCCATCTGCGTCGAGCTCTAAAATATAAAGCTGGTTATCGTTATGTTTATCCTCGTAAATGATGGTAGTGGTTTTAGTGGCGTCATCTAAAAAGCGACCATTAATATGTTTGCCAGTCATTTCCTGGTGCTCAATGGTTAACATTTTTTTAGCCTGCTCCGGGCTAAATCCAACAAACTCAAAGCCCAGCAGGTCGTTGTTTTTATCTCTAATGGTATCCGCCGGTACAACCAGCGCCTTGTCGTGATAAGTTGCCGTGGCGTATACGGTTACTCCACCTTTGTTTTTATGACTTTGCCCGGGTAAGATATAATCTACCTGCAGTGTTTTATAATCAGCGCTATCGTTGCGCAGGTAGCAGGCAATGGCTATCAGATCGGGTTTACTTATGCGGTTGTGAACCTGTACATCCAACCTGATACCATCTTTAATTTTTTCAGACTTTAATATCTCAAATGGGGTTTTAGGTTTTGAGTTGCAGGCAGTAAGTGCTACCAGGCATAGCAAAAGCAGTTTTTTCATACGGCCAAAAGTAGCTATAAACCGCTGTATAACAAAAAAGCCTCTCGTGTAATTGAGAGGCTTTGTTATTAGTCCTTTTTATGTTGCGGCTTATGCGCGCTGTCTTTACTTGACGTGGTGAAGGATGGCTGCCCACCCCCATTGCTTACGCCTTGTTGTTTCAGGCGTTCGCGCTGATCTGTAAAATTTCTGTCGGCAGTGGTACTACCTTGATTATTGTTGTTGTTTTTAAAATCCTGCGTTTTCATAATTATAGATTTTTAGTACGTCATAAACGGTACAACAACTGTACCATAATGCCCGCTAGAGCCGCTTATTAAAGATTAACGTAGGTTCTTGAAGCAAACTTCTGCCGTCCGATATGGGGCATTGGTTAGTATTTCAAATCATGTATTGAAAACCAAAGTTTAGCTTTAGCGAATTATAGTTAGCTTTGCAAATTATTACTAAATAGAAATTATGCCCGGGTTTGACAAAATAAAGCTGAATAAACAACTCATTAGATCATTAAACGAGCTTGGGTATACCAGCCCTAAAGATGTTCAGCAGAAAACCTTGAACCGTATTATTGGCGGTCAGGATGTAATTGTTATTGCCCCGGAGGGTGCCGGCAAAACCACTACCCTTGTGTTAACCGCACTGAACCGCTTTAACTATGCCCCTGAAGGTGTGCCAAAGGTTTTGATATTGGTACCCGAAGCAGAGGATGTACACATCACTGTGGCGCTTTTTGAGCGCTTAAATAAAAACACCTCCATATCAATTGTTGGCTTGTATGTTACCCCGGGACTTGACGCGCAACTTGATGCACTGGCAGACGGTGCCGATATTGTGGTTGCCACGCCGGATCGCGCACGCGCTATTTACCTAAAGCTTGCGCTGAACTTAAATAAAATGGAGCTGTATATTGTTGATGATGCCGACCGCATGATTAAAAAAGGCATGCAGCTACCCATTGCCGAGCTGGCCAACAGTATACCTAAAGCGCAGCACCTGGTGTTTACAGATGTGATGCATGGTCGCTTGGAAACCATGATAGCACCGTTTATGAAACAGCCGGCTACAATTGAAATTGATGAGTTGGAAGAAACAACTATCGATACTCACCAACAACTGCTTTATAACGTACCTAACTTTTTAACCAAGGTTAACCTGCTTAATTTGTTTATGTATGATGCCGAGGTATTTACCAAAGCTGTAGTTTTTATAAGCAATCGTACTACCGCCGAAAAGGTTTACCAAAGCATGAGCCGCCGTATGCACGAAGCTGTGGGCTATCTAAACCCGCATTTTGATGAGCATGGTTTTAAAACATTAGAAGAGTTTAAAACTAATACCGAAGCAAGAGCCATCATTATAATTACAGAAGATGAACAGCAGCTTGATTTATCAGGCATCCCGTTTTTAATTCATTTTGATTTGCCGGCCGATAAGGAAACTTATATAAACAGAGTTACAAAAACACACGATGAGGATACCATAGCCCTGGCCTTTGCCACTGATATGGAGCTAAGTCTGGTTAAAAGGATAGAACAAGCAACCGGCAATAAAATGGAAGTTGCCGAACTGCCCGAGGACCTGGTAATTGTAAGCGATGCAAAACCTAAAGCCCCAAAAACGCCTAAAGAAACAGAACCGGAGCGCGGCGCGGCTTTCCACGAAAAAAAGGCATCAAACAACAAGAACTACAATTACAGCTCAGGCGAAAAGGCTAAGATGAATATGAAGAAGAAGCATGGGTAAATAAAACAATAACCATGCAAACGAAAGCGGCCACCTTAATTTTAAGGTGGCCGCTTTTGTTATAAGTATTTTGGGATTACTTTACCGTGAACTCATAGCTACCCGAGGATATACGTAATCCGTTACCCGCAACTTCCTTACCATTCAAATAAGCTTTTTTACCTGATGGGAAAGTCACCGTAGCGCTAGAGTTTGCCGGTACTATAGCCGAATAAATAACGCTGCTGCCTTTACGTTTCCAATTTGAAACTATTTTACCGTAAGGGCCAATATGATTGGATTCGAAGCTATTTAGGCCTGTTACAAAGTTTGGTTTAAGCAATACGTTTTTAAAGCCGGGATTAGCCGGATCGATATTAATACCGCCCAGGCCTTTGTAGTACCAGGCGTTAATCTCACCAAACATGATGTGATTTAATGACAAGTCGCTTTTTGCAAATACGTCCCAGTTTTCATAAAGGGTGGTAGCACCGTTCTTTATCCACCAGCCCCATGACGGGAAGGTTTCTTGTGCCGCTATTGAATAAGCAACATCAGCATAACCATTGTCACTCAGCGCGCCTAGTATGGCTTTAGCGCCCAGTATCCCGGCATCAAGGTGATTGTTATCCTGCTTTACACGCTCGGCTAAATTAGCGGCTACTTTGGCTTTTAATTCTTCCGGAACAATGCCCCAATATAATGGCATGCTAAGTTCGGTTTGGTAACCTTGGTCATACATGCCGGTGGTGGTGTTTAAATATTTTGCATTGAGGGCATTTTTAATCTTAAGGGCCAACGCCGTATATTTTTGTTCATCCTCTGCCCTGCCAAACAACCTGGCAGCTTTAGCTAAAATATTAGCGTCGGTGTAATAATAGATAGACGACACAAACTCAACCGGCGATTTTGACTTAACCGGCACCCAATCACCAAGTCCCCAGGTAGTCAATCCCGTTGGATACAGTTCATCAATGTGATTAACGTAGCGTTTAATGGCGTCATAGTTGTCATTAAGCGTTTTGCTGTCACCATAAAACTGGTAAAGGTTCCAGGGTATAATTGCAACTGTACTTGTCCAATCCGGACCGTTGCCCCACTCGTAACCCCAGCCATCCGACGGAATGATCGACGATAACACACCATTAGGCTGCTGCTCGTCACGATGATCGGCCATCCATTTTTCATAAACCGTTATACCGTCATAACCATATAGGCCGGTCTCGCTGGCAATATGGGCGTCGCCTGTCCAACCGTTTTTCTCGCGTTGCGGGCAATCTGTCGGGTAGCCAAACAGGTTTGACAGGTAGGACACATTACATGCCGCCCAAATCTTATTTAATACTTCGTTTGATGACGTGATGGTACCCTTGGTATTCACATCGCTATGCATAAAGTAGGCGGTTATGCTTTCCTTTTTAATATTGATAGGTTTGCTGGCGGTAACTTCAACATACTGAAAACCTTTATAGTTAAACCTGGCCATAAAGCTCTCTTCGCCTTTGCCGCTCAATATGAAAATATCCGTCTGAAACGGGTCGGTTTTGTCTGTAGGGCGATAATGTACGTCAATGTTCGACATGTCGGCTTTACCGTCTTTATCCAGCTTCTCGGTATGTTTTAGGCGGATAACTGTACCGGCAGGGCCACTAACGGTAATTTTGCTTACACCGGCAATGGTGCGGCCAATATTAAACAGGTAAGTGCTGTCATTCTGTTTCTTCATATCCACGGCGGGGATAGTTTCGGTAGCACGGATAGGCTCCATAGCCTGCGACACGATGTTAGCCGAAGGTGCAGGGCGAATGATCACTCCTCTCCAACTTCTACCTTCGGTAAAAGCGGCGGTGTTCCAGCCGTTTTGCTCAAGGCGGGCATCATAATGCTCGGCTGTATAAATGCTATTGAATATGATAGGGCCGGTTGATGATTTCCAGCTTTTGTCTGATGTAAGGGTTTGTACGGTTCCATCCTCATAAGTTACGCGCACGTCCAAACAAAATGTCGGGCGGTTGCGCCACGGGGCACGATGAAAATCCCAAACGGCGGTACTTTGATGATTGTACCAACCATTACCTAAGATAACCCCTATGGCATTTTTACCTTGCTGCAACTCTTTAGTCACGTCATAAGTAACATACAGCGTACGGCGGTCATAACGGGTATACATAGGGTCCATACGGTGGTTGCCAATCTTTTCTCCATTAATATATAACTCATATAAACCACCCACAGCAATATAAACACGGGCAGATTTTATCTTTTTATTCAGGTCGTAAACATTCCGGAAGTATGGCGCAGGCTTTACTTCGGGGCCCCGGCCGTCACTTATCCAGGTGCCTTTCCAGTTTGATTTTTCTATTAAGCCGGTTTCAAAGCTATTAATGGCCGATGAAGTAATTTTACCGGAATCGTCCCAAACAGAGACATGCCAAAAGTATCTGGTGTAAGGTTGCAACGTCTTACCATCATAAGTTACTAATTGCGATGTCGAAGTAACCTTGCCCGATTGCCAGGTATTCGACTCGGCTTTGCTTAAGGCCACAGAATCAGTACTCACCGTAACCTGGTAAGCATTTTGCGCCGCACCTTTACGGCTATCATTAATTACCCAGGTAAAACGTGGATGCGGCGCATCAATGCCCATTGGGTTGGTTAGATATTCGCATTTAAGGTTTTGCAGTTTTTGAGCTGACGCTGTACCTGCAGATGAGGTGAGGATGGCGACTGCTAAAGACAAACAAGACGCAATGTTTCTGAAAGATAACTTGATAGGTAAATATTGGCGCATTATACAACTGGTTTTGTGTGGCTAATATATAAAATAAGCACCTTAAAGCAACAAAAAACGCCCCGGCATTTACTGCCGGGGCGTTGAGTAATAAAGATATTACCTTTTATTATTTTTCCATTGGTTTACCTATCAGATCCATAAACTGATCTAGTTTTGGAGTTATGATAATTTGGGTACGCCTATTTTTAATTTTACCCGCTGGGGTACTGTTATCGGCAATTGGGTTATACTCGCCACGGCCTCCTGCAGTTAAACGTTTAGGATCAACCTGGTAGGTGTTTTGCAGCGCCTGCACGACAGATGATGCCCTCAAAGCACTCAAATCCCAGTTGTTACGGATACCGGTAGATTTGATAGGCACATTATCAGTGTTACCTTCAATCAGCACTTCGTAATCCGAGTAATCTTTAATGATCTTAGCAATTTTGCCTAAAGTGGCACCTGCTACATCAGATATTTCATAACTGCCTGATTTGTATAACATGTTATCAGACAATGAAATATAAACAACCCCTTTAAGTACCTGCACATCAACATCCTTCATTTCTGATTGACTCAATGAACGGGTTAAATTATTGCTCAATACTAAATTAAGCGAGTCGCTTTTACCTTTTGCAGCAATTAATTGTTTAATGTACTTATCACTCGCAGTTATTTGATCGGCCAGTTTAGCAATATTTACGTTGCCCTGGTTGTTGCCGGCTAAACATTTGTTTAATGCATCCTGCAAGGCCGTGCGGCTCGATTTTTCGGATGCTATTTGCTCCTCTAAACCTCTAACACGCGTTTTTGATCCTTCCAACTCGCGTTGGGTAAGGTCATAGCTTTGTTTTAGTTCAGACTGCTTGGTTTGCAGCGCGGTATAATCTGTTTGTAGTGTCTGATATTTTTTATTGCTAACACAACCGGTTGCAAGTACCGCAGTGATGGGGATAAGCAATAACATTAACTTAGTTTTCATAAGGTATCTGTTCGTAAAGATCATGACCATTCATGATCCAATTGTTACTACAAACAAAATGCCTAAAAGTTTACAATGCCTTTTATAACTTTGTAAATCAAATACTTATAGGTCAGATCTTATTTGTCAGTCTTATCAGTTAAACATTCTTAATAGTACAATGCCCTCAAAACTTAGAGGGCATCCCTTGAACATTTTTTAGTTAGGCATTGCCGCCGCAGATGGTGGTGGCGAACTTATCCCCCATTGCTTATTCGCTATCGGGCCCATTACTAATTCTAACACGCCGCCGTTTGCAATATCGCTATGGTGAAACCATGGCTTATCCCATACCTTGCCGTTTAATTTGGCAGATTGGATGTATTTATTAGTGAACGATGCATCCCTAGCCTTGATCTCGAAATACTTCCCACCGCCTAAATTCATTTTTACATAAGGGAAACAAGGGCTGCCAATGTTATAAGTTGGCGATCCTGGGGTTACCGGGTAAAAACCCATCTGGCTAAATACTACAAACGATGTCATACCTCCACCGTCTTCGTCGCCGGGGATTCCCATCAAATCGTTACGGTACCATTGGTCAAGCAGCGAGCGAATGCGTTTTTGAGTGCGCCAGGGTGCGCCTGCATAATTATATAGATACGGGATGTGGAAGCTTGGCTCGTTAGCCATAGAGAACATACCCACGTTACCGGTATGATCTGGCAATATGGCATAAAAATCCCAGCGAGATCCCGGTATAGGCTCATTAAACATTTGCTCCAAACCGTCAATAAATTTCTGATTACCACCTACCAGTGATACCAGGTCGCCTATGTTGTGCTGTACATCCCAACGGTAAACATAGCCATTGTTCTCATCGTAATATTCTCGTGCGCCAACTCCACCTGATGTACGGTAGTCCAGCGGCTCAATAAATTTGCCCTCTTTATCTTTAGGATGAAAGAAACCGGTTTTAGGATTAAACACGTTACGATAATTGTATGATGCTTTTAGGTAGTGATTGGCTTCATCGGTTTTCCCTAATGCGGCAGCCATTTGCGACAGGCACCATTCATCGTAAGACGTGCCTAAAGTAACCGCAATTGGCTGGCGTTTTTCCCAGCCATGTACCTCCTTAACGGTTTCTTTTTCGCCCGGTTTCAAGGCAGGCATGTAACCTTTTTCTTTGTAAAAGGCATCTAACTCGCCCGAATTTAAGCCGCGCGACCACGGCAATAATGATTTATCATCTACCGAACCTTTGCCGGCTTTGTAGGCATCGGCCAAATCAAAACCACGCAAGCCTTTTGCGTAAGCATCCATGAAACTACCAATAAAATGGTTAGAGTTCATGGCACGGTCATCGCCGCTTATTGTTGGGAAATTTGGTAACCAGTTGGTCCCATTTTGTTTTGACATCAGGATGTATGACCTCAATACGTCTACTTCTTCTTTCTTATCCGTCAATACGCGCAATGGATGGGCGGCGCGGTAAGTATCCCAGCTCCAGTCATCTGTAGAAAACGGATGACCCTCATCACTGTGTACCTGTCCATCGGCAGCGCTAAAATATTGGCCATCTTCGCTAATTACGATAGGACGCTCTAATGTGCGATAAAGCGATGTGTAGAAAACAGAAGTTTCTTTATCCACCGCGCCTGATACGGCTATCTTACCCAACTCGTCGTTCCATATTTTACGGCCAACGGCTGCAACAGCGGCTACATCAAAAGTTTTAATCTCGCGATTCAGGTTTTTCTTAGCCTGTGCTTCGCTGATGAAAGATACACCGTAACGCATACCTACTTTACGCGTACCGGCAGGGAAAGCTACCGCCAAGGCGCTTCCAGACTCGCCCCAGGTTACACTACCGCGCGCCGGTACGCCTGATTTTGACGTTGGGACATCGGTTTCTGCATATAGGTATACTTTAGTTTTGTTACCAAGATCCCGGTAGCCGCTAATAACGCTGCCACTGGCCTTGATCTGACCACCACGGCCTGCATTAAATATCAGATAGGGAGCCTCTGCCTTCTCAAAGCTTATCTTGTATACCGCGCTTTGATGCGATGGAGCAAAGTCTACAGCAACGTTAGCTTCGTCAAGATACACACCAAAACGGTAAGGTTTAATACTTTCCTGATCGTAGCTTAATTGCGCACTTGGCGATATGCCACTCTCCGGGCCCTGGTAAGGATAAAAATTAAAGCTTGATGCTGAGCGATGATGCGTAACAATTAAAGGCAGGCCGCCAATACGATTGGTTGTATAATCTTGCCTAACCGGGAAAACCCGCATCATACTATGTGGCAGATGGGTAGTTGGGTAACATGGCACCAACATGTGGCTTATAGCGCCCACATACGGGTTGACAAAATCAACCGGTTGTTTGCCCGTTGCCTTAGCAGTAGTTTTTTGCGCGTTTGCCGTAACCGGAAAGGTCAAAGTACCTATTAGGCCGGCAACGGCCAATAAGTGTTTAGCTTTAATCATAAATTATTGCGTTTAACTGATTGTATGGTAAAGAAACAAAAAAACGCGCATAATTTATTCTAATTAAAGTGTGTTTTTTACACAATAACCGCCATTCCATTATTTCTTTACTGGTTGCTTAACAGTCTTAGTAGCGGGAGTAAGCAGCGCCTCCGTACCGGTAGTTTCAACCTTCGTGCCATCAGGGTTTTCAATAATAGACCTATTGCCTACTCTGGTGATGGTATATTCCGTTTTAACTTTATAAGTATCACCATCTTTTATAATGGTAGTGTAGGTACTATCGGCATTCACAATTTTCGACTTGATACCTGTGTAGGCTTCGTCTGACAATGGTTTAGCGGCCGGATAGTTTGTGCTAACCTTATTACCGGCAACGGTAGTAATCAAGTTTGAGCCGTCCAGATGCTCAAGCGTATAGGCATTTTCATAAACTATAATTTCAAACTTCCGCCCGGCTACAGACAAAGTAAAAGGCGTAGCGTTACGATCATATCGGGTAAAATTACCATTGATATTAACCAATTTTATAAATGCCTGGCTATCTATCCAGTTGTATACACTACCGTTTGAGCTTGTCATGGTAGTGGTGCCACCGCTACGTTCAAATGTTAAATATTGGCTACTATTCTTAATAACAGACGTTTCGCCTGTGTTGGTTATAGTAGTATGTATGCCCTTGCTATCAACTATAAGTGTGGTATTGCCGGCTTTATTGATGGTAGATTTTGTACCATCAATATTGGTAATTACCCTGGTTTGGGCCTGGGCGTTGGTGCCTATTAGTATAAGCGCCGCGAGGATAAGGTTCTTCATCGTGTTTAAGTTGGTTGTTGTAATTTTGATGAAGTAAATGGCCGAAGGTTTAACTTGGGATGAAACTTTGTTTAGTTGAACCGGAAAATAAATAGGTCATTGATTAGTAGTTACAGTGGTGGTGCTTGAAAAGGTGCTGACGGTTGGCTTGGGTTTGCCGGTTATGGTAAATCCGACTGTTATCCCTTTGTCTGATACGGTGATACCGTTTACGGGCACAACCTCCGGTTTAATTATTTCGGCATAGTTAAATGTCGCATAAGCTGTACCATTGGGGTAAGTGACGGCGCTGATGTCGCCGTAATTGTTCACGGTTGATGTTGTGTTATCTGCATTGACAATGGTTGACGTTGACCCGTTGTTGGTTACCGTAGCTACCTTACCGGTCAGGCTGCTGATAACTGAAACATTGTCTGTAATGGTAACCGTGTAGGCCGCGCCATTTGAATTGCTAATAGTAGCCGTATTACCAGCTTTACTGATAGTTGATTGGCTACCATCAGAGTTAGTGATAGTGCCTATGTTTCCGTTACGGTTGTAGGTTGATGTAAAACCGTTTGTATTCTCAATAACTACATTATTCTTTAAAGCGGATACCTTGTAGCTGGTTTTGATAGTTGTGGCGTTGATTTTGTGCTCCTCCCGGGCAGGTGTAATGTTGATTTTTTTGCCTAATGGCAACTGCGCAAAAGAGGACACGCTGATGAGTAATAAGGTTGAAAGGATAAGGTGTTTCATTGGTAGGGTTTGGTTGGTTAAATATACAAAAACAGTTTGCAATTTTGGGTTGGATAAAAACTGATGACGAAGGTTTAATTTCCGGATATAATTGTCCTGATCGGCCCCTAAATACGTCCCGGCTTGCCATTAAAGATGTCAAAACAAACAACGACATTGCACCTGCAACCATTATGAAAGCTAAAGACATACATAACCCCGAAGCGGTAGATCAGCATATTAAAAAGCACGATCAGTCCCTGCAAGCTATCATCAATAAACTTCGGCAGATCATCCTGAGCATTGACCCGATGATTGGCGAGCAGATCAAGTGGAACTCGCCCAGCTTCTTCTACACTGGCGAAATGGCTCCTTTTGATCCAAAAGAATATAAAAGGGATATTGTTGTGCTAAACCTTCATAGGGGCAATGTATTAATGGTGTTTCCCACAGGGGCTAAGATTACAGACACTACCGGCCTATTGGAAGGCAACTACACCGACGGCCGCAGAATGGTAAAAATTGCTGATATGAATGATGTTGAAAGTAAAAAAGATGGTTTAAAGGCAGTCATCCGGCAATGGATAGCGTTGGTTGAAATTAGCTAAAATACCTCAGAAGGTAAAGTATGTCACCTCATTCCGGGTGATTCACACCAACTGATTCACGTACTTTCATAGAAATTCCAAAAGTCAAATCAAATATCTATTTTTCAGATAGTTAAGTGCCATTCATTAAAGAATTACTACTGTTGCAAACTGATTCACTACAATTTACAAAGCACTATATTACAGCAGGTTGAATAAAAAAAGTGTTTCACTTGTTTCATTTCTTTTTGTAAAAAAACGGCTATTGAATTGATCTTTATATTTCTTGATAACAAGGCCTTGTTGTAACAAAACGCTTATTAAATATTCTAACTGGTGTAACTGATATGATATCTTTTTTACATATTTAGTTTTTATTTAACCTTTGTACCTATGGGCTTGTTTGACAGAATACTTAATGAATTTATAGATGTTATTGAATGGGTAGATAATACCCAGGACACCCTGGTGTGGAAGTTTCCGCGAAAAGACAACGCCATAAAAATGGGTGCTAAACTGATCGTGCGCGAGTCGCAAGTGGCCGTGTTTATGAACGAGGGCCGCATTGCCGACGTCTTTATGCCCGGCACTTACGAGTTGCAAACGCAAAATATGCCTGTGCTTACTACGCTAATGGCCTGGAAACACTTGTTTAATAGTCCGTTTAAGGTCGACGTTTACTATGTAAGTACCCGCCAGTTCACCAATCAAAAATGGGGTACTAAGAACCCGGTAATGATACGCGATGCGGAATTTGGCCCGGTGCGTTTACGTGCTTTTGGATCATTTAACTTCAAAGTGCAGGACGCGAAGTTGTTCCTTCAGGAAATATCAGCTACCAACCCCGACTTCGCAGTGGATAGCATTAACGAGCAATTGCGCAATACAGTGGTCGCCCGTGCTATGGACGCCGTGGCACAGTCCAAAATAAACATCCTTGATCTGGCCGCCAACTATGACGAACTGGGAACATTAATTACCCAGACCATACAGCCCGACTTTGCCGAAATAGGTCTTAATCTGACCAAGCTGTTCGTCGAAAACATCTCGCTACCCGCAGAGGTTGAGCAGGCGCTTGACAAACGCAGCCAGATGGGCATTGTAGGTAACCTTGGCGCCTATGCACAATTTCAGGCCGCTAACGCTATGGAAAAAGCTGCCGAGAATACCATTGGTGGTAACCTTGGTGCAGCCGGTATGGGCCTTGGTGTTGGCGCTGCCATGATGGGCCAGGTTGGCAACGTGTTTCAGCAAAACCAATTTAATCCCAACAATCCTACCGGTGCAATACCACCAGTGCCCCAGGTTACAGAGTATCACGTAGTGAAAGACGGTAAGGCCGATGGCCCTCATACTTTAGGCGATATCCGGGTAATGGCTGGTAATAAACTAATTAGTAAAGAAACAATGATATGGACTAAAGGCATGGCCGCATGGGCCCCTGCAAGTTCAGTCCCCGAGGTTGACGATCTGTTTAATGACCAACCTCCTGCCCTGTCTTAATTTAAACCTAAACCCTATCTAAATATCATGAGCGAGGTCGTTGATCCGTCTGCAGTAAACCAGTCGTTAAGTTGCGGTGGTTGTGGTGCTTTGCTGCACTTCGTGCCCGGCACCCGTAATTTACAATGCCAATACTGCGGCGAAAGCAATGTTATTGAAAGCAAAGCCAACGATGACCTGGTTGTATCGCTGGACTATGAAAAATTCGTCGCCGGAATAGACACAAGCAAACAGAGCGATAGCCTTAAAGCAGTAAGCTGCCCCGGTTGTGGCTCTCAAACCATGCTTGAGGTATTTGTAACATCGGACAAGTGCCCTTTCTGCACCAGTCCGCTGGTACTTGACCTTCAAGGCGGCAAAGCTTACGTACAACCCCACTATGTTTTACCCTTTGAAGTTACGCAGCAGCAAGGGGTTGATTTTTTTAAAAAATGGTTGGCCGGGCTGTGGTGGACGCCAAACGACTTGGCTAAGATTGCAAGTAACAGCTCTGTAGCATTAAAAGGGGTTTACCTGCCACACTGGACTTATGATACCGATACAACCACCATTTACACCGGGCAGCGGGGCGATTATTATTACACCACAGAAACCTATACTGAAACGGTAAATGGCCGAAGTGAAACCAGAACCCGTCAGGTTAGACACACCCGCTGGAGCAGTGCATCAGGCACCGTGAATTGTGATTTTAGGGACTTGGTAGTACCAGCCAGCAAATCATTACCTGATAAGACGCTATATAATCTAACCCCCTGGAAGTTTTCGTCACTTGTAAAATTTGATGAACGTTACATGAGCGGCTTTCGTTCCGAGACCTATCAGATTGATCCGCAACAGGGCTTGCAGTTAGCTAAACAACAAACCATCGACGAAATTCACTCTGCCATCAGATCAGATATCGGAGGCGACGAGCAGCAGATAGACGATACGAATACAGATTATGAAAATAATGCTATTAAGTACCTAATGTTGCCGGTATGGGTAAGCGCTTACAAATACAACGCAAAGATATACCAGTTTACGGTTAACGCCAGTACAGGCGAGGTTATAGGCGAACGACCGCTTAGTGCATGGAAAATCACACTGGCGGTATTATTCGGGTTGATAGTCTTGGCTATTGCATTCCTGTATCTTCAAAATCATTAATTAATGCGCCAGGGTCTTGGTTAAAACCCTGCTAATTACACTAATTGATCATGCAATTATCACAGACTTATGTATATTTATTGATGACTAACTGAAACCGAGTAGGTTCCTCTTTTTAGTTGTTCGTAATTATCCTAAGTCTCTTTTATGAAAAACGTTCTGCTAGCGCCCGATAAAGAAAAGAACTATCAAAGCTATATGGTCTATGCATTGACCATTATCTGGTCTATGGTAACCGGAGTAGTTGTTTCGATAGGCTTCTTATATTTCCCCCAATTGTGGTTACGCTGGCTGCTCTTACTGAGCATCGCACTCCTGATAGCTGCGTTTAACCTTACCTTGAACCATTTTGGTCGCACCCGTACTGCAAGTTGGTCACTCACAATTATGTTGTGGTTATATATCACAATTCCCTGCTACTCTGCAGGGGGCATCTTCGCGCCAGGCATTCTGTCCCAAATGAGTGTTATCCTCACCGCTGGGTTTTTACTGGGCCGGAGAGGCGGGTTAGGGATTGGCATATTAACAATAGCAGCTGACTTCGGGCTGGCCTATCTTGAGGTAACCGGCCATTTGCCCGCCCCTATAGTCGTACACGATCCAATTAGCCGGTGGATAAGTGCTATGATTCCCCTTGGCACTGTATTGGTTTTACAATATTACGCTATCAATCACCTGCGCAGCAGTGTCTGATCGGCCTACAACGTGAAATCATAAAGCGGAAAGAAGCGGAACATCTAAAGGATCAAACCGTTCACGATCTTTGCGACCGGGAAAAGGAACTGAAAGATTATAAGTATGCATTAGATATCTCTTCTATCATTAGTATTTCTGCTGTAGATGGCTCCTTCACCTTTGTAAATGATAATTTTTGTAAAATTAGTAAATATAGCAATGAAGAGTTATTAGGCCAACCACATAGTATCCTGTGGTCTGGTCATCACCCGCCTGAATATTTCACCGAACTAGGGAGTGCAATGCAGGAGGGTAAATCTTATAGGGGCGAATTTTGCAACAAGGCCAAAGACGGCTCATTATATTGGGTAGATACCATGATCGTTCCGTTTGTGGATGAGGAAGGAAATGTATATCAATATATGTCCATCAACCGCGATATTACCAGGAAGAAAGAGGCGCTAGAACAACTGCGGGCAAGTGAAGAACGTTATAAATCCATTATTGCCGTTTCAAATACCGGCGCCTGGGAATACGATCTTGATACGAACCGGGTATGGTACAGCGCACAATATTTTGCCATGCTCGGACTGGACATACCCGACGGCGTTTGGGAGGATACAGAGGGCATGTCCTGGGTTGACCGCCTCCACCCGGATGACCGCGAACGTGCAACAAAGATTTTCGATAAATTTTTAATGGAGGGTTCAACGAAGTTATATGAAAGCTTTTTCCGTATGCTTCATCAAAACGGCGACTGGGTTTGGATTTGGTCACGTGCCAGAAGGCTGCATGACAAGCACGGAAACTTAACCAATATAACCTTGGGTACCCACACCGATATTTCTGAACGTATTAAGGCCGAGGAAAAAATTAAGGAAAGTGAACAAATGATCAGAAAGATCACCAGTCAGGTCCCTGGTAATACCTACATGTTCCAAATAGAAGAGAGCGGAAAACCAAATATCCTTTTTCTTAACAGGGGAACGGAGGAATTTAACTATACAGCTGACCTGGAAGAGATTTCCCGCGATGCGGAAAAAGTTCTTGAAGTTTTGCATGATGATGATAAAATTCTTTTCAATGAAAAGATGAAAGAAGCCTACCAATCGCCGGCTTTGATGAGTTTCCAATACCGGATCATAGTAAACAATTTAATCCGGTGGCGCTGGATGCAGGCTATTCCTGAAAAAAATAAGTCCGGGCAGGTTGTATGGTATGGGGCCACCCGTGATATAACAGCCCTGGTAGACTACATCGCTTCTGTTGAACAAATCTTATTTGACATTTCGCACGTCATGCGCAGGCCCGTTTCGTCAATGCTTGGTCTTACTACGCTCATCAGCGAAGGCGATCTGGAGCACGAGGAAATGCTCCATCTAGCCCACCAGCTGCATCCGGTAGCTAAAGAAATGGATAAGTTTATGACTGAATTAAACCAGGTGTATGAGCAGAAGCGACAAATAAATTCGCTTAATATAGATTTCTCTTCGTTAGTTGATAAACGAAATTCATTGTTTAGGCCATCCGAATAGTCACGTTTGATGATTGCCCGGTGGATCATCCCACCACTAAAACCAAAAAAGCCTCTCATTTTCATGAAAGGCTTTTGGGTGCTTAAAGGTACAAATTACATCGAAGTTTATAGCGGGTTGGAAGCGGTTAGCCGATTTACCGAAAAAAATCAAGGAATATAGCGAGCTTCTAAACGGCAATAATTCGAGTTTTTAGAGTAATTTCTTGCTTGTTGAATCGGAAAAAACATTATCCCTAAGTAGAGAACTTTGCAATATCTCTACTAGGGATTTTTTATCACCTCAAATCTCTACTAGAGAACCTGATCGAATAAAAAAATTTTTTTTTGAAATAAAGAAATAGAGTGATTATGCCAGTAGTTTAAAAGCAGCCGCTAATAAAATAGTTAGTTAATTATCCATGAATCGGAAGGGTATTTAGAGAGCTATTTTTACAACTTCATCATTAATATACCATCGTTACCAATTACAGTTACTGCACATCCCCTTTAGTTACTCCGTTTTCGCCAAACGCGTCAATAGCAAACCAATATTTTTGATCTTTATTTAAACTGCGTATGGTAAGCTCTGTATCATTGTAGACCTGGTATACCCGGTTCAGATGATTTTTCTGAACGCCGAAACGGATATTATAGCCTGTAGCATTCGGTTGTTTTTTCCAGGATAATTTAACATTTCTGCTATCAGCAACATCTCTCAGCATTTCAAATGAATTTACTTTTCCAGGTTTCTTGCTGGTGCCTAATCCGAAAACACGGAAGCCCGATATAGCAAAAGTGCCGCTCGGTACCCTATAATTGGTTACTTTAAGGTAACGAGCTTTAACAGGCACCTCAACTGCATGGTATTGATGAGTTAGATCCTCTTCGTTTAAAGTTTTATCCACTAATTTTTTCCAATTCTTTTTATCAATCGAGTATTCCAAGAGATATTGTTGTGCCAACACGCCATTACGGCCAAATAACTGAGTGTTATTTTCGGCAAAATTGAGTTGTACAGCTTTTACCGTTGATACAGAGCCGAGGTCAACACCTAACCATTCCCCTTTATCGCCGGTTTTCGCGCTCCAGTAATCACGTATTTCTTCATTAACCGCAAGCGCTGGTTGGTTAGCGTCCAAACTTGACGAGGCTTCAGCCGTTTTTTTATAGGATAACATCATCCATCCGGGATATAGTTCGCTTACATCTTTCATTTTATGATTTGGTATCACCATCGGGTAATCGGCAAATTCGGTATGCGCCACCATATTATCGGCCTTATCAAACGTTACTGGTATTAAGCCCAATCTCCGCTCGAATATATGTTTAACTGAAATGACCATGGTTACCACGCGCCAATAATTGCCATACTTATCCTGAAAAGTTGAAGCGTGCCCTGCGCCAGTAATAAATCCCTCTGGCTTCGCCGAAAAAGGGCTTGTCTGCGAATAGGTAAACGGACCTAAAGGGTTATCAGACACAAAATAACCATCAGCATAGCTTTTATACTGCGTCCCTGGAGCCGAATACTGATAGTAATATTTGCCGTTATGCTTAGTCATCCAGGGCGCTTCTGTCCAAGGTCGTTCGGTTGAGGTATTAAAGTCTCCCGGTCTTTCCCAACCCCGCGTTGCCGGATCGCCTCGTAATACTTTTACTGGCTGACCGATCGGTTTAAGCTGATTCCCCGGATCCAGTTGTATCGCATAAAGGTAGTCATTATTGGTACAGCCGTAATACATATACACCTTTCCATCCGTATCCTGGAAAAAGTCAGGATCACCAATCGCTAAAGGAAAAGTAGTTGTGTATACTTCCCATTTACCTGCTACCGGGTCGGTAGCCTTATAAATGATATGACTGTTCAAAGGCATGTAATATAGTTCCCCGTTAATTACTGCCGCTGTCGGCGCATCTTTCTCAAACGGCAAATCTTTGGTCGTAACAAAAGTCCAGTGAAGTAGATTTTTTGAATGCCAGTATCCGCCAGATGCTGTTGCGAACAAATAATAATTGTCTTTATGTAATACCATAACGGGATCTGCCGCTGCACGACGCGAGGGCTTATCTAAGGTAAAACGATAACTTATATTTAACGGGTTGCAAAAGGTTTGCTGGCTGCTGGCACTTTGCACCGTAAATAGTTGAGCAACTAAAATAGTTATTGGAATTAGATAATTGGAAATTTTCATGGCACGATGCGGTTATTTTGGTTGTCACAAATTTGTAGATCAATTTTTCAAAATATCGGGCTACAGACATTATTTCAACAAAAATCAAGTAAGCTTTAAATTTAATTATCTTATTATCAACATATTACAATAATAAAAATGAGCTAAAATCTAGTTTATTTCTGAAAATCTTATTTGCATGATCATCCTCTCAAAATCCTCAGCAGATACGATAGCCTTTGACCTGATACGCGTTTTATAAGTATATACGGTGTTTAAAGAGGTCTCTAATATATTAGCTATTGCCTGATTTTCTGTAATGCCCAAGCGCATTAAGGCATATAGCCGGATTTGGGTATTAAGGATCTCATTGCGTTTTGGCCATATCTGGTCATCGGGCTTTAACAGCGCATTAAATTTCATGATAAAGTTGGGGAATAATTTGAGAAAGATACTGTCGAATGTATGGAAGAGGTCTGCTCGGTCTTGATTGATATCAATTTCACGGGCGATATTAAAAACTTCCTGATAATTCATCGTTTTAAGGTTACGGGTTACACCTTTTTTAATTTTATCCAGTTTAAGGATATGCCCCGAAATAGTATTAAAAAAATAGCCGATATACTCTTCTTTAATTCGCCCGTCTTCGAGTAATTTCCTGTTTATGCTATCCAATTCTGTATTTCTTTTTTGTACAATTGCTTCCTGAACCTTTAATTTTTTTAGCCGGGTATGAACGACGTAAGCGGTGTAGGCGATAGCTGACACCACGAGCGCAGCTATCAGGATCAAATAGGTTAAAAAATCATTTTTTTTATTGGCCAGATCTATTATTTTCTGGGCCGTAACTATTTTCAAAATGGCGATAACTTCTGATCCCTGTTTTCGGTTGCCATATTGACTGGATTGCTGCAGTGCAAGGTTTAAGAGCATTTCCGCTTGAGGGTATTGTCTCTTTTCTACAAAGATCTTTCCAAGATCAGCTTCTGCCAGCGTCTCATTTGTGGAACTTTGTATATCATAAATGGCTGATTTGATTAACCATTTAATTTTTTCTTCGTGCTTGGATTGACCACCGATATTAAAGGCGATCATTGCTTTTTGATGTAACGTAATTGCAGGGTTGTTTAATAAGGCCAAATAAATGGGAAACGCTTTTTTAGGATGGCCGGAAACGATCTGCTTGTTGGCCAGGTTTATGCCCTCTTCAAAACCCCCGGGCCTAGCCAGCGCAATAGAAACATTCAGGGCGCGTCGGGAAATGGCGTAGTATTTTGGCGAATTTGCATCTACATTATACAAAGCCAGATTATTATAGGCAAATGATTTTAGCTTATAGTATTGTTGTTTGGTACTGTCAGGAAGTAGGGAAACATTAATTTGGCGCAGATAATCAAATGTTTCTTTAAACATGCCTCTCGACAGTTGAATATCGCCAAGGGTAATTTCCGCCTCATATTGCTTTTGAACATCATTCATCAAAATACTAAGCTGTAATTGGCGCTGCAGATAAACATATACTGAATCGAAATTGAATTTGGTATAGCTTTGGGAAAGTTCTTTACATAAAAAGTATTGCGTAGCCAAATCATTAGGCGAATTAGACCTGAGCCGTTTTTTCAAAAGATTAATATGACGTTCTTTTAATTGATCATAATATTTTTTTCGGCCAATTTCCTGTTTCAATATTCTGTAAAGACTATCTGTTTCAGGCTGGCACCTTGCTATGTTCGGCCAGATTAATAATAGTAATACTAACCCCAGCCATCTGTTAATCTTATATTGACCATCTACATGAACGGGTAGCTCTACCTTATTATTAAAATGCATAATCTTCAACTATTAAATTTAGATAAAGATAGAGATAAGGTAAATATGTGGTCGTTAGCTTGCTCGCTATTTTACAAAAGAGAATACGACTCCGCATTTCGGTGATATCTATGTGCGGTGGGGGGTGTATTAATTAAGGCAAGTATCAGGATTAAACTGTAATAAACGATTCTGATTTAGAATAACCCTGAATTTAGTATGGAACTAGAGGAGTCAAATATCTAATTTATTGATAATCAGATATTTGACTTTTATCTCTAGTATAGATAATGGGGGTAAATGATGGGGCTCGAACCCACGACCCTCGGTACCACAAACCGATGCTCTAACCAACTGAGCTACATCTACCGTTTTGGAGATTGCAAATGTATAAAAATGAACATAAATATCAAGGTAAATTTTAAAATTACATTTGCCTTACCCTAATATTTAGAATGCCTCTAAATAAACAGGTAGCTTTGTAGTACTATGGCAGAACAACTGATAGAGCTAAATGTAACCGGGATGCACTGTAACAACTGCGCCCTGTCTATACACAAGTTACTAGAGAAGAAAGGCTTAAATAACATACTCGTTGATTTTGCCGGTGAAGAAGTAAAATTCAGCAACACTACCGACACCGCTTTGGCCGATATTGTTAAAGGCATCGAGCAGCTAGGTTTTAAAGTAGTAGATGACGCTGCATTGTACGCCCCAAAGTTTTATGAGAGGGTAGAAACTAAGTTTTTGTTCTGTGCATTGTTCACCGCTCCCCTCCTTTTACACATGGTTGCATCCTGGCACGTAGTACACAATCCTGTAGTGCAGTTACTATTATGCCTTCCTGTTTTTGCTGTAGGATGCCTGCATTTTGGTAAAAGCGCTTTCTATTCCGTTAAAGGTGGCACACCTAATATGGACGTGTTAATCTTCATAGGCTCAACATCTGCATTTATTTATAGCCTGGCCGGAACGATCCAAAATCTGGGTTCACAATATCTATTTTATGAAACCTGCGCTACCATTATAACGCTGGTGTTATTGGGTAACGTTTTTGAAAAGCGTTCGGTAAATCAAACTACTTCAGCTATTAAAGACTTGGTAAAAATTCAGCAGGTTACGGCTAACCGGATGATTGACGGCGCTGTTGAGGTTATTAGAGCCAACGATGTACACGCTGGTGACACCTTGCTTGTTAACCACGGCGATAAGGTACCGGTTGATGGCGACATTCTGGAGGGTAACGCAGCGCTGGACGAATCAATGTTGACCGGAGAAAGTATGCCTGTTGAAAAAGCTAAATACGATAAGGTAATAGGCGGTACCATTGTACAGCGTGGAAATTTTAGAATGATGGCCACGAAAGTAGGTTCAAATACGGTATTGGCTCAAATTATAGAGTTAATGAAAAAAGCGCAGGCCGCGAAGCCTCCGGTTCAAAAACTCGGCGACAAGGTTGCCTCTATATTTGTACCGGTGGTTATTTTAATCGCCCTTGTAACTTTTGTAGCTACCTATTTTTTAAGTGATTCAGGCTTACAGCGGTCATTAATGAATGCCATTGCTGTGCTTGTAATTTCATGTCCCTGCGCAATGGGTTTAGCTACGCCTACCGCGGTAATGGTGGGCCTTGGTCGTGCGGCTAAAAATGGTATATTGATCAAAGGCGGCGACACCATCGAAGCCGTTGCAAATACGAAATATGTGGTGTTCGATAAAACCGGTACATTAACTACGGGTAAGTTTAGCATCAACGACATTAAAGTTGAAGGTGATGCGCATATTGAGTTAATACGAGGTGTCATTACCGCTATAGAGGAACGTTCTAATCACCCTATCGCTAGATCATTGGTAGACGGCTTAAAAGATTTAGCTAAGACTAAATTAATATTGCGAAGTGCAAAAGAGGAAAAAGGTCTAGGCATGCGGGCTGAAGATGTGGATGGCAACAACTATTTTTTGGGCACGGGTAAAAACGTCAATTCAGACAACTTTAATCTATCATTATATAAAAACCAGGTTTTGTTGGCGCAGATAGCTATGGACGACACTATAAAACCAGAAGCTGCGGCACTTATAGCCCAACTAAAAGCAATGGGCATAACACCTGTCCTTTTGAGTGGCGACAGAAACAGTCGTTGTTTAAACGTTGCTAAAACCATTGGCATAGCCGAAATACATTCAGAAAAGCTGCCTGATGAAAAACTGCGCATTATAGACATTTACAAACAAAAAGGCAAAACCATTATGATAGGCGATGGTATTAACGATGCTCCTGCCCTAACTAAAGCTGACGTAGGTGTTTCTATGAACGATGCAAGTCAAATTGCTATACAATCGGCGCGGGTAATTTTATTGAATACTGATCTTGGTTCGATTGTTAAGTTCCTGCAGATCAGCAAGCATACTTTACTCACCATCAAACAAAACCTTTTTTGGGCATTTGCTTACAACGTTGTTGCAATACCCGTAGCGGCACTCGGTTTTTTAAATCCGATGGTTGGTGCGTTTACTATGGCGTTTTCTGACGTGATTGTTATTGGTAACTCAATAAGGCTGAAAAGCAAGCGCCTCAAATAATTTTTCTATTTTTGATAAAGGGTATGGACTATTGACCATAACCTATGGACTGAAAATGATTGAAATTTACACAGACGGCGCATCAAGTGGCAATCCGGGTCCGGGTGGGTACGGGGTGATATTGCGCGCCGGGCAGCATTATAAAGAATTATCCGAAGGCTTCCGCAAAACTACCAATAATCGCATGGAGTTACTGGCGGTTATCAAAGGGTTAGAAGCGCTTACTAAGCCTAACCAGGATGTCACAGTTTTCTCTGATTCGAAATACGTGATAGACTCAGTCGAAAAACGCTGGGTTCACGGGTGGGTGCTAAAAGGGTTTGCGGGCAAAAAGAATAAGGACCTATGGCTTCGCTACCTCGACATTAGTAAATTACATAAAGTAAAATTTGTATGGGTACGTGGCCACAATGGTCACCCTGAAAATGAGCGTTGCGATCAACTTGCGGTAGCTGCCGGAAAACAAAGGGAATTGCTGATAGATTCTGTGTTTGAAATGGAGGCTGCTAAAGGGGTCTTTTAGTGCTGATTTGTCTTAACTAATTTCCGCACATCAAACCCCTTATTTGCTGCTAAAGTAACCAAGTGATTATAGGTTTGCGAATCCATAATTGGCTTACGACCAAGTATCCAAAGGTATTTACGATTGGGATGGCCTACAAGAGCATATGAATAGTCTGGCGCTAAGCCTATAATCCAGTATTTACCTTTAAAAGGCCAAAAAAATTGCACCTCAAGCTTGGCATTTGTTTTTTTATCGGTAACTGTGGCTTTTCCGTCTACCGTTTTTATTTTGCCTTCTTTAATACAAGTATTTTTCACACTTACGCTGCCATCGTCATTTTTAGAATACTCCGCAAAAGTATGGCTGCAACCGCGCTGAAAACTTTGCGGAAATGCTGCTATCTCATACCATTTACCTAAGTATTTGTCCAGCTCAACGTACGATACCGTTTGCAAGGGTTCATCTTGTGCAAGGACAGTCAATGCGGCTATGCTCGCTACTCCCAATAAGGCCGATGTTGCTATAACTTCTTTCTTCAGTTTCATATATTCACAACAAGAATTGGCGTTTAAAAGTTTAACATTTAAACAAAAACATTGATATTTGAACATGACGGTAAGTATTTTAGGTTGCGGATGGTATGGTTTGGAATTTGCCAAATCGCTGGTTGATAAATGGATAAAGATTAAAGGCTCAACCACTACCCCAGGCAAGCTATCGTTATTAGCCCAATATGGTATTGCCCCTTACAAAATTGACCTGTCACCTGATAATGAGATCGTAGATCTTGATTTTTTTGTTTGTGATATACTTTGGATTAGTATCCCTCCGAAAACCAGGGCGGGCCAGGGTGCGGAGTATCTGACAAAACTAGAAAGACTCATTCCATATATCACCGGTAATAATATTAAACAGGTGGTATTAATAAGTTCGACAGGTGTTTATGGTGATAATAATACTGAAGTTACCGAACTAGATATGCCGGAGCCTGATAGTGAATCGGGTAAAATTCTTTTATCTGCGGAAAAGCTGTTAAAAGCCCATACCGAGTTTACGACTACTATTATTCGCTTCGGTGGATTAATAGGTCCGGGCCGTGACCCGGGAGGTTTTTTCGCAGGGAAAAAAGATATCTCTAACGGAGATGCGCCAATCAACCTGATACATTTAACGGACTGCATAGGTGTTAGCAACGCAATATTAGACAAACAAGCTTTTGGGCAAATCTATAATGCAGTGTCACCTATGCATCCAACACGCTCGGAATTTTACACAGCAGCAGCCATTAAATCTGGACTGCAAGAGCCTGAATTTGCCCACGAGAAGAAAAGTTGGAAAATTGTAAGTACCGTAAATGTGGATAGGATATTGGGATATAAATACCAGGTCATGATATAGCAATGGGTTTAAACCCATTGCTATATAAAAAATGAATTATTCTACTCCTTTAACCTTCATCTTCAGCATATAAACGCTTTTTGATGCTGTGATAAATAGAATATCACGGTTTTTACCGCCAAACACAACATTACCCGTCCAGTTATCTTTATTAGGGATAACGGCTATCTTTTTACCTTCAGGACTGTAAATGGTGACTCCCTTGCCGGTGATATAGATATTGCCCTTTTCATCCAGCGTCATACCGTCTGAACCTTGATTGAATAGTAAAGTTTTTTCGCTTAGGGTCGCGTCTTTGTTAACCAGGTATCTATAAGTTTTCTGGGCGCCCAGATCAGATACATACAGATATTTACCATCCGGCGTGCCGACAATACCGTTGGGTTGTTTTAAATCGCCACATACTTTAACCGGGGTTTTGCTGCCTTTTGGTAAATAGTAAACATGCTCGCCGTCGAGCTCTTTTTTCTTACGGGCCCAATAGTCGCGTTGATAGTATGGGTCGGTCATGTAAATTCCACCTTTAAGGTCCAGCCATACATCGTTAGGGCCATTCATCTGTTTGCCTTCCAGGTCAGTTACTAAAACGGTTACTTTCCCCTTAGGACTGATAGACCACAGCTCTCCCTTATCGTCAGCACAGGTTATCAGATTTCCTTTTTTATCGAAATAGGTGCCGTTTGAGCGGCCCGCTTTATCCAGAAATACTGATAACTTACCGCTTTCAAATTCATATTTCCAGATCTTATCGTTCGGTTGGTCTGTAAAAAACACGTCGCCATTTTTGGCAACCGAACATCCCTCGGTAAAGGCAAACTGATTGGAAATCAACGTTGGTTTGGCTGAAGTATCAAACAAATTGTGTTGTGCTGTTGCGGCCATGGCTATAAATGTTAATGCTGAAATTGAAATTATTTTTAAGGATATCATATTGATTGGGGTAATTAATTTTGGGTAGAGATATTGGGTTGTTTATATAGGCCAAAGTCGCTTAGCGCGATACCGGCAGCAGCATTAATTATTCGTAACCTAACTTTGCTGGCAGTTACATCCTTATCGAGGCGGATAGACCGGTTGCCACCAATGCTTGTAACAGTGGCTAGCTCCTGCCATTTGCCATCTAAATAGGCATCTACCGCCACGGCATCAATGCGTTGACCTAGCTTAATGTTTTCGCGCAGGCGGATCACGTTAAATATTGTAGGCTGATGCATGTCTATTACTAACTCCGGTGTTGTTACATGGTCATCTGTAGCCCAATAGCTGTAGCGGTCAGTATCAAATAATTTGGCCGTGCCGTAAACAGTTTTATTTCTTCCCCGGACATTACTGGCTGTAACGGTAGCGCCTTTAGCAAGGTTAATCTTAAAGGTTGCCTCCAAAATCTTCCCAAATTCAGCCAAAGCCCTTACGTCACCATCGGCCAATAAGCCTAAACGATTTGGCGACAAACCCAGATCAAGGCAAGCGCCATGGCCTACACTTTTATAATATAGGTTAAGTAAAGCAGCCGGAGACTTCACTTTATCATCCTGATCTGCATGGTAAAACCATCCCGGGCGAATAGAAACGTCGCATTCGGCCGGCATCCAATACTTACCGTCGCGATGTCCTTCTATCCCTTCTTTATCCAACACAAAACCATTGCCAGCCAATTTGCCAGCCTCCGGAGCATGCGGTGTGTAGGTTGCCCAACTCGTTTCGCCCGCTATGCCACGCTCATTGCCAACCCAGCGCACATCAGGCCCAACGTCGCCAAAAATTACGGCATTAGGCTGTAGTTTGCGCGCTATGCCCCAGGTTTCATCCCAACCATAATACGTAGATCGATCAATGGTGCGTTTCTCCTTCGCCCCACCATAATAACCATCGCCCCCGTTAGCACCATCATGCCAAACAATAAACAGCGGACCGTAATTGCTATATAGTTCCAGTAGTTGCCTGCGGTAAACATCGGTAACATACTCAGGCTTGCCGTACAGCGGGTTATTCCGATCCCATGGCGAGCAGTACACGCCCATTTTCATACCTAACTTATCGCAAGCTTCGCGATATTCTTTTAGAATATCACCCTTACCATTTTTATAAGGGCTTTTAGAGATATTGTGCGTTGTAGTTTTGGTTGGCCACATGCAGAAACCATCGTGATGCTTAGCAACCACAACAATGCCTTTAAGCCCGCCGGCCTTAGCAGCACCCACTATTTGGGTAGCACTAAACTTGGTTGGATTCATGACCGCAGGATTTTCATCGCCAAAGCCCCACTCCTTGTCTGTATAAGTATCCGGGCCAAAATGAATAATAGCATACATCTCTGTTTCCTGCCATTGCAGTTGCCCCTTTGTTGGTAACGGGCCATACGGCTTTGGTGCCGACTGGCTATACACAGAGGTACTTAACCGGCACAGTAAAGCAATAAACAGGGTTTTAATCATTGAGGTAGTATTGGTTTAGCTAATGTAGTAGTTTTTGCAATACGATGTTTACCAATTTTAATTTGCTAAATTTGTTAGTATGAAGCGTTCAGGAAGTGCCGATTTACCTTTACATTACGGTTATGTACCTCAGTGGCTTGCCCAAAGAATGGCCAAACTGGGTTTAGCTGTGGTAGAAACCATAGTACTAGATTATGGCAAAGACGAGGTATTACGCCGCCTTAGCGATCCGTTTTGGTTTCAAAGCCTCGGGGCGGTGATGGGGATGGATTGGCATTCATCGGGTATTACGACTTCCGTTATGGGGGCGTTGAAACGCGCTATTAACCCCCATAGTAAAGATTTAGGGCTTTACATATGCGGTGGTAAAGGAAAATACTCCAAACAAACGCCCGACGAGCTATTAAGAATAAGCGAACGCACAGGGCTGGACGGTGCCTACCTGGTAAAATGCAGCAAGCTAAGCGCTAAGGTTGACAATACGGCCATACAAGATGGCTTTCAATTATACACCCACAATTTTATCTTGACCGATACCGGGAAATGGTGCGTCGTTCAACAAGGAATGAGCGATGCTTCCAGTACCGCGCGCAGATATCACTGGCATTCTGAGCAACTAGATAGTTTTATCAGCGATCCTCATACGGCTATCCACGGAAAAAACCAAGGCTATATTTTAAATATTGCTGATAGTAAGGCTGAGCCAACCCGTAATGGCGTAATGCAGATAGCCAGTGAACATCCGGACAAAATGCTCAAAGAGATTAATAAGCTTGTAATGCCATCGCATCATGATGTACGGGCCGAAAATATTGATCTTAAACGATTAGGGGCAGTGTTATGGCTGGCTCATGAAAATAAACCAGAAGATTTTGCAGAGCTGCTTTTGTTGAAGGGATTAGGTCCACGGACTTTACAATCCCTGGCCTTGGTGAGCGAGGTTATTCATGGCACACCTTCCCGCTTTAAAGATCCAGCCCGCTTTTCATTTGCACATGGGGGTAAAGATGGACACCCCTTCCCAGTGCCTACAAAGGTTTACGATGAGACTATCAATGTATTACAAACGGCCATTCATAAGGCCAAATTAGGCAACAGTGATAAGACCGAAGCGATAAAACGACTAACCCAAATAGCACAAAGCGCGGAACAGGATTTCACCCCAAATGCTAACTTTGATAAAGTAATTGAAGAAGAAAGGGGCAACTCCTGGAAATATGGAGGTCGTACCGTTTTTGGTAAAGCTAAACCACCTTTACAACAGCTAAAACTATTTTAAATCAGCTAAAATTGAGTTGGCTGAATCAAGATGAGTCCTAAGTAATGGAAGGGTTTTTCGTGCAAACTGTTGGATCTCTTCAATCTTATCGGTTGACGCTATTTTATAAGACTTTACAGCAGCCTGATGGTTGGTTACCATAAATTGAATATAAGCTTTATTGAATGCAGTACCGGCCAGCGTGCCCAGGCTGTCTATAGTTTTTTGGTGAGTAACGCTTATTGAATCGCCACCCCGTACTTTATTGTTAATTGCTATTTGCTCTAGTCCTTCGTTACTCGTCAAATGATCAAGCACTGCGCTTTTTGCGAAAATTAAAATACGCGCATCCTTAGAAACCGATTGAGCTATTTTAGCTGCTGCGATCTCAGTTTGTGCTTCCTCAAGGCCCTGTTGAATAAACAGAACGCTGCCATCATCAATTAAACGATTATAGTTTTTGGCTCGTTTATTTTCTTTACATGAGGTCATGATAAGCACAACCACTATTACAGACAGGGTGTAAATTACATTCTTCATTTTAGGCCTTGGGTTTATATACTGGTATAGACAAATATAAACACCACAGGTTTAAAACAATTAACTATAAGTGTAATTATTTATTAGACCATAGCGCCCCGAAAGTGCGCGGCGCTATGGTACCTTATGCCAGGTTACGACCAGCGTTAACTATGCCGTATACGGTCCTGATAACCAACTTATTGTACACTTCAATAAGATCCTTATCCGTGGTATTGTTAAGGCAGTTTAGCGCATAGTGCTGCATAATAACCAACGGCAATACTATTTTTTCTCGGATACCGATAGAACGACGATCCACTGGTGCGTCTTCCATTAATATGGTAGTTCCCGTTAACTCTAACAACAGCGCCTTAGTTTGCTCATATTCGTTTTTAAGCTGTTTCCAAAAGGCGCCAAATTTCTCATCCTTTTCAAGGTAAGCAGTTACCCTAAAGTCAGATTTAGACATTGACATGATACAGTTATCCAACATTGTTTTAAAGAAACCTGAGCTATTGTACAATTCTTCAACCGCTGCCCATCTGCCCTCTTGCTTCATTTTACTTAAAGCTGTACCAACCCCATAAAAACCCGGGATGCTTTGTTTTAACTGGCTCCACGCGGTCACAAAACTAATTGCGCGCAAGTCTTCCAGTTTTAAAGGTGCATCAGCATTACGTTTGGTTGGCCTGCTGCTGATATTGGTTTTGGAAAGTAGTTTTAACGGACTAAACTTCTCCAGGTATTCAACAAACAAAGGTTGTTTTCTTAAAGCTAAAAACAATTCGTGGCTTGCTTCAGCCATATCTGTTATCAGGTCTTTCTGGTCTGAGCTTAGTACCTCTTTTTCGTTTGTATTTAACGCTGATGTAACACCCGCGTGTATTAGCTGTTCCACGTTGAAACGTGCTGTCTCAACCGATCCGTATTGCGAACTTACCGTTTGACCCTGAATAGTTAGCTGAATATGATCATTAGCTATTTCATTGCCCATAGACGCGTAAAAACGGTGAGTTTTACCACCACCACGTGCGGGTGGGCCGCCACGGCCATCAAAAAACGCCAGGTCGATATCATACTTACGCGCCATTGCCGTCAACTCAACTTTGGCTTTATAAATAGACCAGTTGGCCATAAGGTAACCGCCATCCTTAGTGCTGTCAGAAAAACCTAACATAATACTCTGCAAATTGCCACGGCGCTTTAAATGCTCTTTATAAAACGGGTGGGTATATAATTTCTCCATCACCTCGGCAGCTACTTCCAAATCTTTAACGGTTTCAAATAGTGGCATAAAGTCAACCGTTAGGCCTTCAGCTTTCCAGCCGGTCCATAAAAAAAGATTAATCAGCTGTAAGATATCAGATGCCTGCTGGCAGTTACTGATTATGAAGCGCTGACACCCTTTTTCTCCATTGGTGTACTGGATATGCTTAACCAATTCTATTGTGTTAAGCGTATCCTTGGTCATATCATCGGCATCTTCCGGTGTCAGAAAATGTAACTCATTAAATTTGAGGCTGCTTAGCTTTTCCGCTTCGCTTAACTCATTATAGTTAGCCGGCAAGCCGGTAGCTATCCCTTTTTCAATGCCATAATTAAACACATCACGTAATATGCGGCTATCCTGCCTGATATCCAGCGTTGCAAAGAAGCAACCAAACAAGCGCACTTTACGCGACAGATCATCAACAATGTCAACAAACAAGCTATCATGGCTTGTTATCAGGGTTTCGCTTATACTATCTAACAGGACTAATAATTCGCTTTGTAAATCTTTAGCGTTATGCGGATTCTTGGTAAAAGCATTTTCATACAATAGCGTCTCAAGCGCAGCCATTGTTTGCTCTATTCCTCTAAAGGTAATTCTACGCTTCAACACTCTAAAATCACGGTAGTAACAACGGAAGATGATCTGTCTTAACAGGCAGGCCACGTCATAAGTTGTTTTGGTATTTACATTAGGGTTACCATCCCGATCACCGCCCGGCCAAAAACCTAATTGTAAAAGCTGAGATGAACGATCTATATCGATGTCAAACTCTTCTTCAAGTTTGGTTTGAATGCCGGTTATTGCGTGGTAAAGTGTGTTTTCAAGGAACCATACTAAACTCACTGCTTCGTCGACCGGGGTTGGCGCTTTTTTGTTAAAGAAAGGTGTTTTACCCAATTGCTGTAGTAAAACGTCTATGCTGGTGATATCATTAGTTTTTAAGGCGTCGATCAAATCATTCATGATACCCAACACCGTGCTAGGGTAAAACTGTGTAGGGTGCGCTGTTAGTACTAAACGCAATGAAAAATTTTTTAGCTTTTCGCTGATCTTTTCACGCGCATCATCACTACTAGCCGCCGATTGCAGTAAACCGGCTAGCGTACCTACGTCATCTGCCCGGCCTATCTTACCAAACGAAGAATCTTCAATAGCATCAAACAAAACCACCTGACGTTCGATATATTGTATGAACCTGAACATACGGTTAAGTTGCTCGCGGTGATCTATATCCGGTGCGTATTTTTTAAAGAAGGATTCAATGATCTCTGTTGGTGACTCCTCCCTACTCGCACCCTTTTCACAATGCGAACCAAAGAACGGTAGTAAAATACCGATCTCTTTAACCTGGTAAAAAGGCAGCGTTTGAAATAAGCTGTTATATAACTCGAAGCGGGTGACCACCTCATTATTAAATGCTGTTTCTCTTTGGCTGAGTTTTAACGTAGAAGACATAATAGATATATAAAGATGTAAAAAAGAAGGCTTGCTCTATAGATAAACCTTAAATCGGTGTGAATTTAAACTAAAATCATTAAAAGTTGAATTATTATTAAAAATAATCATCATTGACACCAATATTGATTATAAAAACAGGAGAAAGATAAAATTTTGTCAAATCGCTATATCATCCATTTTTTAACGAGATTTGCAGTACAATGATCCAATCAAAAGAAATAAAGAGCTTTTTTTTTAGTCAGTATTTTTCTGACGGCTTGCGTATTTCATTGGGTATCCTCCTGCCGTCAATTGCGTTTTTACAGCTTAATAAATTTGATCTTGGCTTAACATTTTCGTTAGGCGCGCTTTGTATCTGCGTAATTGATAATCCCGGCCCGGTAACACATAAACGTAACGGCATGGCTATAGGCAATTTATGCCTATTTATAGTTGCCGCTACCACTGGGTTTGCCCGCCTTAATGTGTATACTCTCGGGTTTGAGGTTACAGTGTTTTCCTTTCTTTTTTCCATGTTCGTGGTATATGGCAATCGTGCAGCGTCAGTAGGTACTTCGGCCTTGCTGATCATGATATTTATGATGGATAAGGAGATACACGCCGACGAGGTATTAACTTACAGTTTGCAGATATTAGCCGGTGGCGTATGGTACATGATATTCAGCCTTATTTTCTTCGGTATACGCCCTTATCGCGCGGCACAGCAAGCTTTGGGAGAGAATGTAGGCGACGTCGTTAGATTTCTCCGAATAAAAGGTGACTTTTATTTGCCGGGTACTGACATCGATGCTAATTATCACAGGTTGGTGTCGCAACAAATACATGTAAGTCAACACCAGGACGCTGTAAGAGAACTGTTGTTTAAAAGCAGGGTTATGGCCCGCGAGTCGACCAACGCAAGCAGGATATTGGTTTTAACTTTTGTTGATCTGGTTGACATGTTTGAACAAATAATGGCTACTCACTATGATTATGATCAACTACGTCAAAAATTCCAGACCACCGGAATATTGTCAGACGTTGGCAACCTGGTACATAAAATGGCGGACGAATTAGAGAATATTGGCTACGCTATACTGTCAAATACCCGGTATGCACAATTAACCGATTTCACCCCGGCCCTTGAGCAACTAAAAATAAACATAGATGCCATCGGCAATGCTCACGAAACAAGCAACCTGGTACTCAAAAAGATATTGATTAACCTGCGTGATCTGAATAAAGAGATCGAAAACATATTTAATTACTATAACTCCAGTTCATCGAAAATATTAATAGAGAACAAGCATGATGTTGAGTATTCTAAATTTGTAACTCACCAGGATTTTGAACCACATGTATTTTTTGGAAGTTTCACTTTAGATTCGGCTGCCTTTAAGCACGCCTTACGGGTATCGCTGGTTTGTTTGATAGGGTTTGTAGTTGCTAAGAATCTGGCCCTGGGCCACCACAGTTACTGGGTATTATTAACTATTATAGTAATATTAAAGCCGGGCTTTAGCTTATCTAAACAACGCAATTACCAGCGGCTTATAGGCACTATATCCGGTGGGTTGATTGGTATTGCCATATTGCTGTTTGTGCCTGACAACAACATACAGTTTGCCTTAATGCTATTATTTATGATCGGCACTTACAGTTTTCAGAGGTTAAATTACGTTGTGAGTGTGATTTTTATGACACCTTACGTCCTTATCCTTTTCAAGTTTTTGAAAATAGGGCACATTGATATTGTTGGAGAACGAATTTTGGATACCATTGTTGGTTCAACCATTGCGTTTATCGCAAGCTATCTTATCTTCCCTACCTGGGAGTTTGAACTCATAAAGAAAACACTGGCCGAAGTAATATACAGCGAAGTGAATTATCTGGTAAAGATTGCCAAATCCATAACGGGAAAAACTGTAACCACAACAGAGTATAAATTGGCTCGCAAAGACGTATTCGTTAAGTCGGCCAACTTATCAGCGGCTTTTGAGCGGATGACATCAGAACCGAAGAGCAAACAGCATAACATTAAAGATATTCACAAATTTGTGGTTTTAAATCATATCCTATCGTCATACACGGCAACAGTGGCTTCTGAAATTACAGTTAAAGGAATGCACAAAACTACGCCAGACATATTGAAGCTGGTAAAGAAAAGCATTAACGTGCTTAACGAAACAAGCAAAAAGCTCGGGGGCGAACGCTGCGAATTTACCGGAGAAAAAGCAGATCCGTCCGAAGAGACAACACCTACGGTTACCGATAAATTATTAAAAGAACAGCTGGAGTTTATCAGTAAGATCAGTAATGATATTGCAAAGATTACTGATGGAATAGTAAAGTAAACTATATACAGTGTGCCTTACTATTCCGATTATAAAGGGCTTATATTACTTCGTTAATACTCATTTCCCGGATCTCTTTGATCTCCGGGCGACCATTTTTAAAGGCTTTGCGTGGGGTTAGGCCCAATAGCTCGAACATTGCCATGTCTTCATCAAATGATGGGTTTGGCGTAGTTAACAGCTTTTCGCCTGCGAATATTGAGTTAGCGCCTGCCATAAAGCAAAATGCTTGTTCAACCGTGCTCATTTCTGTACGGCCTGCCGATAAACGCACAACAGTTTTAGGCATAATGATACGGGTTGTGGCTATCATCCGAACCATGTCCCACACTGATACCCGCGGCTGGTCTGCCAATGGTGTGCCCTGAACCGGAACCAAAGCATTAATGGGTACCGACTCGGGATGTTGAGGCAGGTTTGATAACGTTTTTAGCATTGATATACGATCTGCAGTAGTCTCGCCTAAACCTATGATACCACCGCTACATACAGATATTTTAGCTTTACGCACGTGTTCTAGTGTTTGCAAACGGTCGTCGTAGGTACGCGTGGTGATGATACGTTTATAATCGTCTTCAGATGTATCTAAGTTGTGGTTGTAGGCATATAAACCGGCATCCGCTAAGCGCTGGGCCTGGTTTTCGGTAAGCATGCCCAAAGTGCAGCAAACCTCCATATCCAAGCCGTTGACGGCTTTCACCATATCAAGTACTTTGTCAAAGTCGCGGTTGTCGCGTACTTCGCGCCAGGCAGCACCCATACAAAGCCTTGATGCGCCACCATCCTTCGCACGTTGTGCTACGGCTAATACTTCTTCTTTAGGCATAATAGCATGCACATCAACACCTGTGTTATAGCGGGCAGCTTGGGGGCAATATGCGCAATCCTCGGGGCAGCCACCCGTTTTGATAGAGATCAGCGAGCTGATCTGCACTTCGGCGTAATCCGTGTTTTCGCGGTGAATACTTGCAGCCTTGTAAATAAGGTCAAGCAATGGTGTGTTATATACTTCGGTTATTTGTTCTTTAGTCCAATCGTGTCTTACTTCTGCCATAGCTATAAAGTTTTGAGGTTCCAAATTTACAATAAAAGTGTTGATGCTAACCATAACGGCAGCAAAAAGCCAATACAATCTGTAAATGTGGTTATGATGATTGATGACCCAACAGCCGGATCAACATTTAAACGTTTTAGGATCAAAGGAATAGATGCCCCGGTAAGGCCTGCGATAACGAGATTACCGGTCATGGCCAACAAGATCACCAAGCCCAGCATCGGGTTTTTATCATACCACAAGGCAAATGAAAACACAATTAAACCATTCACTGCGCCATTGATCAGCCCAACAGAGAACTCTTTCAGGACAGTGCGGTATGCCTGGTTATCAGTCAGATCTGTTAAGGATATTCTTCTTATCGTTACAGCAAGTGCCTGCGTGGCAGCGTTGCCCCCCATACCACTGATAATGGTAAGGTAAGCGACAATAACCGGGAACTGTTGCTGTATATTTTCAAAATGCCTGATTACCGAAGCTGCCAGGAACGCGGTGCCCAGGTTGACTATAAGCCAGGGTAAACGGCTTTTAACAGCTTCTACCCAGTTACCGCTCAATTCTTCGTCTTCTGATACACCGGACATTTTTAACATGTCCTCGGTGCTCTCCTGCTCCATTACGTCAATGATATCATCAACCGTAATGCGACCCAAAAGCCGCATATCATCATCAACAACAGGTATAGCGGTCAGGTTGTATTGCGATATCAGCTTGGCAACCTCTTCCTGATCGAGATCGGCTTTTACAAATACCGGTTCATCTTTGTAGATGTCTTGGATCCTGGCATCGGCGTGGGCCTTAATGACGTCTTTAATGGATACAACACCCTGAAGGATACGGTCATCATTAACCACATAAATGGTGTAGAACTCTTCCATCTCTTCCGATTGCCGGATAATGTCATCCAGCGCGCCCTTCTTATCAGAATTGATATTAACACAGATGAGTGCCGAGTTCATCAAGCCGCCAGCCGTGTTCTCGTCATAACTTAGCAGGGCCCGGATGCTGCTGGCATCCTCTTCGTCTATGTCTTCAAGGATTTCTTGCTGCTCGGCTTCATCCAACTGCGAGATAATATCAGTAGCATCATCGTAGTCAAGCTCTTCTACAATCTCAGACCGTTTCTCCGGGTCGAGATTGATCAGCAACTCGCCGGGACTTTGCTCTTCGTCCATTTCTGCGAACACGTCCGACGCTACATCAGTTGGCAGGATATTGATAATACGTTCTTTATCCTCCTGCGCAAGTTTTTCAAATAATATGGCAATCTCTGACGCGTGATAGTCTTTCAGAACTATCTCTAATTCAGCATCATCGCCCTGAAGCGCGGTTTTAAGGCGAACAAGGTCGGTTTTGTCAATTTCAAATGATTGCATATCCCGACTAAATTAGGGATTTAAGCTGGTAAACCGGGTATAAATCAAACAAAAAGAAAGCTGTTAGCCCTGGTTAAAACCTAGGTTATGCCGGTATCTGTGAGGTTTGTTTTGTTTCAAAAATAAGTGAAACAGTTGAAACAGTAAGAACATTTAATTACCTATAGATCAGTATTATACAAAATTTAGCGAATCAGTTTGAAACAGTAGTAACCATTTAAGTTGTTATAATTAACTACGTGTTAATCAATGTTTTATCACTTTGTAGATGATTGTCCTAAAAGTAAGTGAATCAGCTGGAGTGAAACAGTGTCGCTCGTTGACCCGTCCTGAAAAAAGTTTACACTATTGGTTGTTAATACTGGTGTTAGTTTACACTTTAAAGTTAGTACTAAAATAGGTTTACACAATTACGG